>DATIFO010000059.1:0-2360 GCA_035455275.1 Methylomirabilis sp. (SeqCode) | reverse complement strand
GTCTTGATCTGCTCGATCAGGTTGGTGACCTGGTCGAACGTTTCCCCCGCTGCCGTGGGGAATCGCCTGAACGCCGCTCCATAGGACGCGGGCCCGAGGTCGCCCGGCGCGAGTCCGAACTTCGCGCATTCCGAGGGCGTGACCCAGTCGGCCCACCAGTAGCAGCCGAAGGCCTCCAACTCTTGCTGGGTCTGAGCGCCGTTGAGGAACGCGCAGATCTCGCCCAGCGCCTGCTGAAACGGGGAAGGACGGTCGTTCGAGGCGCTGACGAGGTCACGCTCGGTGACGATGGGGAAGCCATTGTCCAGCCTGAACCGCATCAGGTGGCCGATGATCCGGAGGGCCGGGACCCCTTGTCGTGTGACCACTTCCTCGCCGCTGTCGAGGATGTGCTGGAGCAGCCCGCGATACTGAGCATCGGGCGTGCGGTCTTGAAAAGGTCTGTAGTCCATCGGCGCACCTTCTGTGGTGTTCCGCCCTCCGGGAGCGCGGCGGCGCGGGACAACATACCCCAGGGAGGAGGTGCAAGCAGAGGAGGAGTGGTTTACCGGATGCTGCTTCGTGGGGAGCCTGTCGTGGACGGTCTATCCCAGAACCGAAGGCTCCTCCCCCCTGGGGATCTTTCGGAGTATTCTCGTCATGGATGGGGATTCCTTCCTTGAGGCTCAACATCTTGTGGTCAGGATGGCGGCGAACCGCTATGGCAGGGGGCGAGCAATCGTTCGGATTCTCGCGGCCCTCGCCCGAGCGGGCCCTCGTCCCAAGGACCCGCACCTGAGGCATGCTGAGAGGGACACTGAGAATGGAGATGGAGAACCTCATCAGCCGCGTCCGCGGGCGTCTCGCCGCGCACCGGCGGGTCGTCATCGACGACCCGCGCATGCGCCGGGCGGCCGTCCTGCTGCCACTGTTCCAGGACCGCGGCGAGGGCTATGTCCTCTTCACACGCCGGACCGACACCGTGGAGCATCACAAGGGCCAGATCTCGCTGCCGGGCGGATCTGTAGATACCGGCGATGATGACGCTCGCGCCACGGCTCTCCGGGAGACTGAGGAGGAGCTCGGGATCGCTCCCGCGCAGGTCGAGATCCTGGGGGCGCTCAATGACGTCTACACGGTGGTGAGCGGCTTCGTCATCACCCCGTTCGTGGGGCTCATCCCGTATCCCCTTCCGCTGCGGGTGAACCCGCACGAGATCGCCGAAGTGCTGACGGTGCCGCTGGCGATCTTCCGCGATCCCGGTCGCCTCCGCGTCGAGGAGCGGGAACGGGAGGGAGAGCGCCTCACCGTCTACTTCTACGATCATGGGCCGCATGAGATCTGGGGCGCCACCGGCCGCATCATGAAGGACTTCGTGGAGACCGTCTTTGGGGAGGCGCCGGCGTGATCGCCGTGATCTCCGACATCCACGGGAACCTCTGGGCGCTGGAGGCTGTGCTGGCCGAACTGGACCGGCGCAGCATCGAGCAGGTCGTGGTCGGAGGGGATCTGGCGCTGGGGGGTCCCAGGCCCGCGGAGTGCGTGGAGCTGATCCGCCGCCGTGGCTACCCGGGCATCCGCGGCAACACGGATGAGTGGGTCACCCGGCGGCCGCAGGCCGTCACCGACGGTATCACGTGGTGCGCCGCCCATCTGGCAGAGGAGGACCGCCGGTTCCTGGCCGGACTCCCCTTCCTGTGGAGGCAGGAGGGCTCGAACGGCGATCTGGTGGTCCTGCATGCGACGCCCTGGAGCATCGGCGACGTCGTGCGGGCGGATGCGCCGGCTCGCGTTGTGGGGCGGGTCTTTGCAGAGGCCAAGGCCTCGGCCGTCGTCTTCGGACATATCCACATGCCGTTCGTGCGGAGTGCCCCCGAAGGTCTGTTGGTGAACAGCGGGAGCGTCGGCCTCCCATTCGACGGCAACTGGCACGCGTCGTTCGCGCTGCTCGACGGCCGCGAGGAGGGGTGGAGCGCCACCATCCATCGGATCTCCTACGACCGGGATGCCGCACTGGCTGCCTCCCGCGCCAGCGACAACCCCGAGGCCGGGAGGTGGGAGAGAAGGGTGGAGACAGCCGCATTTTGACCTCCGTGGGCTAGCATTCCGATCCGGTCTGCGATTTGGCAACTTCTCCGGGCTCTTTCGCCATAGATCGCCTCATTTCGAGGTATTTCGCCCCTCTGTTCGGCTGTTTTCGGGCCCCCTCCGCCGTTGCTATACTTGGAGGTGGAAACATACGCTTCTGAGATCCCCATGACGCAGCAGACGCAGCCTCTCTTCACCGTATCGGTTGCAGGCCGCCTGGCCGGTGTCTCTCCCTGCACGCTTCGCCGCTGGGAGGCCCGGGGGCTCATCGCCCCGCTCCGGGATGGACGCGC
>DATIFO010000058.1:0-46634 GCA_035455275.1 Methylomirabilis sp. (SeqCode) | reverse complement strand
GACGAATTCGCCGACCAGGGACTCGGACTCGCCGAGCTGGTAGGTGTCGGCCGTGTCCAGAAAGTTACCGCCGGCCTCGACGTACCCGTCGAAGATCCGGCGGGCCTCGGCCGGCTCGGCGCCGTACCCCCATTTCATTCCAAACATGCCGCAGCCGAGCGCCAGCTCCGAGACCCGCAGGCCCGTTCGCCGTCCAAATACCTTGTACCGCATGTGAGACTCCTTCTCCTTGAAATCCATCGTCCTCGCCGCCTGGCTCATGCGCCTTTCCTCTTGACCGCTCTGGCCATTCAGGGGGATGTGGAGTGCAGACCGGGTGCAAACGGCCGGCAGCAATCCAGCGCACTGAAAATACGTCTCCCGAAATCCGACCGGAGAGCCAGAGCCGCTGGGGTGTGTATGCGTGCGCGGATGGCTGCATAGCGGCGGACAAGATTTTCAGGATCGGACGGCCGGCTCCGCGGCGGTCCCTTCAGCTCGAGAGCGGCGCGCCCGGTCGCGCCAGCCGGTGACGCCAGCGGATGAAGACCGGCGCACCCACAACCTCCCTCGGGAGCATCCCGCCTGCAGCTCCGGCAGTTGCGTGGTTCCGCCACGAGCCGGTTGCAGTGGGGATGCCAATCTCCGGCAGCAGCCTAACGATTTGAAAAGGGGGACTCGGCGCAGTCAGTGTCTTGGGGAGCAGGGGCACGGTGTGTACGGCTGCGCGGGTGGCTGATCAGCGATGGACGAAGTGTGCAGGATTGGACGGCCGGCTCCGCGGCGAGCCCGAAGCGATTCAAGCGGGTGATCCGCTGTTCCAGTTGACGCGCCTGCTCCTCGATTCTGGCGGGCTCCCGCTGTTCCTCCGTGAAGCTTCCGACGAGGAGGGCCCCCGATGATCCGCCCCCCGCTGCGCAGCGGGATGTCCGCGCGCGACCGCAGGCTGATCTCTACAGGCATGAGCGGATCGAGACCGGTCGGGGTTAACCCGGACTCCTGTGCGAAGTCCCACACCAAAATCGCCTCCCCAGCGAGGGCGGCCTCCGGGGCGAGGTCGGCGGCCTCGTAGCGGCCGCCCGGGTCGAAGGCACTGGTGTACCGGCCCTCGTGGACGGCTGGGCCGCGACGGCTTTGCTCGGCAAAGACGGAAAGGGTTCCCCCCTCTTCCAGATATGCAATCATCAGGCGATCGTGGGGCAGCAGTCGCTGGACCTGTGTGGAGAACTCCGCCAGAAACCGCTGCGGATCGAAGGCCTCCTGCATGGCACGACCGATGTCGGTCAGGGGGGCCAGCAGTTCCGGATCGGCAAGCTCAAGCTCCATTCTGCCTCCGTGATGGTCCCCTCCCGCAGCGAGGACCTCCTGCTCAGCCTTCGGCGACGGTCTTCAGGTTGGCAAGACCGGCCTCGAAGTCCTTGCCGATCATGCTGTCCATGTTGATGACAATACTCATGAGCTTCGAGATGTAGGGACTCGGGCCGTGTATGGCCCAGATGACGTGCGTGGAGTCGCCGTTGGGCTCCAGGGTGAACTCGACGGTGTTGTGGGCCTCGAATGGCCTCACGAAGTCCAGAGCGATAACGACCCTGGAAGGTCGTGACGTCTCCGTGATCTCCATGCGTCCCTTGCCGACGTCTGTGTTCCCTTCCCACTCATACACGGCCCCCCTGCCATTCGTCGCCCCGCCGAGGGTCCTCTTCATCCCGGGGTCCTTCTTCTCGTAGGGCGACCAGGCGCGCCAACTGTGCAGGTCGTTGATGAGCGCAAAGATCTTCTCTGGCGGGGCCTGGATGCTCGTCGCGCGCTGGACCCGGAACGTGTCAGGCTTGGTCGCAGCGTAGATGAGCAGCGCGGCCAGCAGAACCACCACCCCGAGAGCAATCATCTTGATCATGCAACCCTCCGCTGCGCACGGACCTGGCCCCACTCATGGGGCCACCCGCCGCCTTCTCGGCTCCGTCCAGGCGGTCCCTCCGGCTGCAGGTTGCCGGCTCATCTGCTTCAGGCCTCGGGTATTCCGAGCCCGCCGCTCCGTCGCCTCGCCGTGTCGGTACTCTGGGCAAGGCTCGCGCACCCCTCTAGCCCCCGGCCATGGCCCCCACGATCAGAAGAGGTTCGACCCCCGCGGCGACCGGGTCGGGCAGCGGGGCATCCGGTGGGTCGTGGGAGAGGTCCTGCTCACAGGCGAAGAATCGCAAGAACGGTCGCCGCTGCCGCGTGACGTGGTCGCGGATCGTCCCGCGCAGCATCGGAAAGCGAGCCTCCAGCGCGTCGAGGACCGAGCGCTGCGTGACCGGACCCTCGACGCAGAGCGTCACCTCGCCATCGACGCGCGCCAGCGCCCGCAGATGATACGGAAGCACCACCCGGATCATCGCAGTGTCTGGACCTCCACAGACAGCACGGCCGGAAAATCCCGGGCGATCGGCGCCCAGGTGTCGCCGGCATCGGCCGAGGCGTACACCTGCCCGCCGGTGGTCCCGAAATACACACCGCAGGATTCGAGCGAATCCACGGCCATCGCATCGCGCAGCACGTTCACGTAGCAGTCGCGCTGCGGCAGTCCCTTGACGAGCGGCTCCCATTCGTCCCCGCCGGACCGGCTTCGGTATACACGGAGTTTTCCCTCGGGTGGAAAGTGCTCCGAGTCGCTCTTGATCGGGACGACGTAGATGGTGTCCGGCTCGTGCGCGTGCACGTCGATCGCAAATCCGAAGTCGGTCGGCAAGTTCCCGCTGACCTCGTGCCAGGACTCGCCCGCGTCGTCGCTGCGCATGACGTCCCAGTGCTTCTGCATGAACAGGACCGTCGGCCGCGACGGGTGCATCGCGATGCGGTGGACGCAGTGGCCCACCTCGGCATCCGGATCGGGGAGGGCATACGGGGACTTCAGGCCGCGGTTCGCCGCTCGCCAGCTCCTTCCGGCGTCGTCGGAACGGAACACGCCCGCGGCCGAGATGGCGATGATGATCCGCTTGGGATTTCCCGGATCCAGCACGATCGTGTGCAGGCCCATCCCGCCGGCGCCTGGCTGCCAGATGTGCCCTTTCACGCCCCGCAGCCGGGGCAGCTCCTGCCACGTCTGCCCGCCGTCGGTCGAGCGGAACAGCGCGGCGTCTTCCACCCCGGTGTAGACCGTGTCCGGATCGGTCAGCGACGGCTCCAGATGCCAGACGCGCTTGAATTCCCAGGGGTGCTGCGTGCCGTCATACCACTGGTGCGTCGTGAGCGGTTGGCCCATCTTGGACGAGGCGTCGTAGACGAACTTGTTGCTCTCGCCCTTGGGCATTCCCTGGGGAGTGGTCAGCTCGTCGGGCTTGCTCCCGGGGGGGAACCATGATCTTCCGCCATCATCCGAGCGCTGGATGATCTGCCCAAACCAGCCGCTGGTCTGCGATGCGTAGACTCGATCCGGATCAACCGGCGAGCCCTTCATGTGGAAGATCTCCCAGCCGGCGAAGTGCGGGCCGCTGATGTCCCAGTCCTGGCGCTTGCCGTCCGACGTGAGGATGAACGCGCCCTTCCGTGTGCCGACCAACACGCGTACCCTGCTCATGCCTCGCTCCTTTCCGATGGAGACCGCCGGCCCCGCCGCTCAGCGCTCGCCACCTGCTGTCCGGGTCCCACACAGCCCTGGCCACGGGCCCGATCGCTCCCCGTCCCCTCGAGAATCGTCAGGCCATCGTTCGCAGGTACTCGGCGAGACGATCGAAGCTCTCGGACACGCCGTCCCTCATCCCCGTCTTGAGCGCCGCTTCGCGAGCCTCCTGCGATGGGTAGAGAACCGTGAGCGCGATGGTCGCCTTGCCGTCCTTCTCGGAGAGGACCAGCGTGTTGAGCGTTTCGGGCCAGTCGCCGCCCCACGACTCGGTCGAGACCAGTCGCTCGGGCGGGGTGATCTCTCGATACACGCCACGCATCTCCATCTCGGTACCGTCGGAACGGCGCCAGACGAAGTGCCACGACCCGCCCGGGCGAAGGTCGATCTCGCACACGGGCATGCTCCAGCCGCCCGGGCCCAGCATCCATTGCCGCAGATGCTCGGGATTGGTCCAGGCCTCGAAGACGAGCCGGCGCGGTGCAGTGACGACGCGTCGCATGACGACTTCCCGATCCGACGGCGTCGTGAACGTTGTCGCGCCGATCCGCTGTGCCGTGCTTGCCGCGGCCATGGCTCCTCTCCTTTCGATATTCCCGCTCGGGGCCGTCGATGGCTCAGAGCGTGAGCGGCTCACAGCCCCGTCGCAGCAACGGTGAGTGTTCACGGGTGAGCCTCGGCCGAGCCGCACGCGCAGGTCGGGGGCGATGGCGACCCGGCCGCCGGCCAGTAGGGCTTGTTCGCGTCCGCGAACTCGTCGGTACCGTACCGATCGTGGTGGCGAAGCCATTCCATGCTGAATCCCAGGTGGTCCTCGTCGCGCCCCTTGGGCACCATGTCCAGGACCATGTACGTGCCGACCAGCGGCTCGACGCCGCGCCCGTAGGTGGAGTACGTGTGGAAGACGTCGCCGCTGTCATCCCGGTAGAAGACACTCATGCCCGGCGCCTCCGCGCTGGGGAACTCCTGCAACGTGTAGTTGTAGTACAGCTTCCCCTGCGCCGTCTCCTCCGGCGTGAACGAGACGTGAAAGTCGGCGTTGAAGTCGTTGCCGTAAGACGACACCCACTTGAACCGCCAGCCCATGCGTCGCTTGAAGGCCTCGAGCTTGGCCAGCGGCGCCCGCGAGACCATCACCAGCGTGACATCGCGTGCCGCCAGGTGCGCCAGCGCGCCGTCAATGTGGTCGGATACGAAGGAGCAGCTCGGGCAGCCCTCCTTCCAGTCCGGTCCGAACATGAAGTGGTAGATGACCAGTTGCCTGCGGCCGGCAAAAAGATCGGCGAGCGCTTCCTTGCCGGCCGGCCCGTCGAAGATGTATGGCTTCTCGATCTTCACCCAGGGCAGGTTGCGCCGTTCGGTGCTCAACTGGTCGCGCAGCCGGGTGGATTCCTTCTCCCTTGCGAGTAGCGCCTTCCGCGCCACAATCCATTCCTCCCGGGAGACGACCTTGTGGTCCCGTATCGCTGTCGCGCTCATCACTGTCTCGGTGGTCTTCATGGCCCTATCTCCTCTCTGTGTGATGCAACCGCTCGCTCCACCGGATAGTCGCCTGGTGCGGCCTCAGATCGACAGGGGCCAACTCCTTCCGGACGCCCTGGGACTCTGTTGCTGCGGCTTGCCCATGGTTCGACCCGCCGCATGCGGTGCAGAACCCCGCCAAGCCAGGCGCAGGGCAAGGCAGTGACCACGAGTGCGATCGGGTACCAGTCGGGGCCGAGGTCCATCGGGATGGTGGCGACCGCCCCGGCCAGGCTCAGCATGAACCCGATGCCCCCAGGACCAAAGCATGCCGTATCGGTTGGCGAGGCGCCAGCCGAGGATTCGGGGCCCGGTCTGAACCACCGGGAGAGGTCACTCGATCTCGACGTCCTCCCAGAAACCCATCCAATGATCGACCTGCTTCATGGACGCGCGCGGCGCTTCGTACGACCAGGCCGCCCGTTCGCTGCGTTCGGCCCCCTCGACGACGTCGTAGAACTGGACCCCGTGCGGGCAGGCCAGATCGCGCCCCGTCTTCGGCGCCCGCCGGAGCAGATCCATGCGGACGGCCTCCCGCGGGAAGTACCGGTAGCCATCCACCTCCAGGGTGCGCTCGCTCTCCGCGATCACCTGACCGCGCCATATCGCCTTCATGGTGACCTCCACCTGATTTCTCCGGCTGGCGTGGCGACCCGTTCCCACTCCCGGCGGAATGGCTGTGCACACTCCATAGTCGTTCAGGGGGGCCCACAATCGACAGCGGACCACCCGCCACGGCTGATTCCAGGTCCGACATGGACCGGAGTCAGGTGCGTCGCCCGCTTACTTCTTCGCCGCGAACATCGCCTCCACGCGCCTCTGCATCTCCTCCGGCGCGATGTCTTCTTTGTGCGTGGCCACCCACCAGAGATGCCCGAATGGATCCTCGAGCTGGCCCGAGCGATCGCCGTAGAACTGATCCATGACGGGCTTGCGCTCCTTGGCGCCAGCGGCCAGCGCCCTCTTGAAGAAGGCGTCCACGTCCTCGACGTACAGGTGGATGCTGACGGGCGATCCGCCCAGCGTGTCGGGGGATTTCCCGCCGAACTCCGGGAATTCGTCCGCCAGCATGATCAGGGAATCGCCCAGGCGGATCTCGGCATGGCCGAGGCGTCCGTCAGGCATCACTATTCTGAAGCTCTCGGTGGCCCCGAACCCCTTCTTGTAGAACTCCAGGGCCTTGACGGCATTCTTGATGGCCAGGTAGGGTGTCACGGTACGGTGTCCGGTAGGAATCGCCTTCACGCTCATGGGTGTCTCCTATCTTCCCTGGGTCTGCTGGGACGGCGTCGCTTGTGGACGAGAGCCTCCCCGGAGGCGATGCAGGCTGGACGAACGCCGTCGCACAGACTGTCGTCAGACTTGCTTGCATCTCCCTTCCCTTCGTGGCTGTAGCCGGCACGGATCTCGCTCCACGGGCCCCCGGCACGGCATCAGTGTGAAAACACCCCGGCGCCGTGGGAATCGATCATCGTTTCACTTCCTCTGGACTCCGATTCAGGGTCCAGCCTTCGCGCAGGCTCACTTCAACCCTGCTGCGTGGCGGCGCGCCTGCAGCCTCTCCGCGGTCGCAGGCTCTCCCGGACGGGAGTGCAGCGGCGGTGCCAACCTCCGTCAGCCGCCCAACGCGCTGAAAAAGACGCACAGGAGGTGACCCCCACCGGTTGAGACCGGGTGCGGTGTCTACCGGTGGGCGGACGGCTGATCAGCAGTGGACAGGTCGTGCAGGATTAGACGGCCGACTCCGGGGCAAGCCCGAAACGCTTCAAGCGGGTGTGCAGCTTCGTCCGGGTGATCCCGAGGATCGCCGCGGCTTGTGTCTTGTTCCCCTTGCTGCGCTCCAGGGCGGCGCGAATGGCGCGCTCTTCCATCTCGGCCAGCGCCTCGGGGGCCGGTGGCTCCGCTCTCGGCCCCCTCGCTCCCTCCGGACGTTGATGCCTCCCGAGGTCCAGGCCGAAATGGGCTGCGGTCAGGAGGTCTCCCTCGGCCAGGATGAGGGCGCGCTCGACGGCGTTGGCCAGTTCCCGGATGTTGCCGGGCCAGTGGTAGGACCGAAGTGCCTCCTGGGCGTCGCGGCTCAGCCCCGCCTCGCCCTTGCCCAGGCGCGCGCCGAGGTCGCGCGCGAAGTGGTTCGCCAGGAGCAGGATGTCGTCGCCGCGCTCCCGCAGCGGTGGCAGATGCACGCTGAAGACATTGAGGCGGTAGTAGAGATCCTGGCGGAACTTCCCCTCCTCCACGGCCCGCGCCAGATCCCGGTTGGTGGCGGTGATGAAGCGGACGTCGGCCCGGAGGGTGGCGGTGCCCCCCACGCGCTGGAACTCGTGCTCTTGCAGGACCCGGAGGAGCTTGGCCTGGACACTGGGCGGCAGCTCGCCGACCTCGTCCAGGAAGAGCGTCCCCCCGGCAGCCAGCTCGAAGCGGCCTGGCTTCGCCTTGTCGGCTCCGGTGAAGGCCCCCTTCTCATGACCGAACAGCTCCGACTCCACCAGCGTCTCGGGGAGGGCGGCGCAGTTGATGGCGACGTAGGGCCCCTCGGCACGCGGGCTGGCGTGGTGGATGGCCCGGGCGACCAGCTCCTTCCCGGTCCCGCTCTCCCCGGTGAGGAGGACCGTGGTCTCGGCCGACGCCACCTTGGCGGCGCGGCTCAGCACCTCCCGCAAGGCGGGGGAGCGGCCCAGGATCCGCTCGAAGCCGTAGCGCTCGCCCAGGGCGTCCCGGAGCGAGGCCACCCGCTGCTCCAGCTTGCGGGCCCGCGCCTCGGCCAGCGTCAGGCGTTTTTGCTCCTCGGCCAACCGCTGGTGCTGCACCGCCACGACCACCTGGGCGGCGATGCCGGTGGCCAGCTCCACGTCCAGCCCGTCGAACCAGTAAAGGCGACGCTTCCCAAAATAGAGGCCGCCTCCAAACCGGTCGCCAAACCGGAGCGGCACGATCAGGCAGGAGCGAACGCGACCGTCGAGGATCCGCCGATCCCCGGGGAGGGAGGGGTCCAGCTCCGCCGCTGCGTCCTGGATGACGACCGCCTCCCCGGCTGCCACCCTCGGCGAAAAGGAGTAGTGATCCAGTGAGGTTCGCTCCGGGGGGCCCACCACGTCGGGCATGCCCGCGGTGGCCAGCAGCTCCAGGTCTCTCCCGCTGGCAGAGATGAGCAGGGCGGCCATGCGGTCGAAGTCGAGGATCGGCTTCACGGCCGCGGCGAGCCGGCCGAAGACATCCCGGGCGTCGAGGCTCGTCGCCAGCACCTCTGCGAGGGTCCCGACCACCCGGAGGCGGCGCTGGCGCTCCCGCTCGCGCTGCAGGAGGATGGTGCTCTGGATGAACGGCGCGACCAGGTTCCCGAGCTGCCGCAGCGTGGCGAGGTGTGTCTCCGTGTAGGCATGGGAGGCGAGGCGCGTGGCCACCAGCGCCCCCACCACCCGGCCCCCGCTCTCCAGCGGGACCAGGAGTCCCGAGCGAATCCCCTTCTCATGCATCTTCCGATGAAAGGGGTTGGCCTTGGAGACGCGTGGGTCGGTCGAGAAGTCGTGGATCAGCAAGGCCTCTCCGGCGAAGACGAACCGGAGAACCCACTCGTTCACGATGTACCGAGCCTGGGGGGCGTAGGCGGTGGTGTAGTGCTCGTCGTGGAGGACCAGGCCGGGCGGGGCGTGCTCGGCGAATACCGTGAAGGTCCGCCCCTCCTCGTCCAGGTGGTCGACGACAAGCCGGTCGTGGGGGATCAAGCGCTGGATCTGGGCGGAGAATTCCTCCAGGAACCGCTGGGGCTCGAACTCCGCCTGCATGGCATGCCCGATCGCCCTCAAGGAGACGAGCAGGTCTGGATCGGCAACTTCAACGTCCATTCAACGCCCGTATTCCGGTCCCGGGATGCGATGGAGACCCTCCGACGCCCGCCGCGCTTGCCCACGGGAGTCACAGCCACACGAATTCCCGATGCGGACCCTGCGGGTGGGGTGGGAGGATGTCCGGCGGCGAGTCAGCGATGGGCGAGGATAGGATGCGAAGGGCGGGAAGTCAATCGACGCATCGACCCGGAAAAGGAACCGCAAGGAAGTCGAATGGATCTTCCACAGGGCCGATAACACGCTGCCATGGCACTCCCCGCATGAGATCGCCGCGGGTGTTCAAGGGATGGGCAAGACCCGTGCGGATCTTCGACCTCGGTAGGCCAGACGCGGTCTCGGCGGGCGCTTCCGCCGGATCAGTAGTCGGGCACATTGCGCACGAAGGACCTGGCCAGCTCCCGACGCAGCCTCCCCAGGAGCGCCTCATCCGGGATCGGCCGGAGGATGACGCGCACTGCAAACCCGCACGTCCGGCACCGCCGGTACCGGTACTCCCAACCAGCCTCGCGGGTCGCGCCTCCCACGTCCTCCATATCGGAGAAGCAGCAGGCGCTCGAGCGCGGCGGAGAGATGATGCGACGAGGATAACGATTCTCGGGTGGCTTGCGATCCGTGTATTCTACGATGCTCGGCATCGGTCCTTGCCTTCCTTGAAAAGTTGCGTCTGCACAGCCTGGAGGCCCCCCGCCCCTCCAAGGGAGCCGGATGCAATTGTTCTGTGCCTCAATCCCCCGCACCTAGCGCATGCGCCTGGCCTGAAATTCTCCCTCCAGTTTCCAGGTCTTGCCGTCCGGCTGCAGCGCTTCGCCGATCCAATGGAATGAGTCCGGCGTGATCTCGGTGAACCTCCAGCGAGTCGGGGTGCCATCCGAGCGTGCGCCGATCTGAACCACGTCCTTGCCGCTCCATCGCCCGATCTGCTCCTGACGGTGGTCTCCCGCCGGATTGGTCCACGTGATACGCCAGGCCTGAATCGTGGAGTCCCACACGCGGAGCGTGGTTCCGTACATGTTGTTGGCTCTGTCCAAGTCGGCGGTGCGATCCGAGCGCCGCGGCATGATCCAGACGTCCTGCACCGCTCGGCCTTCGAGCACCCACCCGAAGTGAGCCTCGCCCTTGATGCGGCGCCCGGCGACGTCAACCCCCCGGTAGTGCCGGACGTCCAGCTCCCAGCTTCCGATGAGCCAGCCGTAGGCATCCGCCGATTCGGGAACATCAGGCGAGCGGCCCGAGGCCGCCAGCACGGCGTGCAGATCCACGATCTCTCGGATTGCAGTGGTCGGCATCGTCAGACCTCCTGGAAGCTGGGATGAGTTTGCCGGTCGCGACGGCGAGCCGACAACCTACGACTGGTGCAACTGACGACGGCTCCAGACCTGGGGTGGGAGTCAAGACACCGCCGCTGACGAGCGACCCATCATCCAGTGACCGATCCGTATCAGGGCGCTCCCCAGCACGTCGCGCGCCGACCGGCGCGATCGGGCGGAGCGGATGGCGCGCATCTGTTCCGCGGCGCGCACCGCATCCTCTATACGTTCCTGCGCCATTCGTAGCGCAATTTGTTCATGGATACCCACGCAAGCCCTCCCTTGATGCATCGCAGGCTGCGCGAAGACGACCCCGCGCACTCCCGCGCGAAACTCCAAGCCGGAACAGGGACCCGCCCGGATCTCAGGCGGCGATGGGGCCGCGGGCCCAGCGCTCCACCGACCGGGGGGTCCGGACCGCCCGCGCCTCTCGCAGCGAGTCCAGCCTCGCACTGAGGAAGATCCGGTACGGACGCGTGCTCGGCCCCGCGAGGTCCTGGAACACGTCGTCCACCACGGAGAGAACCTTGCCCACGATGGCGAACTCGTGGAGCGGCATGGCGATCCGGATCTCCCACGGGCCGAAGAACCGCTTCCTCACCACCGGTGCGACCATGGCCCCGAATCGTCCGTCCAGGGCGTCGGTGAGCGCGATCTGGCGATCGATCGCCCTCTGCCGCCGCTTGCGCAGCCCATCGACCAGGAACATCGGCCCACCCAACAGCACGAACCCGAGCAGCACGAACGCCACCACACTGACCACCACCAGACTTGCCTGCATCTCCATCCCCCTCCTTTTCCGGGCTATGCCTCGCCCCGTTCTCACCAGATAGGACCCCGGTGGGGCCTCAGCGTGAAAACGGCACGGCTCGGGGGAAATCGGTCACCCAGTCGCAGCCCCGTGAGCCCGATCCAGAGCTCGGCCTCCTGCCCGTTGCCGTCGAGGCCGCTGCGCCGCGGCACGCCTATAGCCTCGGCATGGTTCCGGTATGCACCGCAGAGTGATGCAGCGACGGTGCCAACCGCCGTCAGCGGCCTAACCCCTTGGATAGGCGCACGGACGTAAGACGGCCGCCGGGAGAGACCGGGCGGGGCGTCTATGGGTGAGCGGACGGCTGTACAGCGGTGGACAGGTCGTGCAGGATCAGACGGCCGACTCCGGGGCGAGCCCGAAACGCTTCAGGCGGGTGTGCAGCTTCGTCCGGGTGATCCCGAGGATCGCCGCGGCTTGCGTCTTGTTGCCCTTGGTGCGCTCCAGGGCGGCGCGAATGGCGTCCCGTTCCAGGTCGGCCAATGCTTCAGGTGCCGGAGGCTCCGCCGTGGGGCCGCTCGGCTGTTCCAGACGCCGAGGTCGCCGGCCCTCCAGGTCGAAATGGGCCGCCGTCAGGCGGTCCCCCTCGGCCAGGATGAGGGCGCGCTCGACGGCGTTCGCCAGCTCCCGGATGTTCCCGGGCCAGTGGTAGGAGCGCAGCACGTCCTGCGCGTCGCGGCTCAGGCCGCCGTTGCCCTTTCCGAGCTTGGGGGCCAGCTCGCGCACGAAGTGGTCGGCCAGCAGGAGGATGTCTTCCCCCCGCTCGCGCAGCGGGGGTAGATGCACGCTGAAGACATCGAGGCGGTAGAAGAGGTCGTCACGGAACTTGCCCTCCGCCACGGCCCGGGTGAGATCCTGGTTGGTGGCGGTGATGAGGCGGACATCCGCACGCAGCGTCGTGGTCCCCCCCACGCGCTGGAACTCGCGCTCCTCCAGGACCCGGAGGAGCTTCGCCTGTGCGCTCGGGGGAAGCTCGGCCACCTCATCCAGGAAGAGCGTCCCCCCGGCGGCCGCCTCGAAGCGGCCGGGCTTCTGCTTGTCGGCGCCCGTGAACGCCCCCCGCTCGTGGCCGAACAGCTCGGATTCCACCAGCGTCTCGGGGAGGGCGGCGCAGTTGATGGCGACGTAGGGCCCCTCGGCGCGCGGGCTGGCATTGTGGATGGCGCGAGCCACCAGCTCCTTGCCGGTCCCGCTCTCCCCGGTGAGGAGGACCGTCGTCTCGGCCGGCGCCACCTTGGCCGCGCGGGCCAGGACCTCCCGCAAGGCGGAGGAGCGGCCCACGATCCGGTCGAAGCCGAAACGCTCGTCCAGGGCGTCCCGGAGCGAGGCCACCCGCTGCTCCAGCCGGCGGGCCCGCCCCTCGACCAGCGCCAGGCGTTGCTGTTCCTGGGCCAGCCGCTGGTATTGGACCGCCAGGACCACCTGGGCGGCGATGCCGGTGCCCAGCTCGACATCCAGCGCATCAAACCAGTAGGGGCGGCGCTTCCCGAAGTAGACCGCCCCTCCCACCTCCTCGCCGAATCGGAGCGGGACGACCATGCAGGAGCGACCGCCAACATCCATGATCCGCCGATCGCCCGGGACGGATGGGTCCAGCTCCATGGCTGCGTCCTGGATGACCACCGCTTCTCCCGCCAACACCCTCGGCGAGAAGGAGTAGTCCTCCAGCGGGATCCGCCCCGGGTGCCCCTGGATGTCGGGCGGGCCCGCCCTGGCCAGCAGCTCCAGCTCCCTCCCGCTGGTGGAGATGAGCAGCGCCCCCATGACGTCGAAGTCGAGGATCGGCTTCACGGCCGTGGCCAGGTCGCCGAACACGTCCCGGGCGTCCAGGCTCTTCGCCAACACCTGGGTGAGGGTCCCGAGCGCTCGGAGGCGGCGCCGGCGCTGGCGCTCGCGGTGCAGGAGGACCGTGCTCTGGATGAACGGTGCGATGAGGTCGGCCACCTGCCGGGCCGTCGCCACGTGGGTCTGGTCATACAGGTGAGGCGTGAGACTCGTGACGGCGAAGGCGCCGATGATCCGGCCGCCGCTCTGCAGTGGGACCCCGACGCCCGAGCGGATGCCCGCGTCCAGGAGCCTGCGCTCGTCGGGGTTCAGGGTGTCGAATCGGGGGTCCGTCGCGAGGTCGTGGATCAGCACCGCCTTGCCGGCGAACACGTGGCGAATCGCCCAGTCGGCAACCAGGTAGCGGGCCTGCGGCTCGAAAGCGGTGGTATAGTGGTCCTCGTGGAGGAGGAGGCCGGGTGGGGCATGTTCTGCAAAAACCGTGAAGGTCGGTCTGTCCTCGTCCAGATGGTCGATGACCAGCCGATCGTGGGGGAGTATTCCGCGGATGCGCTGGGAGAATTCCTCGAGGAACCGGCGCGGGTCGAACTCCTTTTCCGTGGCGCGCCCGATCGCCGTCAAGGAAACGAGCAGGTCAGCATCAGGCAGTTGAACGTCCATTCTTCCTGCGTGCTCGGGTCTCGTGGCGGGGCGCGCACCCCGCCTGCCTCGAGCCGGCGAGGCGCCCTGTCCCCGATTCCCCATCCAGACCCGGCGGCATGCTGGTTCAGCCCTCTCCGGCGCCGTGAGTACGAGGCAGGGTAGGAGGCGAAGCGCGGGAAGTCAACCAGCCTGCGCAGATGGCTGATCAGCTCTGGACGGATCCTGCAGAAGACGACGGGCTACCGTCGAGCCCGAAGCGCCGCAGGCGAGTGTAGAGCTGAGTCCGTGTGATCCCGAGGATCGCCGCGGCCTGTGTCTTGTTGCCCTTGACGCGCTCCAGGGCCGCCAGGATGGTGTGCTTCTCCAGATCGGCCAGAGACCCGGATGGCATCGGGTCCGAGCCATGCGCGCCCCTCCCGTCCCCGGCGGACGCTCTGGTCGCGACGATCCCGAAGTTGGCGGCCGTGAGGAGGCCCCCGTCGGCGAGGATGAGGGCCCGCTCGACGGCGTTCGTCAACTCCCGGATGTTGCCGGGCCACGCATAGGAGCGCAGCAGCTCCTGGGCGTCGCGGCTGAGCCCGGGCTCCCCCCGGCCGATCCGCGCGCCCAGCTCCCGCACGAAGTGATTCGCCAGGAGCAGGATGTCGTCGCCGCGCTCGCGCAGCGGCGGCAGGTGAATGCTGAAGACGTTGAGGCGGTAAAACAGATCCTCGCGGAACCTGCCCTCCTCCACTTCGCGCTGCAGGTTGCGGTTCGTGGCGGTGATGAAGCGGACCTCGGCCCGCAGCGTCGCCGTACCCCCCACGCGCTGGAACTCGTGCTCCTGCAGGACCCGGAGGAGCTTCGCCTGCACGGGTGGCGACAGCTCGCCAATTTCATCCAGGAACAGCGTCCCCCCGGAGGCCAGCTCGAACCGCCCCGGCTTCTGCTTGTCGGCCCCGGTGAAGGCCCCCTTCTCGTGACCGAACAGCTCCGACTCCACCAGCGTCTCGGGGAGGGCGGCGCAGTTGATGGCGACGTAGGGCCCCTCCGCGCGCGGGCTGGCGTGATGGATGGCCTGTGCGACCAGCTCCTTGCCTGTCCCGCTCTCCCCGGTGAGAAGGACGGTCGTCTCGGTCGGCGCCACCTTGGCGGCACTCGCCAGCGCCTCGCGGAGAGCCGGGGCCCGGCCGAGGATCCGGTCGAAGCTGTAGCGGTCGCCCAGCTCCTGCCTGAGCGTGGTGAGCCGCTGCTCCAGTTGGCGAGCCCGCCCTTCGAATCTGGCGCGGTGGGCCTGCTCCGCGGCCAGCCGCTGGTGCTGGAGCGCCACGACAACCTGCGCCGCGATGGCGGTGACGATCTCGAGATCCGATCCGTCGTACCAGTCGGGCCGCCGCTTGGCGAAGAACAGCGCCCCGCCGACCTCCTCGCAGAACCAGAGCGGGACCACCAGGCAGGAGCGGTAGCCGTTCTCCATGATGCGGCGGTCACCGGGACGGCCCGGATCGAAGTCCACCTGGGTGTCGCGGATCAGCACCGACTGCCCTGCCTCGACCTTGGCAGAGAAGGACAGGTCCGCGAGCGGGATCCGCGACGGGACGAGGGCATCGGGACGGTCATCCACCCTTCCCACCAGCTCCAGATCCCGTCCGCTTGCGCCGAGCTGGCCCACCCCCATTCCATCGAAATCCAGGAGGTGCCGGACTGCCGTCGCCACCTGCTCGAAGCTCTCCGTGAGATTCAAGCTGGCGCCAAAGACGCAGGCCAGTCCGGCGAGGGCGGCGAGCCGGCTCCGGCGGCGGCGCTCGCGATGAAGGAGCACGATGGTTTCGATGAACGGTGCGATCAGGTCGGCCACCTGGCGCGCCTCGGCGAGATGGGCATCCGTGTAGGTGTCCGGCCTGAAGCTCCCCGCCAGGAGAACCCCGATGGTCCGCCCATAGCACTCCAGCGGGACCTCGACCCTGGAGCGTATGCCGATCTTCACCGGCTTGGGCAGGTCGGAGCCCGTCTGGGCGAACCGGGGGTCGTTCTGGAAGTCCCTCACCAGCACCGCTTCCCCCGCGAGCACGGGGCCCAGGGCCAGCTCGGCGGGCGTGTACCGGCCGCCCGGGTCGAAGTCGATGGTGTAGCGGCCCTCGTGCATGGCCGGACCCCGGAGGTTGTGCTCGGCGAAGACAGACAGGGACCCTCCTTCTTCACGATACGCGATCAGCAGGCGGTCATGGGGGAGTAGTCGCTGGACGCGTGCGGAGAATTCCGTCAGAAAGCGCTGGGGATCGAAATCTTCCTGCATGGCCCGACCGATCGCCGTGAGTGCGGCGAGCAGGTCGGCGATACCAGACTCCATTGGCTTCCCCTGTCAGTGTCCGCCTCGCAAGACGCTCCCGCCGCCTCTCGGCGCTCCCGGTCACGATGCCAGCAAGGCGATTGATTTTCTGTCCGGACTACGGCGGCAATACAGGCAGGAACCTGGGCTGGCGTTGCTCCACTACGGCCCTGACTGGCTCGGCAGTCGCCACCCTGGATGGTCTCGCCACCGCGCCGAGCCTGTGTGAGGATAGGCCGCCAAGGCCGGGAAATCAACGCAGAGGTTTAGGAGGGGTCTGCCCGTGGCTCCCCGGCAGACGCGACCTCGCGTGGCAGGGTCTTCGCTCCCCGGCCTGTTCTCTCTCGTCGCCGCTTCCATGGGTCTCGGAGGCCCCGGGCTGCCCTTACTCGTGGAGCACCTGATGCACGAAGGCGACCGCGATCGACCCTTCTCCGACGGCCGTCGCCACGCGCTTGACGTTGCCCCCCCGCACGTCGCCGACGGCGAAGACCCCGGGCAGGCTCGTTTCGAGGAGATGAGGGCGCCGGGTAAGGGGCCACCCGGCAGCAGCCAGGTCGTCCTGCGAAAGATCCGGCCCGGTCTTGATGAACCCCTTCGCGTCGAGTGCAACGCAACTGTCGAGCCAGCGCGTGCTGGGCGCAGCACCGGTCATGACGAAGACGTGCCGGATGTCGCGGGTCTCGATGCCCCCGGCGTGATCGTCCCGGAAGCGCACGCGCTCGAGATGGCCATTGCCCTCGAGCGCCGTGAGCTCCATGTGCGTTCGCACGGGGATGGCCGGATGCTCCTCGATGCGCCGGATCAGTAGCGGGACATGCTCGATGCCAGCCCGCTCGACCGGACGAGCAGGTGCACCCGCGTCGCCGTCTGGGCGAGGAAGACGGCTGCCTGCCCCGCGGAGTTGCCTCCCCCCACCACACTAAGCGGCCCGGAAGTGAGGCTGCATATCGGCCCGGGCCGCTTAGTTCGCGGGGAAGGCCCTCGCGCTTGCATTGGGACAGGCAACCGCTCGGCCCTCCCCGCGGACCCTACCGAGAGGGGTGGGCCGCCACCCCTCGTCGGACTCTCCCCCGGACTGTGCGGTCTGGTGGTGGTCTGTCGCATTAGGTAGAGACCGCACAGTAACCACCTCCTCCCCCGCACACAACTGTGCCTCCATGAAGGTCGCGCCGTAATACACCCCGGCGACGCTGGAAGCCCACCTTCGCTCATTGCTGTCGCTGTAACAGCCCAAGGCGGAAACGGGGTCAGGCTCTGATAATGTGCCTTTGCCCGAGCAACCCTCGTCATCGCCACCGCCACTACTCCGCACGATTCCTGTCGAGCCCCACGGGGCAATCTTCGGACAGTACCACTATTCCAGGCGCTGTCTAATCCCTCTAATCCGTCGCATTGTCTGTCACATCATGGCAGATTGCTCTCCGATATGCCCCGCCAGGCTCGTCTCGACGCAGCCGGCATCCTCCACCACGTGATGGTGTGCGGCCTGTAACGGCGCGTGATTTCTGCCGACGACCCGGCCCGCCCTCCTGGGCTGGAGCCAAACGCAGGCGGCGGCCAGGGCGCGGCAGCTCCTCGCCTCCGTCTGGGTCGAGCACCTTGGCCGGTGCGCCAGCGACCTCGCCTGCGCGTTCCGCCAGATGCGGGGAAATGTGCCCCTAGCCGTCAAGCGCGAGGCCGCCCACGCCCCCACCTGGCTGGTGCAGATCGCGGGGTGGTGCCGATGAGGGAATGACGCAGATGATGTTGGGTCCCCCATCCCGTGCGTGTCCCATCTCGTGCTAGAATGTTACAGTTCCCCCAGGGCAGGCGCCCGCAAGCAGCCATCTGAATCCGAGGGCGAAGCGTTCCGGAGGCGGAGATGCGCGTCTGGTGGGTGAAGCGGAATCGACCGATTGCCCCCGTGCCCTACATCCACACCGAGGCCGGACTGCCGATCGGGCAGAAGGCCCTGGTCTTCCTCCCGCATTCGGACGACGGCCGCTACATCGGCTGTTCCCTCTCCCTGATGAACAAGCTGACCGAGCCCGGGCAGCGCCCGCGCAACGGCATGCGGATCATCATCGTCGCCTCGGGGTATCGCAGCGTGGAGGGGGATCTCTCCAAGGAAGAGAAGGCAGAAATACGACAACGGGAGACGCTCCGCTGGGCGGACCTCTTGGGCTACCGGCCGGAGCAGGTCCTCTTCTTCGGAGCCGAGGAGACCTACGAAGCCCGCCGGGGCATCCTGCCGCAGGATCAGGAGCGGATGAACGTCTTGGTGGCGTCGGAAGCGCCCACCATGGTGTTCGTCCCCCACCTCTCGGACACAGCCCAGCACATCAACTACTACGCCCGGAAAATGGTCATGCGGGCCGTCACGCTGTGGCTGGCCGAGGAGCATGCGCGCGGGCGACCCGATCGGGATGTGCTCGTCATGGAGTATCCCACCAACCACGTCCCCATCCTGCCGCCCTCCGACAAGAACTTCATCATTGCCTTCACCGACCCCACGCTGGCCGAGCTGAAATACGAGGCGAACAAGGCCCACAAGAGCCAGGAGGCCAAAGGCTTCGACGTCATGCAGAAATTCATCGAGGCGATCGACGCCCTGCGGGAATCGGATGACGTGTTTCAGGTCAGCCGTGCGGGCCGGCGCTTCTCGCGGGCCCTGTCCGACGTGCGCCCCAATCCCCGCCGTTCCCGGGGAGAGCACTTCGGGGTGACGCGACTGGCCATCCGACCGGGCCGGGACGGGGAGGCTGTCATCGTCGAAGAGCGGCTCAAGTTTCCTCTGAATGCGGCCAACCGCACACGCTGGGGGCACGAGTGACCCCAACCCGGAATTCTTGAACCCCCAAGACGCCAAGGATGGCATGATTACGAAAGCCAAAAAGCCCAAGACTATTCTGAACGCCACCGCACCAGAAGGTGCGTTAGGGGATTGATCCCAACATGACCTCTGCCAGCCTTGGCGGCCCCCGGTGGCGCCTTGGCGGTGAGACGGTTTTTCCGGATCAGTGGAGCGTCTCCGCATGGCGCTCGAGGATCCCGGCGACGGCGTCCGCGGTGGTCTGCGCCAGGACCTCGCGGGCCAACGCTTCGGCCTTCCCGAGGAGGAGGGTCGCAATCGTTCGCTGCACCTGTGGGAGATGGATCGGGTCCACGCTGAGGGTGCGGACCCCGATCCCCAGGAAGAACGGCAAGTACCGAGCCTCGTGGGCCATCTCCCCGCACACGCTCACCTCCCGGTGCCGGTCCCGGGCGGCATCCACCACCCGCTTGATGGCGCGCAGCACCGCCGGGTGATGCGGCACATACCACCGCGCCACCCGTTCGTTTGTCCGGTCCACCGCGAGGGTGTACTGGGTGAGATCGTTGGTCCCGATGGCGAAGAAATCGACCTCCTGGGCGAAGGCGTCGATCAGCTCCACGACCGCGGGGGTCTCGACCATGATGCCGAGCTTCGGCGCTTCGTGATGGGGGATCCGCTCCCTCGAGAGATCGGCCAGGCAGGCCTGTAGCACCTGCCGCGCCTCGCGGAACTCCTCGATGGAGGCGATCATTGGAAACAGGATGTGGGCGTTCGCACCGGCGCACGCGCGGAGAATCGCCCGGAGTTGCTGCGCGAACACGTCCCGATGCTCCAGGCAGAGTCGAATCGAGCGGAACCCCAGGGCGGGGTTTCGCTGCGGCGGACCCTGGAGAGAGGCGAGGGGCTTGTCACCGCCGAGGTCGAGGGTGCGGATGGTGATCGGCTTGCCGGGCAGACCGTCCACCAGCTTCCGGTACACCACGACCTGCTCCTCCTCCGTGGGGAGGGCGCTCCGGACAATGAATGGCAGCTCGGTCCGATAGAGGCCGATCCCTTCCGCCGCGAGATCGCGCGCGATCTGCACATCGGAGAGCAGGCTGATATTGGCCAGCAGCCGGATCCGGCAGCCGTCGCGGGTCAGGGAGGTCGGCCGCATGGAGGCAGTCTCGGCCGCCAGAGTCTCCCGCGCCCGCCGATGGGCGGCGAAGTCCGCCACCAGCTTCGGGGCCGGATCGACATACACGTTGCCGCGCTCCCCATCCAGCAGGATCGTCGTCTTCTCGGACAGGCTGAGCAGGTGGGGCGCGTCCACGATCACCAGGGGGACGCCCAGCGAGCGCGCCAGAATGGCGACATGCGAGGTGGTGCCGCCGCTCGTCACGATCAGGCCGCCGACCCCTTCCGATGCCATCTGCAGCAGGTCGGAGGGAAACAGATCCCGCGCAACCACGATCCGGTCCCGCCACAGGCTCCGCTCCTCCTCCCCCGAGGTCAGGTTCCACAGCAGCCGCAAGGTGAGGTCCTTGAGGTCGTGGGCCTTCTCCCGCAGGGAGGCGTTGTCGTGCTGGCTGAACAGATCGATGTAGTGCTTGGCGGTCTTCAAGACGGCGGCGGGCGCGCTGTCTCCGGCCTCGATCAGGCCGGCCATCGCCCCGAGGAAGGCCTCCCCTTTGAGCATCAGCAGGTGCGAGGCGAAGATCAAGGACACGTCCTCCGCGAACCGCTGCTCCAGCACGCGCTGGGCGTCCCGCACTTGCCGCTCCGTGTTCGCCACGGCGCGGTGGAAATCGTCCAGGGTGTAGAGACGATCGGCATCGAGCTGCAGGACCTGGCCGAGGAACCGCTCCTTATCGACCACGACGGCCTCGCCACACGCGAAGCCTCCCGAGGCGACCGTGCCCTTGAAGAACTTCCGCTCCGGCCCGCCGTCCGATGCGACGCGCCGGCCCGGGTCCTGGAGCGTCATGAGCCGTTGCGCGTTCTCGATGATGTTGGCCAACTGGGAGGCCACCGCGCGCAGGGCGAGGACGTCCTGGTCGCCGAAGGCGTGCTCTTGCCGCCGCTGCACGGTCACGGCGCCGATGCGCGCCTTCCCGCGCAGGATGGGGACCACCAGGAACGCCTCGTACCGCTCTTCCAGAATGCCCGGGAAGTACTTGAAATGTGGATTGACGCTGGCAATGGGCTCGATCACGGGCCGCAGCTCCTGGAGAGCAAGTCCCACCAGCCCCTCGCCCAGCTTGAGCCGCACCGTCTCGACCGACTCCGGGCTCAAACCCTTGGTCGCCTTGAGCGTCAGCTCCTCTCGCTCCGCGTCGTACAGATAGATCGAGCAGACCTCGGCCTGCATGTGATCGGCAACGATCGCCACGATGCGCTGGAGAAACGCCTTGGTGCTCGCGCTGTCGCTGAAGATCCAGTTCAGCTCTCCGATCTCGCAGAGCAGTCGCAGATGATCCACGAACGCGCCTCTCCCTTCATTCAGGTCCAAGTGCTCCGCCGCCCCCGTCGGTCGACACCGGTCGGAAACCGTCGCAGACCCCACCGGCGCGCGACCGACGCACCTCCTGCTTCGAGGCTACCGGCGCTAGGGACGTTAGACATCCCGTGTTCCGCCAGCACGCCCGCTCGAGACATCGTGCGTGTCCCCCATCGCGGCACGCCCGGTCGGACTCGACATCGCGGAGAGACAACAGGTTCGAGCTGGCGCGCGGTAGGATCACACGTTCCGCGTGATCCCTGGTGAACACGCGCCCCCAAAACCGCCGATCGATGACCGCGTGGCTGTGTCCTGTCTGCCCCTGCCCTGGGGACTGGGGGCGCTGATGGCGCCCAGAGGCTTGGCCAGGACGACCTCACGTGCCGTGCCCATGGATCCGCACCAGTTCCTCATGCGCTTCGCGAAGGATGATCTTGCACACGGAGTAAATCGGCACGGCGAAGATCATTCCCAGGATGCCAAGTGTCTTCGCCCCCACCAGCGGCAGGATGACGCCGAGCAGGGGATGGATCCGCGCCCGCCTGGAAAGCATGAACGGCTCCAGATAGTAGAGCTTCAGAAGTTCCGCGACCCCGATCGTCACAAGGACATAGACTGAGGCGATGGGGATGTCCAGCGACAGCGTGATGACCAGGGGAGGGAGCGCGGAAAGGATCGGCCCGATGTAGGGGACGATGGTCAGCACGCCTGCGAGAACGCCGAACACCAACCAGCCCCTGACACCCGCCGCAAAATAGCCGAGACAGCACACCGTCGCGATGGTTGCGCCCACCACCACGCGTCCCGCAAAGAAGTCCTGGGTGTCCAGGGCGGCATCCTTCACGACCCGGTGAACGGCCGGGCGAAGGCTCGTGGGGATGCACTCCAGCGCCCGTCGCAACCCGTCCCGATTTCGACCGAAGTACATGTTGATCTGGATGGGGATGATGAGCACGCCCAGGCTGAGGAAGTGGACCAGGTAGCTCAGGAGTCCGCTGAACAGCGACGCGATGTAGTCCTCCAGGCCCTGAACCATATCGGGAGTGACAATCCGCGCCACGACCAGTCTGGGAAGGTGGGGGGCGATCCGGGTGAGATACACCACGCGGAGCTTCAGGTTCTCGGTGTCAATTCGCGTGAAAGCCTGGCTCAGGTCGTTCACCGAGGTCCACAGCAGGAACAGCGTGGCACTCGTCCAGAAGACGAGGATCACCGCACCGTACGCCCGGCCCTTCCACCTGGACACCCTGTGCTTCGTGAGGTGGGTCCGATAATCCGACACGAGTCTCTCGGCGATCACGCTCACGGCATGGCCGGTTACCAGGATGAGAAAGATGCCGCGAAAATAGAAGCACAAGCCGACCAGGGCCGCCAGGAGGACGGCGATGAGAGCCAGGACTCTCCATGCGGCAGGGTGCAGCGTCAGCAGCATGTCATGCCCGGCTGGTCTGAAATCCCAGCCGATAGATGCCAGCCAGAATGGTCACGGCAACGACCCCGGCGAAGGTCTCGTAAGTCAGGCCATACCAGAACGTGAGGTGGAGCAAGGATGCGAAGGACAGCGCGCCGAACAGCACATACATCAGGATGTTCAACCCGTGGCCGACAATCAGGGAGCAGGCGAGAATCGGCGTCGGCATCCGCTGTCGGAAGTGGCCGGCCACCCAGCCCATGATTCCGTGCGGGATGATTGACAGGAGCTCGAAGAGGGAGCCGGCCGGGGAGATCGCGTTGAGCGAGGTCCCCAGCAGCCCGACCAGGAGGCCGGCCAGCCGGCCAAACAGGATGCCGCTCAGGACAGGAATGACCATGTTGACGGCGATGATGGCGCCGGGGATGAACGGGTTCGGCTGGACCGATCGGGCGTTGCCAAGCAGGAGGTAGAGAATAACAGCCAGCACGACCCGCGAGACGTCCTTCCGCCAGCCCAGCACCCTTGCAAGAGCGTGTCGTCGCACAGCCATGAGTACTCAGCCTGACGCAGGAGTTCTCAGTCGGAAACCGGCTCATGCCGCAGCCGGCCAGAGCCCCGGACGGCACGGTCGCCCTGCGTATTCCACTTCACGAGCATTCAATCCATCACGAAGCGGACATGCAGCTGGGCAGACGGCAGGACTCATCTCGACACGCACGTCGGTAAGAGGCCAGGCCATCGCCCTCACCAGGGATTGGGCGACGGCCAGGTCTCTTCCCACGATGGGGGCAGAGGCCAATCGCCGTACCGACGTGTCACGGGAGGCGGGGCGCCCGCGCCCGGTGTGGGGGAAGGTCCACCGGTGTTCGGGGTGGAGGGTGAAGGGCCAGTGCCCCCTGGGCGGCCTGTCGAAGGCTCTGCGGCACCCGCGCGTTCTGCGAGCTCCCTCGTGACACAGATCCCCAACGTGGCAAGAGATTTCAGATCAAGCTGGCCCGGAGCCGTGGAGAACCGGGCGGCCAAGTCCCGGCAAGCTTCAGTGGGCTCGGCAGCCGCGGCATCGACTTCCCAGCACGCCACCCCAAGACCAGCGAACAGGGAGCAAACGATCAGACGACACACCTTGGCCATTCGACATCCTCCTTCTCCCATGCGCAGGAGCGATCGAAGGCCTTGACGTGCGACACCCTTCCGGTCGCCTCGAGAAGGTGAGCCAGCCCATTCCTTCGGTCGCGGTAAGGCCCATGCGTCATGGAATGCATCACAATTCCCGCCTCCGGGGAATCGTCGCGGAAGATTGGCGTGCGGGTATCAGGGATTGCCGGGGAACCCAGATCGGCACAGGGCCGAAGGGCGGCCAAGCAGAACCGTCAAACGGGCATACGCAACAGCAGAACTCTCTCCCAGATTACCCGCATCGGGAGCGGCTCCCCAGGCTGAGTTGTACGGTTGACAGCCTCCGCCCTTCGGCGTCGATTCCCTGGCGACCGGTACGTGACTTGACTATACCGGAGCGCATCTATCCTGTACAGATATAAGATACGTCGCTGCGGTCCCAGTTGCGGTTCGACCGCGGATGTAATCTTGCTGACCATAGGGGGCGAAAGCCATTCCTACGGGAAGGGGACAGGGATCCCCTCGGGGGGGACGGCCTGCCGCCAGATCCGGCTCCGCGAGCGAGCATCTTCCAGCCAGGCGGACAGTTCGCGGTCAACGGCGTCTTGCACGAGCACGGCGCGCATGCGGTCCCGCGCCTCCCCGCTGTGGGTGCCTTGGCCAAGCGCCTCGGAGATCTGGTCCTCGGAGGCGAAGGCGAATGCCCGGAAGCGCACGTCGATGAACCGGCGCCGGCGGAGATCAGCGTCCACGGCCCGCCTTGCCCAGGCCTCGTCGATCCCGGAATCCTCCAGCCAGCGTGCCAGCGCTGCCTCCCCGCCGAGCCGGCTCGCCGCGGCCCTCCACGCCTCCCCTGCTTCATCTGGCGTGATCTCGAGGCGGAGGCGGGCTGCCTCTCGCGCCTCCAGCCAGGCGTCCACCATCCGTTCGATGTCGCCCGACCGGATCGGCTCCACCGAGGGCTGGAGACCCAAGAGCGACAAGGCCCGGGCCAGGGCGACGTCGCTGGCCGTGATGACGGAGCCGTCCACCTCCGCCACGACGGCATCCAGCCATGTGGATTGGCCCGGAGCGGGAGCAGCCAAGAGACAACCCCCCGCCAGCAGGAGGCCACAGAGCAGCCGGCCTAGAAGGCGTGCCCGAAATCGAAGTAAACTTGCCACCGATCCTCCCCGGGGATCCGATTGAGGGCGTACCCGACGTCCAGCCGGAAGGCTCCTACCGGCGTGTTGATCCGCAGACCGCCGCCGACACCGGTCTTGAAATCCTGGAGCCTCAGGTCCCGCACGTTGGGGACGACCGTCCCGGTGTCCACGAAGCCGGCCGCCGCCAGCCAGCCCCAGATTGGCAGGCGCCACTCCAGGTTGAGCAGGATGCGGGCATTTCCCCCGACCGGATTCCCGACCGAATCCAGCGGCCCGACTTTATCCTGAGGGTATCCCCGGATCGTCGTCGACCCTCCGGCCTTGAAGCGGTCTTCGATCGCCAGGGCCTCCGTGCCCCCGAAGGGGGTCGCCAGGCCGAGACGGGCCGCGCCGACCAGGACAGTGGGGGAGAGCCAGTTGCTGTACCAGGTGGCTTCCAGCTGCCCCTTGAGGAAGCTGACCTCGCTCCCCAAGAGCGATGAGCCGAACTCCAGGGAGAGCAGGTGCTGGCTGCCCCGCGTGGGGTTGAAGAGGCTATCGCGCAGATCCAGGCTGAGGGCGGGCGTGAGGCTGGCGACGAGCTGGCTGCCGGCCACGACATCGGCGGCGGCCAGGTTAGGGTCGACGTCGTACCGGCGCACCCAGTTGAAGCGGTAGGACAATTGCCCCCGGAGCCCCCGGGTGCGATCCGTGGCGATCCGGTCCCCGGCGTACTGCGCCCCAAAGCGTTCCGCCTCAAGCAGCAGGCGTTGCACCCCGACGGCGGTGCCGGCCTCCTGCCGCTTGTAGCCGTCCTCTTGCTTGTACTCCCGGAACAGCGTGAGGTCCCCCTGCCAGGAGGTGGCGAAGAGGTAGGGATCCCGGAAGCTGAGGTTGGTCCGATCGCCATCCGACCGCACCGTCTCGCGGAGGCTGGCCCCCCGTCCGGTGCCGAACAGATTGTCGTGTCCCACCTCGAGGAAGGCACGCCACAGGCTGTCGGTGTTGTATCCGCCGCCAAAGTCCAGACGCCAGGGCCTGCCCTCCTTCAGGCGAAACTCGACGTCGGAGAAGGCCGGCGAAGATGCCGGGAGGGGAGCCGCCTCGACCTTGTCGAAGATCCCCAGGCGGACCAACCGTCGCTCCGCCAGCGTGACCGCTTCCGAATCCAAGGGGTCGCCGGGCCGGAGCGGCAGCTCCCGCTCGACCACCTCCGCGTGCGTCGTGGCGAGACCGGACACGAGGATTCGTCCCAGGCGGGTGGGCCGGCGCTCCCGGATCCGGAAGAGGACGTGCACGGACCCCTCGCGCCGGACCGACTCGGTCGTGAGATCGGGATTGAGGTAGCCGCGCCGCGCGTAGAGCGCCCGGACGGCCCGCTCGCCGAGCGTCACCCGCTCCTGCGTCCAGGGGTCGCCGGTCGCCAGCGGGAGGGCGGCGAGGATCTCCGCCGTGGAGAAGACGTGGGCACCCTCCACTGCAACGGGGCCCACGGTGAGCCGCGGTCCCTCGACGATGGGGATGGCGATCCGGACGTGCTGCCGGCCGTCCGAGAAGCTGAGGTCGGCCGGGCCCACCCGCACGTCGGGGAAGCCTCGACTGTGGTAGAGCGCGACGATGACCCGCACGTCGCGGTCGAGCGCATCCTGCCGGAAGACACCCGACCGGAAGGGGAAGCGCGGCGGTCGCGTCTGAAGCGCATTCGCCAGATCCTCGGAGGGCACGCTGTCGTTTCCGGCCAGAGACACCGCCTCGACCGTGACGCGGGGTCCCTCGCGGATCTCGAACCGAATCGTCCCGCCCCCTTCCTCGCGGATCACGGTCCCGCGCACCTCGGCGAAGGCGTATCCCTCCTCCTGGTAGGCGGCCTGGAGCTGGCGGGCGTTGTCCTCCACCTCGAAGTCATCCACGATTCCGTTCTCGGAGAAGGTCAGGCGCTCCAGCAGTCGCGACTCCCGCATGGCCTGCCTGCCCTCGAGCTGGATCCGGTAGCGCGGCCCGTCGTGCGCCGTGATCTCGATCGAGAGGTCGTTGGACGCCGGGTCCCAGCGAGGCGCGCCGGGCGTGAGGCGGGCTTCGAAGTACCCGTCCTTCCGCAATCGCTCCTCGGCGGCCCGGAGCCGTTCGGCGACGACAGCCTCGCGGTACGCATCGCCCGGGGAGAGCCGGATCAGCCCCCGGAGGGTCTCGACGGGGTGGTGAAACTCTCCCTGCAGCCGGATCTCCCTGATCCGAGCCCGTCGGCCCGCTCGCAGCTCGACCGTCACATCCTGGCCGTTACTCTCCGGTTCCGCCACGGATCGGATGGCGACGGCCGCAGCGAAGTACCCCTCCCGCTCGTACAGCTTCAGCAGCCTCTGCCGAGCCTGCTCCAGGCGTGCGGCGGAAGCGTCGTCCCCCAGGGCGAGCGTTGCGGCCTCGGCCAGGTCCGCCAAATCCACGCCTGGATCCCCGACCCAGGCGAGGTGGCGGAGGAACGGTCGACGGAGCAGGTGGATGCGGAGGCGGAGACCGCCCGGCACAGCAACCTCCTCCGCCCACACCTCGTCGAACAGGCCGAGGCTCCAGAGCCGCGCCATTCCCTCCCGGACTTCCGCCCGTGACCGGGGCCGCCCGGCCAGGTCGCCCACGGCAAGGCGCGCAAGCTCCTCGGGGAACCGGTGCGGGGAGACGAACTCGAGGCCAACCACGAGGGGGGTGGCGGCGGAGTCGTCGGGGGCGGCGGCAAGGGGCTGGCCGGAGCCGCAAAGCAGGAGGAGGGCGAGGGCGAGTCCGGCGGCGGTCCTCGTCATCGGAATCTCAGACGGACGAAGAGGTCGCCCCCGTAATGGCCGCTGAAGTCCTGCTCGCCGGCAATGAACACCGGTCCGAGGATCTGGTACTCCAGACGGAGCACCCGTTTGTTGCTCCCACCGAGGGGTTGCGAATAGACGAGGCGCGCCTCCTCGCCGAGATGGGCCCCGAACTGCAACCGGGTCTCCCGATTCTCCTCGACGGCCCGCACGTCGATGGCGCCGAGACCCAGGCTCTTGGTGTCTGCCCCCAGGAGATCTTGAATCAGGAGCTGCATGCCCTCGCCCAAGAGCGCGGTGGCGCCTGCTCCCCCGGACGGCAGGTCCGGGGTCCCCAAGATGACGAGGGCCAGGAGCTGCTTCTCGGGGAGGGGGGGCTGGGAGGAGAAGCGCACCACCAGTTCATCCATCCGTCCCGAGAGCTGCATCGTGACCTCGTAGCTGCGGATGAGGGCCGTGGCCTTCGCATCCAGCACCGGGCTGATGCGGCCGGGGTCATCGAAGCGGGCGGAAGCCGACACCACCGTCCAGCGGTGCTTGCGGAAGAAGACCCGTCCCTCGCGGGATTCGATTCTGCCGAACAGGACCGGGTTCGCCGTGGTCCCCTCCAGGTTGAGCGTTCCGTGCACCCGGAGCCTGGACTGGTTGGCCTGGACCAGGAGGTTGTCGTCCAGGTGCAGCCTGAGCCGGAGGGGAATGGCCGGCCCGGCGCTGGCCGCCTTCTCCTGGCGATCGCGCAGCAACAGGGAGAGGAGTGAGAGATCTCCGGTGTAGGTGCCGCGCACCAGCCTTCCCTCGCCCCGCACGACGGGCTGGAGTCCCCTCCCCACCACCTCGAAGTCGCCATTCCAGACCGTGCGAAGGCCCTGGAGGGGATTCAGGTCGAGATTCTCGACCGTGATCGTGGCGCGATACGGTCCGGGCGCCCCGCTCACCAGCGCGAGGGTCCCGCCGGCGCGGAGGCGCGCCCGCCCCAGGGTGGCGGCGGCCTCGACCAGCCGGAGCGCCCCCGGCGTGACAGCGGCGCGGGCCTCGACCTGACGCAAGGGTTCCGCCAGGTCGCGTAGACGGAACTGCCCGTCCTGGACGACGAGATCGGCGCGGAGCGTCGGGTCCGCCGCGGTGCCGCCGATCTGCGCGGTGAAGCTGAGCGTCCCGCCGGCCTCCAGGATCTCGGGCCGGAGCGCGGGCAGGACGGCCAGGGGAATCCGGCCGCGCGCGGTGAAATCCAGCGGGCCTCGGGGGTCGTACCGGCCGCTGGCGGTGAGATTCCCGAGGCGCCCGGCCACCTCCAACCGGTCCAGCGTCAGCACGCTGCCCGTCCAGCGGAGCGCGACTGGCCCGCGGTTCACCCAGTCCTCGCCCGACACGACGAGACGGAGCGGGTCGAGGGTCAAGGTGCCACGGACGCCGGTGGGGTCGGCGAGGGGGATCGTCAGCTCCGCCAGGGCCGTCGCGGTCCCTGCAACCGGCGCATCGGTCTGCGGCGCGAATCGTTTCACCAGCGGCTCGACGGCCGCCTGTTCCAGCCGGATCTCCGCGGCGAGGAGGCCGTCCCGCCGGAGGGGGCCGGACACGCTGGCCGCAAGGCGGGCCTGGGGGAATCCGATCCGGGCATGGAGCTGCCCGCCCCGCAGGCTCCCCTCCGCCTCGCCCGACCCCACGGGGACGCCGCGGAAACTCACCTCGCGCAGGCTGGCCAGCCCCGACGCCTCCAGGGTCCCCCGCTGCACCCGCGCCCGCACCGTGGCGGTCGCGGTCCCCTGGAGATAGTCTCTCGCGGCCTGCCAGGGAAGGCTGGCCAGATCCGTCGGCCCGAGGTCGGCGGTCAGCTCCCCGTCGCCGTCCCACGTCCAGGATCCGCGGCCCCGGAGCGGGATGTCCTGCACGCTGGCCCGGAGACTCCGCACCTCGATCCCCCGCGGATCGAGGGCCGTCCGCGCCTCGAGTGTCCGGATCGGGATGGATTGCGGACCGGTCAGGGCGGCCGCCCGGATGTCCGCGGACGCCTGCCAGGCGCCGGGGGTGCCGGACGCGCTGCCCGAGATCGCAAACTGGCCCTGCCCGCGCCAGGGTTCGGGAAGCCACTCGACCAGATCCTCCCAGGGCACCTGGGGCGCGCTGGCCTCGACCTGGAAGCGGAGGTCCCGCTCCATGTGCCATCCGTCCGCGGGTGGGGGCGAGGGCCAGGCCAGGCGGCCCGAGCCGGTGAGCCGGATCCGGCCGCGGCGGACGGTCGGCTCGGCCTCCAGGCTGGAGCCGGCCAGGCGGAAGGGGATATCGGCCTCGTCCAGGTCCGTGCCGGCGACGGTGAACCTCCCCAGTCGCATCCGTCCGGTGATCTCCGGCCTCCCCCAGGAACCGGATGCCACGAGGTCGATGGTGGCCAGGCCGGCGATCCCGCGCTGGTCCCAGAGGAGCGCGGCGCGCCCGAGATCGACCTCCCCCTCCACGCGGAGCGCGCGGGGGCCCGCCGGGGTCAGTCCGCCGCGGGCGGTGAGATCGGCGCCGGGCCAGCGCGCCTTGGCGGCGGCGAGCTCGAGGGCGCCCTGCTCAAGCCTGCCCTCGGCGGAGACCGTTCCGGTCCCGAGGCGCACGTAGGGCTCGGGCAGTCGAAGATTCCCAGCCTGCACCGCGAGGCGTCCCGTCAGGCTGTCCGGGAGGCCGAGGTCGCCAGCGACCTCGGCCTCCCCCTCGAGTTGGCCGGCAAGGCCGATCGGCCGTTCGAGAATCGCCTCCAGGGCAGGCAGGCCGATCTGGCGGAAGGCGAGCTTCAGCCTGCTCGCGTCCGGCCGGTCGGGCGCCAGCGTGAGACTTCCCCGAACCTCGCCGTCGAGGGTGCGGGCCTCTGCCGCTTCGAGCGTCAGGAGGCCATCCGCCCATCGCCCGCGCACTCCGACGGACTGGGCGCGAAACGGGCCGGCCGCCAGGGCCGGAATGGCGACGGAGCCGGAGACCCGAGGGGCGGTGAAGTCGCCGGTAATCTCCCCCCGGACCCTGGCAATGCCGGAGACGGACACGGATGCGCCGACGGCACGGCCAACCTCGGCCAGGTCCAGCTCGCCGTCCACCCGGAGCGACGCCGTTCCCGGCTCGCGTAACGGCAACACCTCTCCGGCGACGCGAAGGGGCCGCCCCCGCCAGCGGGCCGCGAGCTGCCCGACGGTGACGCGTTCGGCGCCGATCTGTGCCGCAGCGTCCAGCGCCTCGACGGTCTGGTCGATCCGGCCGTGTCGAAACCAGAGGGATCCCGCCCGGACGGCGAGGTCGAGTCGGTCCGCCTCGGGCGTCGCCGTCCCCTGGATGTCGCGGATCTCCACCCGCCAGGCGCCTCCGGGGGCGTCGTAGGTCAGGGCGCCCCGGATGAATTGGATCCGGCCCAGGGAAACGGTGACAGGCCCGATCGGGATTGTCGTGGGAATGGCGAGTGAGCGGAGGGGCGCTGCCTTCCCGTCCGGGGACAGATGCAGGGCCATATCCTCGAGCGTGACTCGCGAGAGGACAACCTCCCGCCGCCAGATGCTGCTCAGGCCGACGCGAATCTCGACGCGACCCAGCCGCAGGAAGGACTCCTGGGCGGTGGCCCCCTCGACCCTGATGTCCGAGAGAATGACGCGGCCGAGCCAGGGCTGGAGCTGGATTTCCTTGATCTGCGCCGGGCGACCCAGGGCGTCCGAGAGGGCGGCCTCGATCCGCTCTCGGGTGAACTCCGGGCCGTAGGCCCGAAACGCCAGCCAGGTGGCGGCCAGCGTTCCGGTCAGCAGCAGGAAGCCGAGCACTCCGAGAAGAAGCCAGAAGCGACGACGACGCATGATGTTCCATTACCCTGGTGAACGCTGACGGGATGCTGGGAGAATCCTACTCGAATCTCCCTGGTGAGCAAGAGGAAAGCCGGCTTGCGGAAAAACGCAGGAGCGCCCGGAGGAGTCGGTGGACCCAGGGCATCGGCAAGCGTTTGGTCTGCACCAGGCCCGCATACGGATATGCTGTTTGCGGATGCTCGTAAAGGTACTTCATGTCCGGGTGGGTCGGCGTGCTGTCGAGGTGAAAGCAGTAATCCTAGACGTCCTCGCCGTGATTCCCTTCGCTCTTGGTCAGGCCGAAGAGGCGATCCTTGAAAATGGGGTCCTGGCCGATCCCGGGGGCCAGGTCAGAGCAGAGCCGCTGCTGGTCATCGGAAATACCGGCCAGGCCATCTTCGCCCCAGCGGCAGGCGCGCGATCGGGCCCGGTCGCGGCTGATGGGGGATCCCGGTCCGGGCGCGCGTTCCCGAACCCATCCCCGCTCCGCCAGCAGCGTCACCTTAACCCCGAACCGGCCTTCTCTGCAAGTGTTTCCCGGTTCTCGCGTCCCCCGCTCCGCAACCTGGGTTGGATTCGAGAACGGCCCGTCCCCGGTGGCGCTCGCGATAGGCATTGGCTGCGGTGCGGCGGGGAAAGCTTGGAGCGGGCGGCGTGGAGACCAGAAAGCCGCTGTGAGTTCTGGTCGGCTGGCGTGCCTGCCCCCCGGCACCCACGTTGTGCGCATGGTTCTACCTGGAATGACTTTCGCCTGTGGCGAGAAGATCCATGACTTGGTTCCTGAGGAGTCAGGTCAGTGCGGGCAGAGTCTTTGAGGACCGCAGGCCGGGCGTGCCGTCAGGCTTCGCGCAGCGAACGCCAGACCGCCACGTCGAACGGCGCCCTCCTATTCGGGCAGGGGTCCCGATGACAGACCTGGCAGGTGGAAGAATCGTGCTCCGTCGGGAACAGGAGGCCGGAGGCGGTCTTGTTCGGAATCATCAGGCAGCTCTCGGTCAGGCGCACGCCGATGAAGGGCGTGACGCCGCCGAGGAGCGCGAACAACAGCCGCTGCTCCACGATCGGCCAGACATCAGCATCTCCCGACCCCGGGCTCATCCGGGCCGTCTGCCCGAGCCGGAATCGGTCCGTGAGATGGGCCTGCAAGTGGGCGCGCGCGGCCGAGAGCACCTCGGCCTTGAGAGTGTCCCACCAGAACTGGACGAGCACATCGCCCGCCGGCAAGGCGACGCCGTCCATTTCGTGCCCGCAGGTCGCGACGTAAGGAAAGACTCGCTCGACCGCTTCCAGCTTGCGCCGAAGCATTCGGCTGGTGAAGGTGATGCCTTCGATTCGGATGGTGTCATCGCCGCGCCCCGCGACGAAGGCTTCGGCATAGAGGGCCTTCGGTCGCGCGACCTCTCGGGCCTGGTCGACCAAGGCCGTGAAGGCCGCCGCGTCTTCCGAATCGGACGCCACGTGGACTCGCGCCAGCAGCGCCGCGGTGTCCAGGGCTGGCGCGATCTGTGTCAGGGCTTCCATCCTGCCTCCTCTGTCTCCCCGTCCGCCTTGAGCAGCCTGACGCACTCCACCGACTGTCGGAGGAGCCCTTCCACCTTCTCCAGCCGCCCCACAACCCGGCCTCGCGGAGGGCCTCCAGGATATGGGTCCGGGAGTACGCGAGTTCCTTCCGCGAGATAGCCGTGGTACGACGGCGCGGCCTGGTCCGGTAGTATAATCCCGCTGGGACCTCCCACCAAAGGTCCACCGGTCCACTCGCAACCACTTCCTCTCCAATGCCCCTCACAGACTCGCAACGGAAGAAAGTGGTGCGGGTTTCCCGTCCGAATCGCCCGGAAGTGTTCTCAAGTGGCCAGAGACACTGGCGAGTTTCCGGGAGATTTCATTTGGCCGCTCGTCGCGCCTGGGTGCTCTCCTGCTGACTGGATCGCCGAGCTTCAGCGGCTGTCCCGAGCGGCAGCGAGGCACAGGCCGCTGCGAGCGCCGGTCAGGCTGCGGAGTTGGCCTGCGTGCGCCGTCTGAATAGGCGCGGAGATGGTATGAGCATTGGAACGCAGTGCTGGTACCGACGGTAGGTTTCCCCGAAGTCGACAAGAAGATCGCGCTCTTCGAGCTTGGCGCCCACGACGATCCAAGCGGTCCAGAGCACATTGAAGAGGACTTGATCGGTTGGAAAGCGAGGCGTGGACCAGATGAGCAGGAGCATGCACAGATAAAGGGGATGGCGGACGCAGCGATAGGGACCCCGGGCCACGAACACAGGGAGGGGGGGCGAGGCCCCGCGCACGTCTGCCTTGAGGGGAAGGATGCCGAACGGATCACACCCGCGCAGGGAGTGGGCCCCCCAGGCGAAGCCCGCAATGGCCAGGACGGCGAGGCAGCCCGACAGCCACCGAGCCGGGCCGTGAAGGCGGAAGAGGAACTGGTTGCTTGGCTGCCAGAGCAGGACGAGGGCGACGAGGGCCGTTCCGGAGGCGATTGAGTAGAGGGCAGGAACGTAGATTGCGGGAACCCGCTTGGCGATGCGTTCCTTGGCGCCCCGCCGGACCATGCCGCTGTGTTGCAGGAAGAACATGAGGCAGAGCAGAGCGTCCCAGGCGAGGCGTGCAGCATGTGAGTGCACGCTGTCGAGGGCAGACGGAGTGCCGAAGCGCAGGAAGTAGGCGAAGAGGACGAGGGAACCTCCGCCGATACCGACGGTGAGAAAGCCCATCAGGAAAGGACCGAGACGTTTCATTTGCGTGTTTGGTCCGACGCTCCCACCCGCAGCCAAACGTGTGGCTCAGGCGCACGGCTTGCCGGCGTCGCCTGCAGCCAATGGTTCGGCAGTCTTGCACGCCACGATCATGATCTCGATCTCGTCCAGGTCGAGGGGCCTTCTTCCCCAGTTCCCAGCGGTTCCGCCCCACATGTTGAGCACGGACATACCCGCGATGCGGAAGAGCAGAAGTAGCTCCGTCGGGACGAAAGCTCGCTCTCGAACGGCGATGGCGGGCAGTCCTTCTTGCGGTGGATGCTCCGACGACGCAACCATGGTGAGGGGGTCAAAGCGCCCCTCCGCCACGTCCTTGTTCTGATACTTGCGGAGCAGGGATGCCCCGTTGAGAACAGTGAACACAGCCTTTGCCTGTGGCTTCAGGCTCCGGGAGATGTTGCATAGAATGGACATCGGCTGATCGATCGGATCCTCACGTTGGCCGAGAAGTCCGAAGGCTCCTTCGCACAGACAGACTGCAGCGTCGTACCTTCCGGGGAATATGGATTGGGTCGCATTCGAACGAACCCATTCAACCTGTACATTCTCGGCCTTGGCTTTATCCGCAGCTCTGGAGAGCATTTCCGGAGACAGGTCCAGTCCCGTCACGACATAGCCCCGTTTCGCCAGTTCAATGGCGTGGCGACCTGTGCCACAACCGACATCGAGAACCGCGCCGCCAGGAGGAATGCGCAATTCATCAAGCAGGAAATCCACCTCGTGTACGGTGTTCTTCGTGAACACGTTGTCGTCGTAAATCGGAGCGTGGGCGTCGAAGAACCGCTCCCATGTAGTTTTCTCGGGCATCCTGCACACCTCTTGATCTGCCGAACTACCGCTACAGGGTTCCTCGCTACGTACTTGTCCCTTGCACGGCGTCCGTGTATCCACCTGGAGCCAAAACGGGCAGGTGGCCCTAAACTCCCGAGAGGTTACGGATACACAGCGGATTCGCTTGGGACTATACACGGAATCCGTGGAACACCCCCGTGCGGTTGCAGAGCATCCGTTGGGCTGCGGGCCCCGTTGCCGCCCCGGTTGAGCACGTGGATATGGATCATGGGTGTCTTCACAACCTTCGGGCCGAGGAGTTTCTGCACACTACGGATGTCGTTCGCCTTCTCCAACCTGGGGTGGCGAAGGAATGGCGAAGCGTCTGGCGGTGACATGCTTGGCGTGCTTCGCCGTGGCGGCGGCCTTGACGACACGCGGGAGGAATGGCGGATGGCGCGATGGCCGAACGGGGATGGAGATGCGGACAGGCGAGCAGTGGCGGGCGCATCGGACTGCCTGCCCGGCTCGGGTCCGAAGAGCAGATCCTGGCGGGCCCCATGGGGCCTCCTCCGTCGATCATCGCAGAGAGGGCCAACGGGTCCAAGGTACTCAGGACCTCCTCGGCTTGTCAAGAGAGAGGACTTGAAGGCGGGCTACCCGTATGGATGAGGGGGCCAATCCCATTCAGGCGGGAGAGCACTCCTGAGATCTCGGATTCAAACCGTTTGCAGGGGCGTCTCCCAGCCTGGACGAAGGTAGGGCGAACCACCGGAGCCAATGGGTACCGGCCTGATCCTCGACTCTACCGGACTGTTTCGGATGGAGCGCACCCCACGCTGACCGGAGGAACGGAACCATGTCTCCATCAGGGTCCGGGGGGCCGGCACCCACGTTGTGCGCGTCGGGCGGAGTCGGCAGAAGCGTTAGCTTGGAAGGAGGAATTCCTGTGTTGTCTAGGGTCGAGGACTGGCGCGGAACCCTGGAGGCCCCCCTTGGCTGTATCCGCCGTTTTCATTTCCGCGCCCGTGTAGATTCGCCGTGGGCCCGTCTCCAGCCCCCGCCACATCAAACGGAGCGGGCAGCATCGGGTTGATCTCTTCGATCACGGATCACGCGGGCGACGGGCTGAGACAGGGAGTGCCGGAAGACCGCCTTGAGCTTGCACAGCAACGCCGTCCGCCTCGTCGGCTTCGGGGTCCGCTGCGGACCCCAGACGCCCCGCGATGGGCGGCCGTGCCGGGTGATGTCGGCGGCGCACTTCGCCGCAGTCTACTCAACGTTCCTCTCCAGGTCCCAGCCGACGGGCACACACTTGGCGGCAGCCGCGCAGGTCGTGAGGGCGATGCTGGCGCCGGGGATGGATGGGTTCGGTTGGACCGATCGGGCATTGCCCAACAGGACGAGGTCAGGCCATCGCCCCTACCAAGGATTGGGCGACGGCCAGCTCTCTGTCCACGATGGCGGCAGAGGCCAGTCGCCGTACCGACGCGCCTGCGGGGGCTTGGCGCTCTCCCCGGGTGCGGGGGGAGGTCCACCGGTGTTCGGGGGGGAGGGCGGGGGGACAGCGCCCCCTGGAGGACCTGTCGAAGGCTCTGCGGCGCCCGTGCGTTCTCCGAGCTCCGTCGTGACACAGATCCCTAACATGGCAAGGGATTTCAGATCAAGTTGGCCCGGCGCCGTGGAGAAGCGGGCGGCGAGTTCTCGGCAAGCCTCGGTGGGCTCGGCAGGCGTGGTGTCGACCTCCCAGAATGCGATCCCAAGGCTGAGGAAGAGAGAGCAAGCGACTAGGCAACCCGCTCTGGCCATTCGACCTCCTCCTTCTCCCATGACCATGGCCGATCGAAGGTCTTCCCGTGCGACACCATCCCGGTCGTCTCGAGAAGGAGAGCCAGTCGTTTCCTGCAGTCGCGCTAGGGCCTGTGCTTCACGGAACGTATCACAAGTCCCGGCCTCGGGCAATCGCCGCAGTGGATCGCAATGAGGCCACCGTGCCCAAGGAGGGGTTGGCGTCTCGGGCTTGCTCCTCTATATTTGGCACCGACGAATCTTGCACCCCCAATCCCTTTGATGACCATGATGGCCTGGCCCCTTTCAGGCGCACCGGTCCATCGGCACCGCCCGAGCATCGCGACCAGATGACGAACGACTCCAGCACGGATTCCGGACGCCGCATCCTCGCCCTCTGCCCCACCGCGCGCGACCGGGCGCACTTTGGCCGATCGGAAATACGAACCGCATACGACCTGGAGCTTCGCGGAACCGATGAGGCAACTCACGAGGTGGGGTTCGATGGGGTGCAGTTCCTGACCGACACCGTCCAGGAGATCCGGGGCCGTCCAGGCGCTTTCCGGGCCGTCGTGGGGATCGACGATTTCCCCGCCTGCATGCTGGCGGCGCTCGTCGCCGAGACCTTCGCATTCCCCTTCGCGTCGTTCGAGTCGCTCTTTCTCTGCCAGCACAAGTACTACTCGCGCCTCCGGCAAAGGGATGCCGCCCCCGAAGCCACCCCCAGGTTTCACCTCGTGGAGACCTCGCGGGAGCCGCGAGCTTCGGATATCCCCCTGGCCTTTCCGGTCTTCGTCAAGCCCGTGAAGTCCTACCTGTCCATCCTGGCGAGACGCCTCGACACGTTCTCCGACCTCACCCGTGCCATGGCCGAGGCGCCGACGCGCCTGGCGCCGGTGGCTCAGATGTTCGACGCGCTGGTCGGGGTCTCCACGCTCGATCGTCGGTTCCGTGCGGTTCCCGCTTCCGCCCTGCTCCTCGAAGAAGCCCTGTCGGGCCACCAGGTCACCCTGGACGGCTATGCGTTTCAGGGACAGGTCGTGCCGCTGGGCGTCGTGGATTCCCTCTTCTTTCCCGGCACCCTCAGCTTCCAGCGATTCGAGTACCCATCCCGGCTTCCCCCCGGCGTCCAGGAGCGGATGGCCCGGATCGCGGAGCGCGTGGTCCGACACATCGGCCTGGATCGGACCTTCTTCAACATCGAGTTCTTCTACCGGCAGGAGGACAGCTCGATCTGGATCATCGAGATCAATGGCCGCATGGCGTCCCAGTTTGCTCCCCTGTACCGCATGCTCGACGGAATCGACCTGTATGCGATGCAACTGGACATGCTTCTCGGCAAGGACCCGAGAGGTCGGGAGGTCTGGTCGCCCGGACACAGGCAGACCGGCGTCTCCGCGAGCTTTGTGCTGCGGAGATTCGAAGATGCCCGCGTCACACGCGTTCCCTCGACGGAGGACCTCCATCGCTTCCGGGGACGCTTCCCGGAGGCCTTCGTTGAGATCCTGGTCAAGGAGGGGAAGAGGCTGTCGGACGAGTTGCAGGACGACGAGAGCTACCGCTACGGGCTGGTCGATCTGTGCGCCAGCGGCTGGGAGGAGCTTGAGAGGAATTTCGCCGAGGCCAAGGCCCTCCTGCCCTTCACATTTTCCCCGATCCATCCGGCCCGATGACGGGCCCGGATTTCCCTCCTGCCTCCGCCAAGAGGTCCCGGCCGACGATCCGCGACAGGAAGCCGAGTTCGTCGACCAGGACGGCCGAGGCTGGCTTTCCCCCCTGGCAGGTCCTTCCACAGAAGATCTGGCTCACGAACCCGGCGTAGCCGGGGAAGCGGTAGGGATCCGTGCGTTCATCGTGGAGGATGAGCGTCCCCTCCTCGTCGCCCTTCAGGGTGATGGGATGCATCCAGCATTTCACCGGCTTGTAGTACCAGGGATGGCGGCCCTGGTGCTGCGACAGGAGCTGGAGCGAGCACAATCCGTCCCCCGTCAGGAAGACGCATGCCGTGTCGTTGAAGTGGGATGGATACCCCCTGACCGCTGCGGAAAAGGCCCGGGGGCTGACCGCGGTCTTCAGTCCCCCCGTCTTCCAGACCCACCCCCCCTCGACGATCACCCGTGGCGGGAGTTGAAGGCCGAGGCCTGCGAAGAAATCCGCACGCTCCACGGCCAGGCGGGCGATCACGGCGGCGGATTCCGGGCTCACGTAGACGCCGTCATAGCAGCACATCCCGCGGCAGGCGGCGATATCGCAGCGCGCCACCGGTCGGCAAAATGACCCCGCATCGACCCGACCGCCTGCGAGTCGTCGGCGCAGCGCCGCCTCGTCACCCGGATACGCCGTGAGACCCGATCCGCTGTCGCGGGCCTTCACCCATGGATCATCTGAGGGCAACTCACTCACCCCGCTCACCCCTTCCCTCCTCCCTCATGGGGGACGAGCCGGTAGGCGAGGGGGCATGAGCAAGCAGGTTGACGCTCAGGCGGCGTCCCCCATCGAACCACTGGCGTTCGACCCGGAGACCCGCGGCCCCGGCCAGAGCATCGATCTCCGCCAGGGAGTACTTGTACGAGTCCTCCGTGTGGATGGCCTCGCCTTCCGCGAAGGAGACCTCGATCCCCAAATCGTCGATGGGCACACATTGCGGGCGGCTGCTGACCAGGTACATCTCGATCCGGCCGGGCCCCTCGTTGTAAAAGGCTCGGTGGCGGAACGTCCTGATGTCAAAGCGCCCGCCGAGTTCCCGATTGATGCGCACAAGGAGGTTCAGGTTAAAGCGTGCCGTGAAACCTTGGGAATCGTCGTAGGCGCTGTCCAGAACCGCCCGCTCCTTGCGGAGGTCGATGGTCACGAGCAGGTGGTCCGCCGGGGACATCAAGCCGCCGATCTGGCGGAGGAAGCGGGTGGCCTCGACCCGCTCGAGGTTTCCAATGTTCGACCCGAGCCAGAGGATGAGCTTGGGCGCGCCGGCCGCGCCATTGAGGCGGGCCAGTCCCTCCTGATACTCGCAAGCCATGGCGGTCACGTCCAATGCCGGAAAGTCCCTCAGCAGCTCGTGGCAGCTCTCTTCCAATATCGCGCGCGAGATGTCGATGGGGATATAGCGCAGGGACTTCTGGCGAGCGAGAAGCGCTTCGATGAGGACCCGCGTCTTCGTCGCGCTGCCGCTTCCCAGCTCGATCAGGACCGTGCCCGGAGCGCAGCCCGAGACCATCTCGGCGGCCCCTCGGACGAGGCTCTCCCGCTCCGCCCGGGGCAGGTAGTACTCGGGCTGACGGCAGATGGCCTCGAAGAGGTATGAACCCTCCCGGTCATAGAAGTAGCGGCACGGCAGCCGCTTCGGACTGCTCGTGAGCCCGGTCTTCACGTCCCTGGCGAAAGCATCCAGATCCCGGTCCCGCCCGCCTTCCACGAGCTGGAAGCGCAGTGTCTCTTGCATGATCCCCCTCTCCCGCTCCATGAAACATCCGTTGGTCCCAATGCCGCATTCTCGGGGTATTGGGATCAAGAACCGCCCGCCGGCCTCAGCCGACCGGCGATGCGAAACGTGCCGTTTCCCTGTGGCGTCAAAACGATTGTCTCAGCCTGGGCCGGCGAGATCCCGGTCAGGGCGGCGATGTTGACCCCGTGGGTGACCAGAATCAGGATTCCGGAGACAGGAGGCTGCCCCGCCAGGGTCCCCACCTCGGCCGTCCTCCCGGATTCGTGTCTCCGGTCTCCAAAGAATGAATCGAGCTGGGGCCACGGCTCCACCCTGCCGAAGGCCAGTCTGGCGGTCTCCAGGCAGCGACACCACCGGCTCGACAGAACCCGTCCGATCGGAACCCCGTGCGCGCGAAAGGCCGCTCCGATCCGCGAGGCTTCCTCTCGGCCGGCCCCTGACAGATTCCGTTGCGTCCCGCAATCCTCCAGCCGGAAGCCGGGCGGATCTCCAACCCCGGGTTCCGTCGAGGCATGCCGCATCACCACCACGTGCCCGCCCCCTCGCAACAGTGCCCACAACCCATCCTCCTCGGAAGCCGCCGCGCCCGTGCATGCAAGGAGGGAGAGCCCGAGGCACAGGGTGAGAGACACACGCCATCTCCCCCGGAAGTTCCGCACCCCGGCCAATGCCCGCAAGGCAACCGGCGGTGGCGGGCGGCGTACGCTCGCAGCACCCAATCGCATTGGTCCCGACTACTCGATCACGCCGAGGCGTCCGTTGTGGCTGCCCATGTACCAGAGCCGTCCCTGCGCGTCCACGATCATCTTCCGGATGCCCACGTCCTTGGATGGAAGCGGGAACACCCGCATCTGCTCCGTCCTCGGATCCAGCCGCACCACCGTGTCGGTGGAGATCTCGTTGGCCCAGACCATGCCCTCCCCATCCACGGTCACGGCGTAGGGGCCTCCACTTGGACCGGCCGGCAGGGCGTACTCCTTGATGACCTTTCCGGCGGCCGGGTCCACCCGGAGGAGCTTGCCCTTTCCCGCGAGCGTCACCCACAGCGACCCGTCCGGGGCCGTGGCCATCCGGCGAGGGGCTGCGCCGGATTCCAGGTCGAGGTCGGTGATCTTGCCCGTCTTCGGGTCCAGCTTGCCAAGGTTTCCACCGCTGATCTGACAAAACCAGACGTTGCCCGCCTTATCGAGAGCGATCCCGTAGGGACGGCCGGAGACCTTGAACTCCGTGATCGCCCCGGTCCGCGTGTCCAGCCTCCCGATCCGGTTCCCGCTCTGCACCGTGAACCAGATCACACCCTCGTCGGTGATGATCAGCGTGTGCGGATCGCCCCCCGAAGGGGTCTTGTGCTCGATGACCTTTCCCGTGGCAGGGTCAAGCCGACCGATCGTTCCGTTGCCATTGCCCGTGTACCAGACCTGGCCGGTCCGATCCACCAGCAGCCCGTGGGGTCGCGCCCCCGATGGCAGATCCCATTCCTTGAACGTCTTGGTGCGATGGTCAAAGCGGGCGATCTTGTTGCCATTCATCACGGCGATGTAGATGTTGCCGTCAGGACCGGCCGCGGGATCCCGCGCGAACCTTGGGGTGGGCACCGCCCACTCGGAGATCCTCCCCTCCAGGTTCGGCCTGGACCCCGGGGTGATCCCGTAGTTGGATCCCCCCGCCCACGCGGTCCCCGCCAGTGCCAGGATGAGTCCAGCCGCGACCTTGCCGTTCACGTGTTTCATGTCCCGGACCCTCCACCTCGCGGGTCGTCTGCGGTGACACGCCTTCCGTCCCGACACAGAAATCCAACCAAGAGACTCCGCGTTACTCACTGTATCTTCTTAAGGAGGAACCGACAACCATTTGCCTCAGGCTCGATCGAAAGTCGGAGGCGCCGGAGCCCGCCTCCCGCACGGCCTGGTCGCGGCCCGAATCAGGCCTCCCCGGGAACCAACGCCGGGTGCCGCACGTTGCATAGGTTGAGCTGCGGGGCGGCGCAGCTTCCCGAGGGGGACGCGTAGCTTCTTGCGGGATTGTCCTTGGGGGTAGATACTCGGACTCGAATCGTCGTCGGAATATTCCAGCAGATCAGGGGCGTCGGATCCGGATGCAGCCACAATTCACAGAGACCAAAGGGGGGAACATGGAGATTTCACGGCGGGCCATGCTGAAAGCGACGGCAATGGGAGCGCTGGCACTCTCCGCGGGCGGAAGACTCGCCGCGGCCCAGACATCCGGGGCGTCGGCCATAGAATCCAACGATCGGGTCTTCATCGCCAATGAGGACTCCAACACCATCAGCGTGATCGATCCCCGTTCGAACAGCGTCGAGACCACCATCAATCTGACGAGCTTTGACGAGGACCCCCGGCCGCCCTTCCGATTTGTGACCGCGGGGACCATGCCGACCCACGCCGCCATGATCAACAAGCCGCTCTACCACGGGGCCATCGCCATCCACGGCGTCGTGCCGTCGCCGGACGGGAAACTGCTGGCGACCAGCGGGCGGGGCACCAGCAACGTGTATCTCATCGACACCGTGGCCAGGCGTGTGGTGGGCAACAGCCCGAACCCCCAGGCCGGCGCCACCACCAATCCGGAGCGGCTCACGAGCGGCATCCTGGTCGGACGCGAGCCCCACGAGCCCACGTTCACCCGGGACGGCAAGGAGATCTGGGTCGCCGTCCGGGGCGAGGACCGGATCGCCATTCTCGACACGCAAGCCGCCATCAAGGAGAGCGGGGGCATCCGCGCCGGCGCCGTTCGCGAATACCTCCCGACCGTCAACGGGCCGGCCCAGATCTGGTTCTCCGCTGACGGAACGCTGGCCTTCGTCATCAGCCAGAAGGTGGCCCGCGTGGACGTCTTCCTGGTGAACCGGGATGCGGAGGGGCGGTCTCACCCCGCACGGAAGACGACGCTTGACATCAGCGCACAGGACCCGCCGGCCTTCACCCCCTTTCAGAAGACCTCACCCGATGGAGCCGAGCTGTGGCTCTCCCACAAGCTTGCCGACCGGGTGTCGGCCGTGGACACGCGCGATCCCTATCGAGCCCTGGACGCGGTTTCGCTGGGAAACCTGGCGCGGCCGAACCACCTGGAGTTCATCCAGAACGCCGCCGGCAAGGCGATCTACGTCAGCCTGGCCCGGGTGGACGACGGCGGACCCGGGGGCGTGGCCTCCAGCCAGATCGCCATCATCGACCACTCCGCTCCTGCGGGATCGCGGAAAGTGGTGGGAAACTTCTTCACCCACGGGCGGGAGGCGCATGGCCTGTGGACCAACCCATCCAACACGCTGCTGTATGTCTCGCACGAGCAGGATGAGCTGCCGGGAACCCCCGCGGCCGGCCAGACGGTGGCCAGCGCCTTCGACGTGTCCAATCCCCTGGCGCCGGTCTTCGTGGCGCAGATCCCGCTCGGATCGCTGAACCTGCCCTCGGGACAACTGCGGAACAAGAAGAGCATCAACCTGGTGTACGTCCGGCCGGGCGCGCGAGGCCAGACTGCCTGATGGGGGGGCAGGGAATGGAAGGACGAATGTCATGAGGTGCCTTCGACCAGCATTGGCTTTGGCTCTCTGGCTGTTTCTCGGCGGGATCGTGACTCCGGCTGCGGCTCAGCATCCGCCAGGACACGCTCCCGGCGCTGCCGCCAAGGGCGGGTTCGAGGCGGGCATGCAGGCCGCCATGGAGAGGATGCACAAGGACATGGCGGCTGTCCCTATTACCGGCGACCCGGACAGGGACTTCATGGCCATGATGATCCCGCACCACGAGGGCGCGATCGAGATGGCCCGCCTTGTCTTGCTGCATGGGAGGGACCCACTCGTTCGCAAGCTGGCGGAGGAGGTCATCGCCGCTCAGCAGACCGAGATCGTCACGATGCGGAACCGCCTGGAGATCCTCCGCGCCGGTCCCGACCCGAACCCCGGCGGCTACCCGGCCTTGGAGGGAACGCGCGGACCGGCCCCGGGCAGCGCACCGCGCTGATCCGTCTGACCTCCACGCTCCCCCGGTCGAAGCCGAATAGCTTCCCGTGAAGGAGTCGCGCGTGCCCGACTCGGCGAACCCAGATTTCTCCGCCACGTCCTCCCTGATCCGCTGGAGCCTCCGGCTCCTGGCCGGTGTCGCCCTGGGGATCGGCGGCGCCCTCGTGGTCTTCCCGGACCGGACGGACCGCTATTTTGCCTGGACCATCAAGGCGCCCATCGCGGCGGCCACGCTGGGCGCCTGGTTTCTCGTCCTCGCTGCCTTTGCCCTCAGCCTGTCCAGACGGTCAAGGGAAGCCGCCCAGCCGGCCCTCCTGACCATCGCGGCGGGAGCCGCCTTGATGCTCCTCACCACCATCATCCACCGCGCGGCCTTCAACTGGGGCTCTCCAGTCGCCTGGATCTGGCTCGCGATCTACCTCCTCGGGCCGCCCTTGTTCTTCGCGCTCTTCGTGGGGCTGGGACTGCCATCTGCCAGGCAGAAGGCGGCCACGGCTCACGCCTCGACCGCACGAACACTCCTGGCGTGCATCGCGCTGCTCTACGGCGCGGTCGCGGCGATCCTGTTCGTCTGGCCCTCACTGCTGATTCCTGTTTGGCCATGGCCCCTTCTCGCCCTCGGGGCTCGGACGTACTCCACGTTCCTGTTGGGACATGCCCTGTGGATGTGGTGGGTCTCGCGGTCCGACAGGGGAGATCTCCGGGAGATGCCGCTCCCCTACCTTGGCATCTTTCCGCTCGTCGCCCTTGCCGCCCCATTCTTGCACCCGAATGCTTTCCGGGCGACGAGTCCGGGCGGCCTGGCCTTTCTGCTCGTGCTCGGGTTGACTGTGGTCGTCACCCCGTGGCTTGTCCGGAGACTCCGCGACCCGGCAAGCGATTCGTGATCCGCGCCCCGCGATTCCATGATCCGTTCCCAATCCTCAAGAGGAGGCCAGCCCCGCCATGATCCCTAGAGCGGCATCGCCCGACCGAGGGCGCACGCAGTCCCGCGCCGCCCGCCCTTCCGCTCTTTCCCGCACGCGGCGGCCGGAGGGGATGTCCCTGGAGGCCTGGCAGACCGCGCTGCGCCGCGACTTCGGACGCTCCCAGCGGTTTCGCCTGCAGAACACGGGCCCCGAGCCGGTCTTCTCCGAGTTCACGGTCACCAACCCCCAGACCAAGGGGACCTACCGCGTCGCCATCCGGGGCCGGAATCCGGGCGACAACTACTGTTCGTGCCCGGACTTCTCCGTCAACACCCTGGGCACCTGCAAGCACATCGAGTTCACGCTGGCCAGACTGGAAAAGCAACGGGGCGGCCGGGCCGCTCTGGCCGCCGGCTTCCAGCCCGACTACTCCGAGGTGTTCCTCCGCTACGGTGCAAAGCGCGAGGTCGCGTTCCGCCCGGGGCACCGCTGCCCGCCGGCGGTTCGCAGCCTCGCCTCCCGCTACTTCGATCCGGATGGCCGCCTCAAGCCATTGGCCTACGACCGCTTCGAATCCTTCCTGAAGGACGCCCGTTCGGATGGGCACGAGCTCCGCTGCTACGAGGACGCCCTCACCTTCATCGCCCAGGTTCGGGACGGGACCCGGCGTCATGAGACGGTCAACGCCCTGTTCCCCCGCGGGGCGACGAGTCCCGCATTCGAGAAGCTGCTGAAGGTCCCGCTGTATCCCTATCAGCGGCAGGGGGCGCTCTTCGCGGCCACGGCCGGGCGTTGCCTGCTCGCCGACGACATGGGCCTGGGGAAGACGATCCAGCCCGCCCCCATGCCGCGGGAGACGGCGGAGTCTCGGGCTGAGGCCTCCCAGGGGCAGCAAGAGGCGAGGGCGGCAGACGAACCGGGCGGGAATGGGAAGCCTGCTCGCGCCGAGAAACCCGAGGCGCCGACGCAGGGGCTGGCCGATCTTCTGACGGCCGGCCTGTCCTTCCTGGACACGCTGGGCAAGACCCTGGCCGCGGGCCAAGCCGCCACCCCTGGCGGGACCGGCCGCGAGGTGCTCGCCGATTCGTTCATCGGCCGCGACGAGAAAACCGGCCAGGCATACCTGAAGCTCCCTGTCCCGACCGGGGAGACGTTCCAGAAGATCGCCGATGCGCTCGGCGCCCTGGCCCAGGCGTTCCGGCCCGGATCCTGACGCGTGCCCTGGGCGCACAGCGGCCTTGCAGCATCGCCCACGCCCACGCCTCCGGCGGCGACGAAGGCGGCATGGCACATCCTGCCCTGGTGCTGTACGATACCTCCGGTTGCCCAGGCCCGGGCATCTGGCGCAGCCCCCCCCGGGGGGGCTGCGGACTGATCGAGGAGACCGGTGTGCGGTCGCCCGGCTGATGCCTTCCCGTCACGAGCTGAAAGGAGGTGGAATTCACCCGAACCTGTTTTCCGGCATGCGGCACCCAGGAATCGCGTCCGAGATCAGCGCGCAGGAGGAGAATCAACATGAGCCCACAGACTGCCCGACTCATCTGCCTCGCCATCGCAGCGCTCGTGTTGACGACGCCCACCCAGGCGGCGACGCCCGCACCGTCCACCAAGGCTCCAGGGCCAACCAGGTCGGCGAGCAAGGAGCTGACCGGCAAGCTGGAGATGTTCTC
>DATIFO010000057.1:0-11938 GCA_035455275.1 Methylomirabilis sp. (SeqCode) | reverse complement strand
TGACTCCTTTCTGGCTGCCCCCTACCCTGTTGCAGCCTTGGAACCTACTGCGACAGAACCATGGCGAAGTAGCCGAACACCGTCAGGAGGACCCCCGACACGGCGTAGCCGACCGGGAAACCGACCCATGGCACCGAGCTGCCGATCTCCTTGGCGGCCTCGCGACAGGGTCCGGAGTGCGAACGGGCGCCCGCCACGCCGCCCATCAGCACGGCCGGGTTGATCTTGAACAGGTGGTAGCCGAGCCCCCAGGTGACGAACGGCGGGATCGTGCACGCGATGAAGCCGACGAGGAAGATCTTGAACGCCACCAATCCGGTGAGCTGCGCCAGGAGCGATGCGCCCGCGTTGATGCCCACGATCCCGACGAAGGTGACGAGGCCCAGATCCTCCAGGATGTTGCGCGCCGCGTTGGGGGTGCTGCCGAAGAAGCGCAGACGCGAGACGGCCGACGAGACGAAGATCCCCGACAGCAGCAGGCCGCCCGCGTTGCCCAACCCGACCGAGAAGCCGGCCACCCGCACGTTGATCCCGCCGATCAAGAGGCCAAGGATCATGCCCACCGACAACGTGAGCAGGTCGGTCCCTGTGCTCGGCCGTGCCACCTTGCCCAACCGCGCGGCCACCTTCTCCACGGCGCTCCTGAGCCCCGCGACGAACAGCACGTCGAATCGCTGCAACTGGGTCTCGGCCCCCATGGGAATCGGCACGCCCCCGCGCTCCATGCGGAGCAATTGGATCTGGCCCGCGAACTCCTCGTGCCGGAACTCATTGAGCGCGTGACCCTCCAGGCTCTTGTCGGTGACCAGGATCTCCGCCTGGTCAAGCGGAATGGCCAGGGCCTTGGTGTCGGAGACCTCGGGGCCCAGCAGACCCATGTTGGCCGTGAGATCTTCGAGTCGGCCGCCGAGGGCCACGACGTCACCCACCTGCATCGTCAGATTGGCGCTCGCTCCGAGCGTCTCGCCCGCGCGCACAACGTTGACGATGCGGTACTGGGGGTACGTTTGCCGAAGCTGGGCGATCGTCTTGCCGACGGTCTGCTTGTTCTCCAGACGGTAGGCGCGGAGCCCCGCGGGGCGGTACCCGGTCACCCCCGCGTCGTCGAGGTTCGGCACACCATGGGTTTCTTCATACTCCTTCGCAGCCTTCCGGGCATCCACGCCCCACCACTTCGGGAGGTACTTGCAGATCAGGATGATCCCGACCGTCCCCCAGATATAGCTGATGCCGTAGCCGAGGGCGATCATCGCGTTCACCCCTTCGGCGGTGGCCCCCGCGGGCAGCTTGTACGCCCCCTGGGTGACGGCCATCTCGGCCGTACCGATGGCCGCGGACATGGTCTGGGAGCCGGCCAGGATCCCGCCAGCCGCCCCGGCTGGCAATCCGAACAGCTGGCTGAGGATGACGACCAGGCCCAGACCCAGGAAGGCGCAGACGACTGCGAGGATGGTGAAGGTCAGGCCGTCCTTCTTCAGGCTGTTGAAGAAGGATGGACCCACTCGCAGTCCCACGCCGTACATGAACAGGTAGTACATCAACGACTTGGCGAAATTGTCGAGCTGCAGCTTGACCCCGTACACCGAGGCCCAGGTCGCCAGGGCGACCCCGACGACGACCGCCGCCGCCACCATGCCGAGGCCGTACCCCTTGACCGAGAACCGCCCGATCCAGACGGACAGGCCGATGGTGAGGAACAATAAGAGAAACGGATTGGATTGGAGATAGTGGAAAGACGCTTCCACGGTCCTCCCTCCTTTCTCAGGTTGCTGAAAAATTCCCATCTACTCCGTGAGGCGTGAAACGTGAGTCGTCAGGCGGAGCCTCGTCCTCGATTCGCGCCTCACGCCTTACGACTCACCAAGCCCACGATCTCCTCGAGCCACTTGGCCTGGTTGTACGACATCGTGGCGATCGCCTCCATCAGCCGAACGACCTGCTGCTCCCGGACCAGGCGGGGCGCCCAGGCATAGACGCCGGCCCCACGCGGATGGCCGTTCCCGGCGCCGTAGGGCGAGTCCCTGGTCAGCGACTTCTCGGAGGCGTCGGTGTACGGCATCCCGTCGGAGCCGATCCGGTGCCGGGGTGCTTGAAGACGACCAGCATGTCCTTCTCATCGTCCTCCTGTCACAGCGGACAAGGATGCTGTTCCAGCGGCACGGGCTGACGCGCACCCAGCCTCAGGCGGTCGGATTCCGCGGTCCCGCGTCATCGCTCCCCGTCACGGCCCCACCCGCTCCCTTGGCCCCATGCCCCTCACTGGCAGGCAGCCACTCCACGCTGAGGAGTGGCGCGCCAGTCCCATAGAGCTGGGCCAGCACGCCCATCAGCGCCGCCTGGTCGGGCAAGTGGCCGCAGAGCTCCGTGATCGTCCCCCAATCCTGTGCGGTGCGGCTGGCCAGGGTGAGCCCGCCCAAGCGCTCGGCCCATTCCGGGCCCAGCCGCCCGGCAACGCGGATGCGATAGAGGGCGGACTGAGAGATCAGGCTGTGGGGGTTCGTTAGGGCTGGCATGGACATCCTCTCGTGTGGACGGCGCGACCGGACCAACGAGGTGTACGTTATGCCAGGGACCCGAACCAGACAATTACCCGAAAGGGGGAAAAATGAGGTAGCGAGGACCCGGTGGGCCTGTCGGCCGCGGCGGGAGCGGGCAGGGGCAGGTTATTTCGAGGCAAACAGGCCGAGCCGTCGGGCGGCAGCGACCGCTTGGGTGCGCTTGTGCACGCCGAGCTTGCGGTAAATGTTCCCCGTGTGCTTTCGTGCCGTTTCCAGGGACACGAAAAGCTGGTCCGCGATCTCTTTGTTCGAGAAGCCTTGCTCGAGCAGCCGCAAAACCCCGAGCTCCCGAAGGCTCAACCCACCGGACACCGTCCCCTCGGCCTGCCCTGGCGGCATGCCGTCGCGCTCCTCCTGAGGCGAGGGGATCCTCGGACTTTCGGAGGGGGATCGCCCAGCAAAGGCCTCCAGCAAAAGTCGTACATACGCGCCCGGGTCGCGTTCGGCCTGTCGCAGTCGCAGCAGCTCGGCCATGCGGGGGCCCCGGTCGACGAAGGTCCGGACGAATCCGAGGGGTTCCGCCATCAGCAGCACCCCATCGAGGACGGCCAACGCCTCGTCCCGTCGGTCGGCAGCCTCCAGGGCCACAGCTTTCGCGGCCAGGAACTGGATCGCCTGCCCGGTGTTGTGGTGCTGTCGTGCCTTTTCTAAGGCATTTTCGATGCACTGGAGCCCGGCGCGGCAATCCGACGGATTTGCCTTGCTGACCAGGTATTCGGCATGGGTCAAGGACGGGACCTCAAGCCAGAATTGGTTGCTGTCCATGGTCGATGGAGGCGCTGTCGGTTTGGCCGGAGCTTCTCGTGAGAGAAAACCCATTCGGATTTCAAAGGAAACCGACATTTGCATAGAATAGGCATCTTTCACCTCAACGGCAAAGCGTCGAGCCGACCCGGCATAGGCCTGGGCCGCCTCAACCTTTCCCTGGGCCAAGGCGACACGTGCCAGCCCGATCAGGCAGGCGTGAGACAGCCGCGTGCTCAGGAGGTAGCGCATCTGCTCGCCGCGTGCGAAATGCTCCGCGGCCGTGTCGAGCAGATTGCGCTCATACGCGACCCTGCCAATGAAATAGTGCGCGTAGCCGTACCAGTACTCGGACTGGGGAACCGTTGCATGAATCGAGAGGATGTGGTTGGCAGTCTGCTCGACCGCATCCCAGTCGCCCGCGTAGCATCGAATGGCCGCGCAGGCCATCAGGTACTGAGCGGCATTGCGGCTCCCGACAGCGCAATTTTCTGTTAAGGCTTCGGTCAGCAACCGCAGGGCTTCCTCCCGCCGGCCACTGATCGCATGGGCGCCGGCACCGTACACGATGGCCGAACCGTACGTGTAGCCGTGTTCCTTCGGCACGACCCGCTGGGCCCGCTGGGCATGCCGGAGCGCGCCTTCGGCATCCCCCTGCCAGTACAGGTAGAAGGCGCGCTGCATATCGATGTCTCCCAAGAGACTCTGTCGCTGGGTCTCGGGCGTGGCGCACGTCCGGTCCCGCAGCAGCGCTTCGGCCTCATCCAGCAGCGACACCAATCCGACGAAATCCCAGGAAACGATCTTTCGGTACGCATGCGCCACCAGGAGCGCAGGCCGCCGCTTCTCGGCCGATGGCGGGAACATGGCCAGCCAACGCATCAGCGTCCGGCGGGAGATGTCCGCATCGAGAACAGCGTGGAGATGCGCCTCGACCAGCGCGGCCGCGGCATCGACGTCGCCGGCGGATACATAATGCCGGATGGCCTCCTCGATCAACCCCTCTCGCGCAAACCAGTCCGCCGCCCGGCGGTGGATTACCGCCCGGCGTTCCGGCGCCGCAAGCTCCGGAAGGTGACGCAGGAGTAGGCCTTGGAACAAATGGTGGTATCGGTACCACCGCCGGTCATGATCGAGCGGGACCAGAAAGAGATTCTCGCGTTCGAGTTGCTCGAGGAGGTGACGACTGGGCTGCCTGCCGGGGGCGTCCCCCAGGACGGCGTCGCAGAGCGGCACGCAGAACCGGTCGAACAGCGCCGTCACGGCCAGGAAGTCCCGGACCTCGAGCGGGTGGCGGCCGATCACCTCGTCCATCAGGAAATCGACGATCAGGCGATCGCTGCCGGAAAAGTCCCGGGCAAAGCGCTCGGGGTCCTCCACGTGCTCGAGCGACACCTGGGCCAGCTGGAGGCCGGCCACCCAGCCCTCGGTCCGCTGGTGGAGCAGGGCCACCGCGTCGGCGGTGAGGGGGGGCGCCGGGTGCCGGGCGAAGAAGGCCTGCGCTTCCTCGCGGGAGAAGGCGAGGTCGGCGGCCCGCAGCTCGGTGAGCCACTGCCGCGCCCGCCACTTCCCGAGGGGCCACGCGGGGTCGACGCGGGTGAGGAGGACCAGGTGCAGCTGTTCGGGCAGGTGCTCCACCAGGCGGCAGAGGATCTGCTGCACCGCCTCGGCGGTGAGGGCTTGATAGTCGTCCAGGACCAGGACGACCGGTTCGACGAGCGCCGCCAGGTCGGCCACGAGGACCTCGGCCAGGTAGGCCGGCGGCGGCACCTGGATCCCCCTCAGCAGCCTGTCGAGGGACGCGCCGCCCCCGGGGACGGCGGTGCGGAGGGAAGCGAGGACGTACCGGAGGAACCGCTCGGGGTCCCCGTCGCGCTCGTCGAGGGCCAGCCAGGCGGCCCGGCGGGGACAGCGGTCGAGCCACTGGGCGGCCAGGGTCGTCTTGCCGAAGCCGGCGGGGGCCGCGAGGAGGGCCACCCGCGTTCGCAGGCCCTCGTCCAGGCGGGCGAGGAGCCGGGGCCGCGGCACCCAGGTGGTGTCCACGGCCGGGCGGTGGAGCTTCGTGACGATCAGAAGATCGGGCGAGCGGCGTCTGGGCATACCGTCCTGCGCGCGTTCGCGGGATCGCTTTGCGCCCCGCCGCCAGGAGCTGGGCTGGTCGGGGCTGCCTGTACCGTCGTGTCAGTGTAGCGGAGAACGCCGTCCGATTCAAGCGCGTGGCCGGCTGGGAGTGCATTGAGATATGCTACGACCGACCGACATATTGCTATCCCCCAGCCCCAGAGGCTGACGCCCGCGGGATTTTGAGTCCCTTGCATCAGGCTTCGATTTGCTTCTCCTCCCCGAAAACGAATAGCCAAGCGTTTCTGCTAGGCTCCCACCCCGACCCTTTAGCGCTCTCCGGACGACCGACTTGCATCGGAGCCTCGGGGAAACAGCGGAAGACAGCTTCCGCGCTCCTCTGGCTTACTGACGCCCTGCTGACGGTTTTGGGGTGATATTGAGGGAAAAACAGGGTGACCGAGGGAACTGGTCACCCTGCTAAAAGCTCAATTAGGAAGGGCTAGGACAAGTAAATAAGGATATCTCGCCGCTCCGCTTGTAAGGGAGGTGCTCTCCCCCTGAGCTATTCGCCCCGAGCGATGGGATTCTGCGGAGTTGTGCTCGTGAAGTCAAGCGCTAAATGGGACGTTGGGTCTGGGGATCTGCCCGAGATTTCTTGGAGTACAGAGTGGAGGTCGCTGGCCGCATGCCCGGTCCATTTCCTTCAGGGGGTGCGGCTGGTATTCCAGATGTCCTGATGTAGCAGCCATTTCCCGGCATCATTCCGCCAGACCACGACGTACTTGCCGGCGTCCGCAACCTCGCCGTTTGCCCCGAAGAGGGTGTACTTCCCCACCTCTACGGCGAAATGGCCGTTGCTCTTGACATCGGTCGTCTGGAGCGTGGCCGTCTTGAGGCCCTGGTCGAGCACCTCTTGCCAGTAGGCCCGTATGTCCTCCCTGCCCGTGAGTATCTTCCGATGCTCGGGAAGGAGTTGACCTTCCACCGTGTAGAGGCTCGCCAAGGCACCGGCATCGCCCCGCCGGAAGGCCTCCATGAACTGCCTGTTGCCTGCGGCGATAGCTGACAAATAGTCAGTCTGTGCCATGGTCGGCTCTCTTCCGTGACGCCTCGCCGTCCCCGGTCTGTCTGGATATCCAGATGCTGGCCGGCCCCTACCGCCCTGGGAGGTTCGCGTCAGGACTGGGGATGTGGCACCTCCCGCTGGCGCGGCTCCCACAGAGGGTCGGCCGGCGAGCGACTCCCGCCCCGTGTCCCGGTCCCCGTCGTCCAGAACCTCCTGATGCATTCTGTGGGCCCAACGCTCAGTCAATGGGGGACCCCCATTGGATGGTCTCCTCCACGTAATCCGACTCAGGGGGTATTCCCGGGGATGTGGCGCCGGAGGCTCCGCTCCAGCGCTTGGGTGTCCAGCGGCTTCGTGAAGTAGTCGGAGGCCCCCAGGGCCAACGCCGCTTGGCTCGTCTTCTCGTCGCGGATGCCCGAGACCATGATTACCACGACCTCCGGGTCGGACTCCCGGAGGTGCCGCAGCACTTCCAGTCCGTTCATCCCGGGCATGTCGATGTCCAGGAGGACCACGTGGGGCCGGACGTCCTTCACCTTCTGGAGCGCCTCTGGCCCGTCATGCGCCGTGCTCGCCGAGTAGCCCCTGATGATCAAGGCATCCGTGAGGAGGTCGGCGATATCGGGCTCGTCATCCACGATCAGTACCCTAGGCATGACTCCTCCGGTTGGGGACATCAGTGACCCAGGGGTGGCGGTGACGGGGCGCTTCGCATCGGCAACATTCCGCATGGAAAAGCGTAGGCGTACGGCCCCGCTCTTCTCCCTCGGTTCCTGGTAGCTGCCTCTCTTCGTCCAGGCTTCCTCCCTTTTCAAGCGGTCTTCAATTCCCATCGGCGAGATCATCGGGCTTGCCAGCATGCCATCGCTCCCAGAGAAGCGGCCGGAAAGGACCCAGCCGCCAGCGTTGTTAATCCGCTTCCCCATGGCTCGCCCCTCTCGGGGCACTGCTCCACGTCCTAGCCGGGCAACTTCCGTGCCCATACGAAAGAGCCGGGGCCAGGAAGGGGGCCTTGCAGCTATCCTGCTGTAGATGCTCGCCCAGACGTGTCGGGATCGACGGGAGATGTGCTGGTTCGGTATCAGCTCCTCTGTATCCGAAGGGATTCGCTGATGAAGAGGAAAAGATACAGGGGCGGTGGCGGATCTTGCAGATGCGGTGAACGGCGACGGGCTCGTCCGGGGCGCGGGAGGCTGGGCAAATGCAAGGACGGGGAGAGCCTACAACAGTACCCCGGCAATTCAGGGAGTCGGGTTCCTGTCCTTCAGTTGCTCTGTCGCACTGAGCTTCTTCAGAGCGCCCGCAAGGACAGATTGCTGATCTGGAGAGATCCCGGTGAAGACAAGGCCGCTCTGGTAGTGGAGACGCCGTTCGCCGTCAGGGGTCTGCTCGCCCCCTCTGACCAGGCTCCAGACGACGCGGGCGCCGAGATGCAATGACCCGAGAGGGGGCGGGAGCTCAAGCGTGCACGAGGATCCGGGCCGGAGAGGCTCCACATGCTCGATGCGGACACCGGCGGTGCTGAGATCGAGGAGACGTACTTCCCGGCTAACAGACACCCATCCGTTGAGATGCCAAGGGATCGCGACCCGTGCCGCTCTCCGGCGCTCCGCCATCTCGGTCATGGTTTGGAATTCCCTCCTCTTTCTGCTTTCTGCGTCCGCGGGCGTCACCCCGAAAAGGTCAGTCCCTTCCACTGACCCGGCTCGGAAGGCGCCGCGTCATCCGATACGATCATCGCGGGCCAGCAGAGCCCCACCCACTGGACGTACAGGCGCACCTCAGGTATGCCGGCGGTCAGGGGTTCTCACGCAATATCGCGAAGCGAAGGGCCTGGGGCCCCAGTATGCACGGCAGGGAGCAGGGTGGGCGAACGCCCCCGCGATGGATGACAGAGGTCGCGAGGCGCGACAGGAAGCCTACCGCTTACCTACCCGCGAAGTCAAGACGTGATTGTGCTCATGTGCGGATGGACCTGACAATCGGGGAGGACGGCCCCGGACTTGTGCGTCGCCGGCGAATCGGCGCCCTGGCGGTTGGGGATTTCGGATCACCGCTCAGGAGGCGAATCGCACCCAGAAGAACGCAGCCAATGTGAGTCCGCCCAGGATCAGCGCCACCGCATCGGCCCAGTGGAAACCGATCTCCAGGTAGGAGGTTCGCTCGCGCCGGGCGCCGAAGCCGCGCGACTCCAGGGCCTTGGCGAGCTGGTCGGTGTTGCGGAGCGTGTGGAGGAAGATGGGGACGAGGAGCGGGACGTGGTTCCGGAGCTGCGCGAGCGGGCCGCCGCTCGCCACGTCCAGGCCGCGTGAGCGTTGCGCCTCGGTCACGGTGAGGGCGGTGCCGATGATTGTGGGGACCATCCGGATGGCCAGGGAGAATGCAAAGGCGGCCTGGTAGGGGACGCGCAGGCGGATGAGGCCCAGGACGATCTCCTCGGTCTTCGTCGTGCTGAGAAAGATGAGGCCGGCGATGATCATGCCGTCGATCTTGATGGCGGCGGCCAGACCGAACAGGAGGCCCTCCCAGGTGATGCGCCAGAAGAGCGGTGTCGAGCCCCGGGCGAAGACCGACCAGCTCGCCATCGAGACGACGCCGATGCTGAGCAATAGCAGCCAGAGCCGCCGGAGGTTACCCAGCGCTCCTCCCATGGCCGCGTAGACGACCAGGATCGCCAGGAGTGCGACGAGCGGCGCCGGCCGGAAGAAGAGGACTGCCGCCACGAAGCACCCCAGCAGGAGGAAGAGCTTCGTCCGGGGATCCAATCGGTGCACCGGGCTGTCGCGGTCGAGGTACAGGAACAGGTTCATGGAGATGGAGAACCGCGTTTGGCGGTTCGGCGGTTCGGCGGTTCGGGGGTACGGGTGAGGCAGGCGATCAGCTCGTCAAGGGTGAGGGCGGGAATGCCGAGACGATTTGCCACCTGGACCGCGGGCGGGGGCGTGAGGCCGAGGGCCCGGAGGCGGGATTCATCGGCGAACACCTCGCGGGTGGGGCCATCCCGGACGATACGCCCGCCTTGCATCAGGATCAGGCGCCGGGCATAGGCCGCGGCGATGTCCATGGCGTGGGTGATGATCACGATGGTGTGGCCCGCCCGGTTCAGCCGCTCCACCAGGGCCATCATACCCAGAAGCTCGGGGTGATCCAGGCCCGTGGTGGGCTCGTCCAGGATGATGACCTGGGGCTCGGTGGCCAGCGTGCCGGCCACCGCCACCCGCTGCCGGCCGCCCTTGGTGAGGATGAAGGGGTCCAGGTCCTCCAGGCCCGCCAGGCCCACGGCCTCCAGAGCCTCCGAAACGCGCCGGGAGACATCCGGCTCGGCGAGGCCGTGGAGGCGCGGGCCGAAGGCCACCTCGTCCCGGATGCGCTCGGCGAAGATCTGGTGGTCCGGGTTCTGGAAGACGAGGCCGACGCGCCGGCTGAGGAGGGCGGGCGACTGACCGCGCAGGCTGTGACCCAGAAGGCGGATATCTCCCGAGGTGGCCGGGAGGATGCCGTTCAGATGCTTCACCAGGGTGGTCTTGCCGCTCCCGTTCTGTCCGAGGATGGCGACGAACTCTCCCCGGTGTATGGTGCAGCTCACGTCCGACAGCGCCTCGGTGCCGTCCGGATAGCGATGGGAGAGTCCCTCCACCTCCAGCAGGACTTCCCCGTCGGCCCGGGTGGCGCCGGTCGCCTGCAGGCGCGCTGCGGCGGCGACGTCCACCATCCAGCCGCCGGCCAGGATTCCCGCCGCCGCATCGTCCGAGCTCGTCCAGCGGCCCCGGAGCCCCAGGCGTGCCGCCAGCCGGGCGAGGGTGAATCCCTTGACGCCCAGGGCTTCGAGCCGGTCGGGAATGCCCGCCAGCTCGACGGGGGTTCCGCTCAGGGCCACCCGGCCGCCATCCAGGACGATCAGGCGATCCACCCACCCCATCTCGTCGGTCTCGGGATCGATCATCAGGAGGGTCAGGTCCCTCTCGCGGCGCAGGGTCCGGATGGCTTCGAGCAGGTCCTGCCGGCCCGCGGGATCGAGGTCGCTGGTGGGCTCGTCCAGGACCAGCACCTGCGGCTCCAGGGCCAGGACGGAGGCCAGGGCCAGCCGCTGTTTCTGGCCGCCGGAGAGGCCGGACGGGGCCTTGTGGTGCAGGCTCTCCAGGCGGACCATGCGGAGACACCGATCCACGCGCCGGAGGATCTCCCCGCGCGCCACCCCAAGATTCTCCGGGCCGAAGGCAACCTCCAGCGCGACATTGGTGGAGAAGAGCTGGGCCTCGAAATCCTGGAACACGAAGCCCACCCGGTCGGCCAGGTCGCGGGGCCGCTTGTCGCGGATGTCCTGATCCGCGATTCGGACCCTGCCCTGCAGATCGCCCCGGACGAGATGGGGGATGGTGCCGTTCAGCGTGCCGGCCAGCGTCGAGCGGCCGGACCCGCTCCGCCCCAGCAGTCCGACCAGCTCGCCCGGGCGGATGTGACAGGTGACGCCGGAGAGGGCAGGCGCCCTCCCCGCACGATACCGGAAGGAGACGTCGTCCAGGCGGATCACGCGCGGGAGGATCGCAGGACGCCCGGCAGGACGCAACGAGCCACGGACCTGCCGACGGGTCGATCGAAGAAGTGAAATCCCCCCTCGCCCCCATTTGGAAAAGGGGGGGATGGGGGGATTTGCTCGAATCCTGCGGAAAAGGATGGCCGCTGTCCAACCCTACGCGGACAGTATTGGGCTTTCACGGGTATTCGCCGTGGTCTCCGTGACTCCCCAGTGAAGAGTCCGGGCTCATGCGAGCAGGCAGCCGAGCACGAAGAGGATCAGGAAGGGCAGGACGCCCGCCACCACCCCGACGCCCGTGCTGCCGGTCCCGAAGTGGAACGGGAGGACGGCATACAGTCCCGAGGAGATGGCCACACCCGCCACCAGGGCCCCGATCCCGCCGATCCACATCAGGGAAGCGCCGATCCACGGGCGGGAGGCGCGGGAGATCTCCCCGGGCTCCATGATCTCGGTCCACAGGATGTCCCAGCGCTTGGCGCGCGGGTACAGGAGCCAGAGGAGGAACGGCCCGAGGATCGCGGCGGCGATGAAATTGTTCAGCGTGATGATGGGGCCGAGGAACCCGAAGGGGACCAGGCCGAACAGGTCCACGCCCCAAGCGATGAAGGCCGCACACGCCGCGCTGGCGAGGAAAGCCACCAGGAGGTACTCCAGGATCTGCCGGCCCGAGCGACCCTTCTCCAGCGGCTGCCCTGAGGAGAGCGGGCCCATCTTCCCCCAAAGCTTGTACGGCACCAGCCCGTAGAAGAAGTTGCCGATGAAACCAAAGACGCTCCCCAGGCCCAGCGTCCCGAAGAAGTCGCCGATGAGATTCCCAAAGGCCGAGCCCCACGCCCCGGCCGGGCCGAAGAGGAGACTGAAGACGACAGGGACGACGTTGGCGGGCCGGACCTCGGTGATGCCGGGTATGAGAGGGATACCCTTCAGCGGAATGAGGATCGCCGCATAGACGGCGGCGGTGAGGGCGAC
>DATIFO010000056.1:0-5644 GCA_035455275.1 Methylomirabilis sp. (SeqCode) | reverse complement strand
CATATCCCCGGACGGCCCTGGTTTCCCGTTGAGCGCCGTCAGGGAGTCGCTATAGAGTCCGCTCACATTCCTGGGCACGCCACGTGAGCAATGTGGATGGCGAGACGGTGCCGCCCGCGCCATCCATCGGCCGTCGAATCTTTGCCCGTCGCCGGCCTTCCCTTCAAGGAGGTTCGCATGAGCGATGCGGTGCGGATGGTCGTCGTCGGCGCTGGCAGGTTTGCGAACCTGGCCGTCCTCCCGGTCCTGAAGCGACTCCCCGGCGTCGAGGTGGTGGCCGTCACGGGTCGAACGCCCGAGAAACTCAAACGGGTGACGAGCCTGTTCGGCATCCCCCACTCCTTCCTGTCCGTCGAGTCCCTGCTGGACGGTCCCCCCTTCGATGCCGCCATGATCTGCACGCCCCCTGATGCTCATGCTCCGGCCGTGACGGCGCTGCTCCGGGCCGGCAAGGATATCTGCTGCGAGAAGCCACTCGCGCCCTCGCTCGCCGACATGGACGAGATGGTCCGTCTCGCCAAGGAGCAGGATCGCGTGTTCATGGTGGGTATGAACCGCCGGTACGCGCCGGTCTGCGCCCGGGCCAAGGCCCTGTTCGAGTCCCGGCGGGTGGACCTGTGCTCGGTCGAGAAGCACAAGGACAATCTGGATCGCCGGGCCCTCCTCAACGACGGGCTGCACATGATCGACTTCATGCGCTGGGTGTGCGGCGGGAAGGGACGGGTGGTCTCGGCCCTGGCGCGGGCCGAGGACCCGGATCGGGAGTCCACGCTGACCGCCATGATCGAGTTCGAGTCGGGGCCGGTGGGGGTCTTCCTGATGAGCCGCCGGGCGGGCCGCTGGACCGAGCGGGCGATCCTGCACGGCTCGGGCTGCACCACGGAGGTTCAGTTCCCCGATGCCTCGCTGACGCACCTGGAGGGGGAGACCAGGTTCTACGAGTTCCGCCCCAAGGACTGGTCCTGGGCCGTGGACCTGGCGGAGAAGGGAGGCTTCCAGCAGGAGCTGGAGGATTTCGTCCGGTGCGTGCGGACGCGGGCCACCCCCATCGCCACCGCGGAGGACGCGGTGGAAAGCCACCGCATGGTGGATGCCATCTACCGATCGTGCGGCCTCGCCCCGTTGACCTAGGCGCGAAGGAAGGCGAGACACACAGGCGGAGCCGATTTGGCACGGGGGCCCCCGTCACCGGTATGTGGGTCGCAGAGGGAGTGTGGGATCGGTGCGTGGAAAGGCAATGGCTCGATCGGGCAAACCGGCTGCTGGCCGGACTGGCCGCGGGTCGCAAACCCCGGGAGGGGAAAGGAGGGCGGGCATGATCAAAGGACCTGGTATCGGGCGCGTCGTGGGGGCCGTCCTGGGGATGGTCATGGTCTGCGCCCTCCTGGCCGGGGTGGCGGGAGCGGCAGAGAAGGTCGTCATCAAGTTCCCCACGGTCCACGGGGACCCGAAATCGCTCTTCAACCAAGGGGGGAGCAAGGTCGGCGAGTACCTGATGAAGAAGTTCCCGGGCCGGGTCGAGTTCCAGCTCTATCCGGCCTCCCAGCTCGGCAACGAGCGTGAGATCCTGGAGGGCCTGCGGATCGGCACGATCGAGATGACCACCAGCGGCGTGGCGGGTCTGGCCGACCCGATCTACGATGTCTTCGACATGCCGTTCCTCTTCCGGGATCGGAATCACGTGTACTCCGTCCTGGACGGGGAGGTGGGGAAGGAACTTCTGGAGAAGTGCAAGGACTCGAAGCTCGTGGCACTCGGGTATTTCGAGAACGGCTGGCGCCACATCACCAACAACAAGCGGCCCATCAACAGCCCGAACGACCTCAGGGGGCTGAAGCAGCGGGTGGTGGAGCACCGCATCTACATGGCCACCATGAAGACCCTGGGGGCCACGGCCGTCCCGATCCCCTACGGCGAGCTGTACACGGCGCTGAAGACCGGCGTCGTGGACGGGCAGGACAATCCCCTGGTCAACATCTTCACCGCGAAGTTCTTCGAGGTCCAGAAGTACCTCACCCTGTCGGGCCACGTGTACTCCAACAACGTGGTCTTCGCCAGCAAGGCCTGGTTCGACAAGCTGCCGGCGGACCTCCAGGCCGGCATCCGCGAGGCCGTGGCGGAGGCCATGGTGCTCGTGCGCACCGAGTCCATCAAGTTCGACAAGGAGCTGGTGGGCAAGCTCCAGTCGGGCGGGATGGTGGTGAACGAGATCAAGGACAAGACACCCTTCGTGGAGGGCACGAAGGCCGTGTACGACCAGTTCGCGACCGTCTTTCCCCCCGAACTGGTGAGGCGGATCCGCGAGACGCCCTCGAAGAGCTACCCGTACGTTCAGTAACTCGGGCAGGCCAGTCCAGCGTCGCCGGGGGTCCCGCCCCCGGCGACGCGGCCGATGGCCGGGGGTCGCGAGCATGCTGGCACAGCTCGAGCGGTTCACCGACCGGGTGGCGCGCGTGACCGGCGTGGGCGTGATGGTGCTCATGGCAGTCGCCACGAGCCTGGTGGCGGTCAGCGTGGTGTTGCGCTACGTCTTTTCCACCGGGATCGGGTGGGGGGAAGAGGCCACGCGCTACGTCATGATCTGGATGGGGTTCCTGGGGACGAGCCTGGCCCTGCGCAAGGGTGCCCATGTCGGCGTCGAAATGCTCCGCGCCGCCTTGCCGCTGCCGCTGCGACGCGTCGTGACGCTGGTCGCCGTGCTCGGCATCCTCTTCTTCCTGGCGGTGGTCATCTCTCAGGGGTTCATCCTGGTCGGGCATGTGGCCGACAAGGAGAGCGTGGTGCTGCCCGTCAGCATGGCGTGGTTCTACCTCGCCATTCCCCTGGGCGCGCTCCTCATGTTCGTGCAGATGCTTCCCATCGCGATCCGGGCGTGGCAGACGGGAGATATCCCTCGGGCCAGCGACCTCGAAACGCGCATCGTCTGACCGGGTCCCTCGACCCGACATGCGGGGAGGGGGTTCTCGCAGGGAGCAGAATGGCTTGCGGGCAAAGAGGGAGCCGCGGTTGACATGCTGACCGTGCTGGGGACCGTCTTCGCTCTCAGCGTGCTCATCGGCGTCCCCATCGCCATGGGCCTCGGCCTGGCGGCCACGGGGGGGATCCTCGCCTGGGGGAAGGTGCCGCTGTATCTCATCCCGCAGCGGATGTTCACGGGGGTGGACTCCTTCGTCCTCATGGCCATTCCCTTTTTCATGCTGGCGGGAGAATTGATGGATTCCACCGGCATCCTGGAGCGCCTGCTGAAGTTCGCGGATGCCCTGGTAGGGCACATCCGGGGCGGCATCGCCCACGTGAACGTCGTGGCCGGCATGATCCTTTCCGGCGTGAGCGGCTCCGCCGTGGCGGATGCCTCCGCCATCGGCTCGGCGCTCCTCCCGGTGATGCGGAAGGAGTACAGCATCGATTTCGGCGCCGGGGTGGTGGCAGGCGCCGCCGCGCTGGGGCCCATCATCCCACCCAGCATCCCCATGATCATCTACGCCGCATCCACCAGCGGGATGTCCGTCGCCGCGCTGTTCCTCTCCGGCATGATCCCCGGCTTGATGATCGGGCTCGGGATGATGGTCATCATCTATGTCCTGGCGCGGAAGCGCGACTACCCGGTCCGGACGGTGCGGATGACCGCCCGGGAGTTCTGGGCGCGGACCAAGCGGGCCATCCCGGCCCTCATCATGCCGATCGTCGTGCTGGGCGGGATCCTCGGCGGAGCCTTCACGGCGACGGAGGCCGGCGCGGTGGCGGTGATGTACGCCCTGCTCGTCGGGCTGTTCCTCACGAAGGAGCTGCACCTCCGGGACATCCCGCCGGCCCTCCTCAAGGCCGGCATCACCACCTCCGTGGTGTTCCTGCTGATCGCCACGGCCAACGGAGTGTCCTGGCTCTTGACGACCCAGCAGGTCCCGGCCCTCATCTCGGCCCACTTGAAGTCCATTTCCCACAGCCCGATGGTCTTCCTGATCGTGGTGAACCTCTTCCTGCTGCTGGTCGGGTGCCTCATGGAAACGGCGGCGGCGCTGATCATGCTTGTCCCGATCCTCGCGCCCATCGCCGCCAGCTTCGGCATTCATCCCCTGCATTTCGGATTCGTCGTGGTCATGAACCTGGTCGTCGGCCTGGTGACGCCTCCCGTCGGTGTGGTGCTGTTCGTGGTGTGTGGTCTGGCCGACATCTCGCTGGAGCGGGTCGTCCGGGCCGTCTGGCCGCACCTGATCTGGCAACTCGTGGTGCTGGCACTGGTGACCTACTTCCCGGAGCTGACCCTCTGGGTGCCGAGGCTGTTCGGATACGAGTGAGGGGTCCCCGCGCCCGGTCCGGCCGGCACCCATCCCTGGACGCGCGCTACCCGATGGGGAGAAAGGACGACAGGACATGAAGGTCTACGTGGCGCAACCCATCCAACCCGAGGCGATCAAGATCCTGGAACAGGTCGCCCTGGTCCGCTCCAACCCCGAAGGGCGGCCGCAAACCCGCCAGGAGTTCCTGGCCGAGATCTCGGACGTCGAGGCCGTGATCCTGCCGTGGCACACGGACGTCATGGATCGCGAGGCCATCGGGCTGGCCCCGCGCCTCCAGGTCATCGGCCGGCACGGTGTCGGGTACGACAACATCGACCTGCAGGCGGCCACCGAGCGCGGGGTCTACGTGACCTTCACGCCGGTCCTGGCCCCCACCATGGCGGACACGACCTTCGCGCTGCTCATCTCCGCCGCCCGCCGCATCGCCGAGGCCGACCAATTCGTCAAGAGTGGGGGCTGGACCATCGGCGGCGAGTGGGTGCCATGGAAGTTCATGGGGGTCGACATGCACCACAAGACCCTGGGGATCATCGGCTGCGGGCGCATCGGCGGCGGCGTCGCCCGCCGGGCCAAGGGCTTCGAGATGCGGATCCTCTACTTCGACGAGGTTCCCCAGCCCGACGTGGAGCGGGAGACGGGGGCGGTCCGGGTCGATCTGGAGCACCTTCTCCGTGAGGCGGATCTCATCTCGGTGACCTGCTCCCTCAACGAGAAGACCCGCGGCCTCATCGGCAAGCAGCAATTCGCCATGATGAAGCCGACGGCCGTCCTGGTGAACACGGCCCGTGGGCCCATCGTGGACCAGGCGGCCCTGGTCGAGGCCCTGCAAACCAAGCGCATTGCGGGGGCCGGCCTGGACGTCTTCATCGAGGAGCCGATCCTCCCGGATGACCCGATCCTCAGGCTGGACAACGTGATCCTGCTGCCCCACATCGGGTCCGCCACGCTGGAAAATCGGCGCAAGATGGGCGTGACGGTGGCGCAGGACGTGGTAAGCGTTCTCACGGGGAAGCAGCCCACCTACCTCCTGAATCCCAAGGTCCGGGAGGTGCGGCCCCTGTAAGAGTGGACTCAGACGGCATCAACCGCCACTGCAATGGAGACAGCCACGGACGTGAACGCTGAACGTTCCGCGCGGAACGTTACACGTTCCGGAGCATCAACCGCCACCGCAAAGGAGACTGCCATGCACGAGCGAGCATTCCTGGCCGGAGAACCCTACGGCGCGCGCGGGAAGATCGGCCTGATCAACGTCGGGGGGAACCCCGTGCCGGTGGTGGACTTCTACCGGATGATCCCCCCCGGCGTGATCGTGAACGAGAACAAGATCCACGAGCCGCCCCAGG
>DATIFO010000055.1:0-46340 GCA_035455275.1 Methylomirabilis sp. (SeqCode) | reverse complement strand
GCAGGCTTCAGAACCACCGGCATGCCATCGCTCCCATCTTCGAGGCTGAGGAAAACTCCGTCGTCATTCCGGCGGAGGCTGGAATCCAGTGTGTCGAAGATCCTGGACCCCGGCGTCCGCCGGGGTGACGATCTGCGGTGCAAGGCTGAGTCCTTACCGCCCATTTTGCAAGTCTCTGTGCGACGAGCGGCCTCAGGGTCAACTCCGTGGTGAGATTCTCGGGCTCATCCCCACCCCCAGCCCGGTGCATCCTCCAAGACACGCGGAACTGGCCTCCCTCTATACCGCGATCGGGTAGCCGCCGAGGTCCCGGCCGGCGTCGAACATGGCCACGATGTTTTCCGGGGGGACGTTGGGCTGGATGTTGTGGACCGAACCGAAGACGAAGCCGCCGCCCGGCGCGAGGTCGTGGATGCGGCGCTTCACGTCCTCCACGACCTGCTGCGGCGTGCCGGTGCCCATGACCACCGGGTCGCAGCCCCCGCCCCAGAAGGTCAGATCCTTTCCGAACTCCCGCTTGAGCCGGGCCGAGTCCATCTCGGCGGCATTGACCTGCACCGGGTTGAGAACATCCACCCCGACCTCGATGAGGTCGGGGAGCATGCGGTAGATGGACCCGCAGGAGTGGAGGTAAACGCGGGCCTTCGTCTGCTTCCTGATTGAGGTGATGAGTGTCCGCAGCCGCGGCTTGTAGATCTTCCGGAACGTGGCGGGAGACATCATCGGCCCGTGCTGGCTGCCCAGGTCCTCGTTGAGCTGGACGATGTCCACGTGGGCGCCCACTTGGGCCAGAACCATATCCCAGTAGGCCATCTGCCATTCCAGCACCCGCTCGGTGAAGGCCTCCACGAGGGGCACATTGCTTGCCAGGTTCATGAACGCCTGCTCCAGGCCGAAGATGTACCACGAATGCTCCCACAGCCCGGGCATGGCCCCGCACATCATGACGACCTTCTCGCCGGCCTCGTACGCCGCCTTGATCTGCTCCGGCAGTCCTGCGATGCGCGCCGGGTCCGTCGGGTTCGGCCAGCGGTACCTCTGGAGGTCCGCCTCGGTTTCCGCCTCGGGCAGAGGCACCCGGTGCATGTCGTAGTAGTAGCCGTTGGGCGGCATGTAGTAGGTGGTCCCCCACTCGTCCACATACGTGTTGCTGACGGGATCGATCCTGAAAACGTAGTCGCTGGGCGCCTGGGGGAAGAAGAGGGCGCTCACCCGCTCGAAGCGCTGCAGCAACTGTGGATCGGGCTCCACGAGGTAGGTGTGGAAGCTCCGGACGGGCGGCTCCGGTCCGCTGAAGCCGAGGTGTCGCATCAGGGCCCGGTGCGCGAACATGTGGAGCGTCGTCTGGCGGCCGCCGAAGTCCAGTGGAACCCGGTCGGGCTCCTGGTGGTTGAGGGCGGCCAGCGCTCTTTCACGACAGTTCATGCGCGTCACCTCCCGGTGTCGATTGGTACCAAGTGCCTCAACCTTACCGCAGAGTCCGCAGAGCACGCAAAGAAAGACAAAGTATCTCCCCAGGATTCAGGCATTACAAGCCTTGGAACTCGGACCAACGTCTTCTAGGTCTGCATGGGAGAACAGTCCGACCTGCATGGCTCTGCGTTCTTTGCGACCTCTGCGGTGAAAAGTCCGGGTTGATCAGACGCCGGCGGGTGGGGCCCGGACCAGATCACCACAGCTTGATGCTCACGGCCCCCGCCGTGACGGCGGCGGCGGCCAGGTAGCGCAGCACCCCGAATCGCTCCTTCAGGAACAGGGAGGCGAAGGCCGTTCCGAAGATGACCGACGTCTCGCGGAGGGCGGCCACGAGAGCAATGGGGGCGACCGTCATGGCCCACAGGGCGATCCCGTACGATGCGGTCGTACACACCCCCCCCAGCAACCCGGCCTCCCAGCGCAGGCGAAGCTGGGCGGCGAGTTCCTGCGGGCGCCTGAAGAGAACCAGGGTCAGCAGGGGCAGGGGAATCAGCACGAAGAGCCACAGAATATAGCTCCAGGGGTTCCCCGACAGACGCACGCCGATCCCGTCCACCAGCGTATAGGCGACGATCACCACAGCGTTGAGCAGGCCGAACCCGAAGGTGGCGAAGCTGAACCGTCCCGAGCGCCATGAATCTCCTGTGAGCGTCAGGATGCCGGCCGAGATCAGCCCGATCCCCAGCCAGGCCCCGGGAGACAGGGGTTCCCGAACGGTGATGGCGGCCACGACGGCAGTCATGGGCGGGGCGCTTCCCCGCATGATCGGATAGGCGTAGCTGAGCTCGCCCGTCCGGTACGCCAGGGCAACCAGGTTGAAGTAGGCGAGGTGGATAGCCGTGGAGGCGCCCAGATACGGCCAGCTCGCATGCTGGGGAAGGGGAACGAATGGGAGGGCGAGGACGGCGATGCATGCGGCCGAGCAGGTGATCAGGATCGTGTCGAGCAGTTTGTCCGAGCCTGCCTTGATGATCACGTTCCAGGTCGCGTGGAACGCGGCACCGGCCAGCACCAGGAACATGACGGCAAGCGACACTGTCTCCCCCCCGCCTTCTCGCTCATCGGCGGCGCGCCGTCCCCTTCGTAGCGCGCTCCGGCCCCAAAGTCAAAGGGAGTTTTCGTGTGGACATGGGAAAGAGGCCTCTGGTAGCATGGCCCCGCCATGGATCGACGTCGCCGCACAGCGTCCCGAAACAGCGATCGCCGCCTGACCATCGGCCAGCCAACACGGAGAGGAGAACGCGGATGAAGCGGGCTTTGGTGGTGTTGGCCTGCGCCCTCATGCTCGGCGCCTGCGCCGCCTGGAAGGTGCGCGAACCCCTCGGCGTGACCATCGCCGATATCACCCCGCTCGAGATGACCCTGCTGGAGCAGCGCTACGCGGTCAAGGTCCGGCTGTTGAATCCCAACGATGTGGAGCTGCGCTTCGACGGGGTGGTGTTCGATCTGGAGATCAACGGGAAACCCTTCGCCAAGGGGGTCAGCAACCAGGGAGGCGTCGTCCCGCGCTTCGGCGAGGCCTTGATCGACCTGCAGGTGGTGAGCGGCCTGCAGCACCTCCTCCGGCAGATCGACCAACTCGGCAAGGGCGAGCGGGCTGCCTTCAAGTATCGGATCAGCGGCCGGCTCCATTCGCTCGGGGCCCTCGGGTCCATCCCCTTCAACACCTCCGGCGAGTTCAGCCTCCCCACCAGCAGCAGCAAGCCCGGCACCTGACCCCATTCGGAAATATCAACCGCCAAGCCGCCAAGGACGCCAAGACCGAAACAGCGTATGCGAGGACTTTCCTGGAGGCCCCGGAAATGCACCGTCGCGATCTTCGCTGAAGAGACAGGAGTTCTTCCATGGCGGAACTTTTCTCGCCGTACAGCCTGCGCGGCGTCACCCTGCGGAACCGCATCGCCATGTCCCCCATGTGCATGTACTCCGCAGGAGCCGACGGAGTTGCGACGGATTTCCATCTGGCCCATCTCGCCTCCCGTGCCACCGGCGGCGTCGGCCTCATCATCTCCGAGGCCATGGCGGTCGAGGCCCGCGGACGGATCAGCACGAACGATCTGGGCCTGTGGGACGATGACCAGGTCGGGCCGCTCACCCGCATCGTGGCCCTGTGCAAGTCCCAGGGCGCTGTCATGTGCGCCCAGCTGGCACACGCGGGGCGGAAGGCCTGGACGCCGACGAAGGGCGCCGGGCCGGCGCCCGCCGTGGCGCCCAGCGCCGTCCCCTTCGATGCCGATTGGGTCTCGCCGCGCGAGCTGACGCCGGCCGAGATGGAGGGCATCCTATCGGCCTATCGGGCGGCCGCAGGCCGCGCCCTCACAGCAGGCTACGATGGGATCGAGCTGCATTCGGCCCATGGGTATCTGTTACACGAGTTCCTGTCGCCGATCGCGAACCGGCGGGGCGACGAGTACGGCGGCTCGCTGGAGAACCGCGCCCGGATGCTCCTCCGCGTGGTGGACGTGGTGCGCGGGCTCCTCTCCGAGACCCAGCCGCTCCTCGTCCGCCTCTCGTCCACGGACTACATCCAAGGGGGGCTTACGATCGAGGACCAGGTCCAGGTGGCCCACTGGCTGAAGGAGCACGGCGCCGACCTGGTGGACTGTTCCTCCGGCGGCATCTCGCCATTCGTGCCGCCCGTGGCGCCGGGCTACCAGGTGCCGTTTGCGGAGCGGATCCGCCGGGAGGTGGGGATCGCCACGATGTCCGTGGGGCTGATCACGACGCCGGAGATGGCCGAGGAGATCGTGCGGAGCGGCCGCGCCGACGTGGTGGCGCTGGGACGGGAGTTGCTCCGGAACCCGTACTGGCCGCTCGACGCGGCCCGCGCCCTGGGCCACGACATCCCCTGGCCCAAGCAGTATCTCAGAGCCAAGCCGGCGCCCTGAACGCGGTGGCGGACCGGAAGGGGCATTCACGCGAACATCTTGTGCAGATACCCCTTCAGGTCTCCCTCGAAGTTCCGCTCGAACCCCCCCCGGTACACGATCGTGGACGCGATTTCGCTGGCCAGGATCGCCGCTTGATATTTCAGGGGGAGCGTTTTCAGCCGCAGACGGTATTTCCGATTCTCCCGGAGCATCCGGGGCAGGTGTGAGAGAAGCGCCCGACGATAGGGCGCCTTCAGGATCGCCCGCGGGTGCTCCAGGAAGAATTCGAAAAGCCTCGCGTAGTGGTCATTGATCTCCACGCTGATGCTGTCGGAGATGTCCGTATACGAGAGCTTCCCGCCGGACGCCTGCCGACGCTGGAAGATGAGGTTGGCCTCGTCCCCGGCGCGTCGCTCCAGGATGTCCAGCACGTCGGACACGTAGGCCTCCTTGTGCGCGAGGAACTCCTTCTCCGTCATCAGCAGGTTGGCGATGATCTCGTAGGAGGAGGAGATGACGCCGCACTTGTTGGCCGAGGCGTCCCGCAGGATCACGATTCCCCGCTCCTGGAGGCGGGTGCGGGCCTCGGGGGTGAGGAAGGAGTTGGCCCCCTCCACGATGGCACGCACCGTGGGCGTCCCGTCATCCCGGAAGAAGCGGGACCAGTTCGTCCCGTCGACCGTCTCGGGCCGACCCCCCGCGGGGACGAACAGGTCGGCCGGGACGCTGAACAGGAGCCCGTCAAACTCCCGGTAGAACTCGTCCGTGGTGACCCATCGCTCCTCCACGCCGGACTCGGTCCGGTCCACCCGGCGGAAGAGCTCCCGCAATCCCTCCACGCGCCGCACGTTCCGGTAGAGGAGGAAACCCCCGGGCGAGAGCTTCGCCGGATCGAAGGCCTCGATGTCGCTCTTGAGGACGATGCGCGACAGCTCCTCCCGGTTCGCCCCTTCCGGGTCGTACAGCGCCCCCGTCCCGTTCAGGATCAGCCGGATCCTGACGTTCGGGCACTTGGACAGGAGGATGCGCATGGCGTTGCCCGCCACGTCGCCGCCTGGGCCCCCGGTGAACTTCACCGCATACGGGTCGCGGTGGATGTCGATCCCCAGCTCCCGCATCGTGACCTCGGCGAACTTGACCACCCCCGTGGAGGTCACCCCGTACGTCTTGTGGTTGATCCCCACCCGCTTGCTGGACATGATCCCGATCCCCAGCAGGTAGCCCCGTTTCCGGGACAGGTCGGCGATCAGCTCGATCATCTCGTCGTGCATGTTCTCGTCGGGACCCAGCTCGATGGGCTCGTCCTCCCCGTAGTAATCCACCACCCGCGGATCCTTCGCCTTCCCGCGCTCGGTGATGAAGATGTCCAGGAAGGCGTTGATGAACCCGTACTGGACCTTGTGGAGGCGCTGGGTCATCCGCTCCTTCGTCTGGAGGTCTGGGGCGGTCACGACCACCACCATCTTCGACCCGCCCTCGTAGATGTCCTTGTTCTTCAGGTGCTGGGTGTGGGCCAGGACGTAATTTTCCCGGAACACGAAGTTGGCCACGGTGACGTAATCGTCCCGGGTCTTGGTGAAGATGGTGCGCCAGCCGCCCCGGGCGATGTCGGAGAAGCCGATGTGGTGCCCGAGACCGTGGCGGCCGTAGAAGTAGGTGACGCGGAAGGGCCGCTCGGGCGGCAGGTCCGAGGTGAAGCCCGGCCCGAGCTCCTCCAGGTACGCCGGGTCGAGGCGAAACGCCAGGGCGTGCTTCTCGGGAACGAAGAAGTTCGTCTTGAGCGTCCGGCGGATGAAGGACAGGGTCGCCTGGAAGATCGAGCGGCGGAACTCGTCGAGCATCTTGTGGCCGGTGTTGTATTCGGCGATCTCCCGGGTCGTCTCCTCGAGGGCGACCGGGTAGTCCGCCTCCCGGTCCCGGATCTCGGGGTCGAAGCGCAGCTCGAAGAGGCGCGTGAGTCTGAGCGCCACGTCGGGGTGCGAGTGGAAGGCCCGCATCACGTCTTCCAGGGTGTAGCGGTGGGGCTGGTTGTGGGCGAGGTTGGTGTGGCAGAAGCCGATGAAGGCGTTCACCAGGGACGCCTCCTCGCCCGTCATCAGGCGCTTGAGCACGAACTCCTTGTAGGCGTGGGACTCGGTCGCCAGGATCTGCGTGTTGTACAGTTCGCCGCGAAGACGCCGGAAGAGCTTGGAATCCTTCTGCAGGCCCCCCCCGCTCCGCGAGGAGACGTAGAATGTTCCCAGGAAGTACGGGTGGGCGCCGGTGCTGATCGTCAGGACGTAGGCGCGCCGGACGCCGAGTTCCAGCCGGTTGAAGACCTCCATGACCTGGGCGAGGAATTCCCGCTGGGGCGGGCTCCCCACGGCGAAGAGGACGCGATTCTCACGGCGCTCCTCCGGTGCCCCTGCGTCCACGTCCTCCACATCAAGGTAGATGCCCGCGTGGTTCCTCCCCTGATGGAAAAGCCAGAGGATCCGGGCGACCCGGAGGGGCGGGGAGCTCCGGACGTACCGCTCGTTGTTCAGCCAGAGCAGCCGAAGGAGCTTTTCCCGTTCCTCCGCGGCTGGAGGGGAGGCGAACTTCCGGAGCTCCGCGTAGACCGCCCTCCTGATACGGGCCGGGATCTCCACCGCCCCGGCCGAGGCGATCTCCGCGTCGCTCTTCCGGTCGAATTCGAACCGCGTGAACTCCAGATCGTGCTCCGTGCCGGGGACAGGGGCAAAGGAGTGTGCCATCTCCGCGTACGAGATCTCCCGCTGCGGGATGGTCTGCAACGTCTCGTAGAGGGACCCGGGAAGGTCCAGGCGCGCCAGCATGAGCTCCTTCTCGCGGTCCACGAGCACAAGCTGACGGTCCGCCGCCAGGCGGCGCAGGCCGAGGCACAGCGCGGCCACCGCCTCCGTCTCCTCCCGCATGGTGATGAAGAAGAACGGGGGCATGTGGTCGTGGAGCCACGCCAGATCCTTCCTGGCGCTGCCGTGCCTGTCCTCGAGAAAATGTCCGATGCTTCGATCCATCGCGAGATCGGCTGCGGGTCGCATACGGTTCCTCCCTGGAGAGCGTCCCACCCGAATGGAGTACCTCGGCATCCGAACCGGCCGCCCTCTCCCGGAGGAGAAGGGCGAGCGGGAGCGCCCCTCACGCCAGCGTGCACGTATCGGCGTCCCATCTGGAAAGAAGCGAGAGCGGGATTGACGCGACCCAGCCTACCGTTCTCTGGCGGGGTGTCAAGGGAAAAGGACGGGGGGGCAAATCCAAAGAGGTCCTTCCGGGTCGAGTCTGGGTCCGCCCGGCATGAGCCCGCATGCTTCGTGTAATCCGTGATTGCCTGCCAACCCGCGTCGGCGTCCCGTCACACGCTGCATCCCTGCCTGGGCGTTGAAGGGGCTATGCTGACGGTCCGGCATCCGGGAAATGCACCATCAGCTCCCCTTCAGTGAATCGGGTGAAGGATTGCAGCCGGCGGAGGGTGGGCCACACCTGCTCGACCTCGCCCGTCGCCGGGTGGTACACCGCCGTGTAGAGCGTGCCAAATCCGTGCTCAAAAGCCGTCACGTATGCGGGCGGACACAAGAACGCATGCACCAGCCGGGTGACGTCCGCGGTGCTTTCTCGCAAGGCCTTGCTCAGGAAGCGCTCCCGTTCCAGGGTGCGCGTTGCCTGGGCGTGCTGTTGCCATTCCACCTGGTGCTGATGATTGGTGACGACGGCGAGCGGCAAGACCTTGGCGGGTCGGTCGGGAGCGACATAGACGGTGGCAAAGCTTCCCTGATGATCGAGCACGGTGACGCTGTACGTCATGTGAACCGGGACACGTTGCAGGACCCCGACCGCCGCGCTGGTGGTCGAACAGAACTCCAGGACATACCGCAGCACCAGGGGGATACCAAAGCCCTCCCCGACCGCCAGGCGCCCGCCGAAGCTGAGCGACAGGGCCAGGCCGTCTGCATTCATGCCATCCAGCACCCCCCACAGGCAGTCCCCCATGGCGATGATCGGTCGGCCGGTCCAGGCCGTTTTCCAGGAGATGGCCTCCCAGCGGGAGGGACTATAGTCGTAGTTGCGGATCAGCAGCGGTGGGTCGCGCGTCCAGACCACCTGGGAACACCCGGTCAAGAACGAGGGCGGGCAATACAGAGACAGAAACCGCGCGGCCTGATCCCCGCCCCCCGCCAGGTCAACCAGCTTGTGGTAGACGGGCAGAAGCTCCGGCATGTGTTCTCGGAGCGCGCGAAGGCAGACGCGATAGCTCGGTCTGGCCCGCTCGCCTTCACTCCAGAACCACCGCTGGTAGGAAGACCAGTATCGATCGAATACCCTCTGCCATTTCGGGCCCGCCTGTTCTTCTTCAATCGCCGTGAAGATGATCTGCAAAGCCTTGGCTCCCGCGGATGTCAGCCCGGCTCCCGCCAGGCCGTCCGCTAGAGGATCTTGAAGGCGCCCGGGACAGGCGAACGCCTCACTTCGGCAGTGACCAATGGCTGAGTACGATAATAGCCCTTGATGCCCCGGATCCAGGCCTTGGCACGCTCGGTGAGCTGGAAATCGTCGGTCATCGAACGGCCGCGCGTGATGAGGATGCCCAGATCCGAGCCTTCGTATTGATAGTCGCCTGGGCCGGCAATGCGCAAGAAAAACCCTTCGCGCTCGGATTCGACCGCCCTGCGCTGATAGTCGAAGCGGTGGTAAAACACCTGCCCGTCCTCGTACATGCGGTAGATCCCCGTCGCCGGCGCATGGGTCACCCTCTCCACATGGTCCCCGGTGCATTTGATGACGAGCTGGCTCCATGTGTCGATGAAGTCCGGATCGCTCCAGCGGGTGTTGAGCTCCTCGACGTCGATCCGGAAGTCCACGCCGCTGAATTCAAGCAGGTGGAACAGGAACAGCGGACCGTCCGCGTGCGCGAAGGCCGCATGATTGGTCATGGAGCTCGCGCCGGTCACCCGCGGATTGAGCTCGCCGAGGTACACCTCGTCAGTGCCCCGCTCGACCAGGAAGTCGAGATCGAAGTAGCCGCGATACCCTTCCTTGATCAGCCGGTCGCCGAATCTGACCGCGTACTCCTGGGCGCGGTTGCGCACCCGTTCGGAAAACGCACCGGCGAAGATCTCGTTGCCGCACCAGCCCCCCTTGTATGGCGTCAACTCCGGATGGCCGACGAGCTCGGTCAGCAGGGGCCCGACGAGGGTTCCGCTCCGGGTCGCGCACGCCTCCAGTGTGGCGGCCCGGCAGTCGATGCGCTTCATGATCTTGACTTCCGGCTCACAGGTGATCTGGTCGGCATACCGGTTCCACTCCCCTTCATTCGCGATGAAGAACGTGGTGTGCCCGGAGTCGCCGAATGCCGTCTGGATCACGATGTCTTCGCCGAGATTGGCCTCTCGACAGAGTCGGCGCAGGTGCCCGTAGTCCCCGACCGGAGACAGCACGTTCGGGACGCTGGGCACGCCCGCCTTGTCCCCGATGCGGACGGTTTCTATTTTGTTGTCGCAGCGCTGACGCAGCCTGGCCGGGGGGAACCATACGTCGATGCCCAATTCGTTGCACAGATCCTCGGTCTTCTCATCGAACATCAGGAAGACCGCCACGGGCTTGCCGTCCTGGGATCTGATCCGGTCGATCACCTGCTTGTGCTCCAGGAGGTAGTTATTGATGTCCTCGATGCTTTCGAATTCGGCATGCGGTCTCTCGCTCGGGACAAACACGTTGCAGTGACGGCCGTCGTAACAGTCGACGTAGCTGATGTATCTGAAGTGCTGGACCCACTCGTCCATGCCGAGCAGGTTGAAGTTGGTGGCGCTGATGAAATAGATCGGCCGCTCGTTGCGATGAAAATAACGCCGGACGTCGGATATGGTCCTGAGTGCGTTCATCGCCTCGCCTCGCTTTCAGCGTCTTCCCAGGCAGACGCCGGGCCTTGACTCCACGGGTCAGAACGCTCCACGTTTCTGCGAGAGAATGACCTCGCAGTCCCTACGCCCAGAAAGCCGGGCGGGATCAACCCGCGATGAGTACTCTCACCCCCCTTCTTCCCGCGGCGCTCCCCATGCCGGCCGCCATCAGGGGCGCAGCCCCGGCGGCGGAGACGTGTGCCCTCAGGACGGTGGTCCGAGGAGCTGACCTTCGAGCTGTGCGATCATCGTTTCCGCCCCGGATGCCGGGGAAGGATAGCCGGCAGGCTCCTTCCGGTCCGGACACGGCGCACCCGGGGGAGGAGCAAGGCCGGCCCGCGACCCGGGGGTCGCCTTGGCCAAGGGTCCCAGGGTGTGCAGATACCGCTCAGCCGCACTGCCACGCTGATACACGGTGAAGTCAACCGCGCGATCCCGGAAGCTCTTCAGCGGCTGACCCAGGCCGCGGACGCCGGTCTCCCGTTCGCGTCTGACACGATCGAGGTCGATTTCAATGGGGATCAGCTCCAAGCCTGCGGAGGCCTGGTACAAGACATGCCCTGAAGGATCGATGACGATCGAGCGACCGCCGCCGCATTCGCCAATGCCGTTGATGTCGAAAAAGTAGCACTGGTTGACAACCGCGTTTGCACGGGCAATGGAAAGCTCGACGTCGCGATCGATGGTATCGGTCATCGTCGGGTGCAAGATCACCTCTGCGCCCATCGCCGCCAGCGTTCGCGTCGTCTCGGGAAACCACATGTCGTAACAGATCGAGAGGCCGAAGCGCCCGATATCGGGGACGTCAAACACCGCGAATTCTGTTCCCGGCTTGACCCCGTTCTCATAGGGCTCGAACGGGAACATCTTCCGATACCGTGCCACCACGTGCCCGGCCGGATCGATGACAGACGTGGTGTTGTAGACATCATCTCCCACGCGCTCGAACAGCGAGCCCGGGACCAGCCACACCTGGTAACGTGCCGCGATGTCGCAGAAATACGCCTCAACGGGACCGGGGATGGGTTGGGCGTGGGCCGGGGAGGGGCCGAAGGCGCACAACTCGCTGAACACCACCATCTGGGCCCACGGGAAGCGGAGCTTCAGGAGCTCGACCTTCCGGCCCATCTCCGAGACGTGGTCCCGATGAAACGACACCTCCATCTGGATACCGGCAACGGCAAACGGAGTCATCGCTGCCTCCCTCCGGAGACCCTGCGCACATGAGCGTCCGGCTACGCCGACACGTGCTTCAGGCCGTCCTCCAGGATGCGGAAGCCCCTGGCCAGCTGCTCCGGGGTGATGGTCAGGGGCATGAGGGTGCGGATGTTGTTGCCCAGCGTCCCACAGTCCAGGATGATCAGGCCGTGCTCCCGGCAGTAGGCGGTGAGCTGCTTGGCCTCCTCGGTCGCCGGCTTCATGGAGGCGCGGTCCTTGACCAGCTCCATGGCGAGCATGGCACCCAGGCCGCGGACCTCGCCGACCAGCTCGTAGGTGCCGTGGAGCCGCATCAGCTCCTGGCGGACCAGCCGGCCAAGTTCTTCGGCCTTCGCCAGGAGGCCCTCCTGCTCGATGACCTCCAGAACCGCCAGCGCCGCCCGGCAGGCCAGGGGATTCCCACCGTAGGTTCCCCCCAGGCCCCCGGGGTGGACCGAGTCCATGATCGCGGCCGTTCCCGTGACGGCTCCGAGGGGCAAGCCCCCCGCCAGGGACTTGGCCGACGTGAGGATGTCGGCCTCCACGCCGAAATGCTCCAGTGCGAACAGCTTCCCCGTCCGTCCGAACCCCGTCTGCACCTCATCCACGATCAGGAGGATGCCGTGGCGATCGCAGACCTGCCGGATCTGGGTGAGGTACTCCGGGGGCGGGGTGATGAATCCGCCCTCGCCCTGGATCGGCTCCAGGATGATGGCCGCCACCTCCTCGGGATCGACCTGGTGCTTGAAGAAGTCCGTCTCGAAGTATTCCTCGCCGCACTGGACCTGGCACTCCGGGTACGTCAGGCCCCAGGGACAGCGATAGCAGTAGGGGAAGTGGGCCCGGAAGACTCCCGGCGCCATCGCTCCCAGATGGAGCTTGTACGGCCGCACCTTGCTGGTCAGGGTCATGGTCAACAGCGTGCGGCCGTGGAAGGCGTTGTCGAAGCAGATGACCCCGTTGCGGCGGGTATGATAGCGGGCAATCTTGACGGCGTTCTCCACCGCCTCGGCCCCTGAGTTCACGAGCATGGTTTTCCTCTCGCCGCGGCAGGGCACGATCCGGTTGAGCCGCTCGGCGAGCTGGACGTACGGCTCGTACATCATGACGTGGAAGCAGGGGTGCAGATAGGCCTCCAGTTGCTCGCGGAGCGCCGCCAGCACCCTGGGGTGGCGATGGCCCACGTTGTTGACGCCGATGCCCCCGGCGAAATCGATGTACTCCCGCCCGTCCACGTCGGTGAGCAGGGCCCCCTCCGCCTTGGCCAGGAACAGGGGGTTCAGGTTGGCCACGCCACGCGGCACCTCCCGGCTGCGACGCTCCGTGAGTTGCTCCGTCAGATTGGACATGTGGACCTCCCCCGGATCAGAACCCCAGGTAGGCCTCCTTCACCCGGGGGTTCCTGATCAGCTCGGACCCCGCGCCGGACATGATGACGCGGCCGTTCTCCAGGACGAAGGCAACGTCGGCCACCTGCAGCGCCTGGTGCACGTTCTGCTCCACCAGCAGGATGGTCAGCCCGCGCCCGTGCAGCTCCTTCACGATCCCGAAGATCTCGCGGACCAAGGTGGGGGCCAGACCCAGGCTCGGCTCGTCCAGGATCAGGACGCGCGGCTCCTGCATCAGGGCCCGGCCGATGGCCAGCATCTGCTGCTCCCCCCCGCTCATGGTCTCCGCGGTCTGCAAGCGACGCTCCGCCAATCGGGGAAACAGGTGATAGACGCGCTCCAGGTTGGCCCGGCGGGCCGGCTTGGTGCGCTCCAGATAGGAACCAATGGTCAGATTCTCCTCCACGGTCATCTTGGGGAAGAGCTGCCGGCCCTCGGGGATCAGGGAGATGCCCAGATCCATGATCCGGTGGACGGGCATGCCGCTGATGACCTGCCCGTCGTAGGTGACGCGACCGGTCGCCAGGGGGATCAGGCCGCAGAGCGCCTTGAGCGTGGTGGTCTTGCCGGCGCCATTGGCCCCGATCAGGGCGGCCACCTGCCCCTTCTCGACGGAGAACGACACGCCCCAGAGGGCCTGGGCCGGGCCGTAGAACACGTCGATGGCGTCGATCTGGAGCAGGCTCATGACGCGGACCCGTCGCCGGCGTCGGCGCCCTCGCCCAGATAGGCCTCGATGACCTCGGGGTTGTGGGCGATCTCATCCGGCTTGCCCTGGGCGATCATCCGGCCATAGTTGAGGACGATGATCCGGGTGCTGATCCTCATGATCACCCGCATGATGTGCTCGACGATGAGGATGGTCACCCCGGCATCCCGGATCTTCAGGATGAGCTGAACGGTCTGGTCGGCCTCGCTGGGGTTGAGGCCGGCCACGACCTCGTCCAGGAGGAGGAGCTTCGGCTCCAGGGCCAGCGCCTTCCCGATCTCCAGCCGCTTCCGACCGGCGAGGGTGAGTCCTGCGGCCGGAACCTCGGCCCGATCCGCCAGGCCGATGAATCTGAGCACCTCCCACGCCTTGTCTCTGGCCTGGGCCTGCCGCGGGTGGCGCAGGTACGAGGACACGATGACGTTCTCCAGGACGCTGAGGCCGGAGAATGGCTTCACGATCTGAAAGGTCCGGCCGATGCCCATGGCGGCCAGCGCATACGGCTGGCGGCCGGTGACGTCTCGGCCCAGAAAAGACACGCGGCCGCGCGTGGGTTTGTTGTATCCGCTGACGGCGTTGAAGACCGTGGTCTTGCCGGCGCCATTGGGGCCGATGAGACCGAGGATCTCGCCGGCGGCTATCTCGAAGGAGACGGTATCCACCGCCACCAGACCCCCAAAGGCCACGGTCACCTTTTCCAGTTTCAGCACCGGCTCGGACACGGATGGCTCCTCACGTCTCCTCCGCCTTCTCGAAGGCCAAACCCTTCTTCAAGGCCCGGCGGCCTTCCCGTCGTCTGGTGACCGTCCCCCAGAAACCGTCGGGCAGGAAGAAGACCGTTGCCGCGATGGCCAGACCCAGGATGATGATGTACAGCACCTGATAATCCGACAGATAGGCCCAGAAGTACGTCTTGAAGGCGAAGAACAGGACCGCCCCGATGACCGGGCCGATCAGGGTGCCGAGCCCCCCGAAGATTGCCATCACCACGGCCTGATCGGTGACGAGATCGCCCAGCGTGGACACGGGGTCGATGAAGGTGATCCAGTAGGCGTAGACCCCACCGATGATGCCGGCCGGCACGGCTGACAGGACGAGGGCCTGGAGCTTGAGCGTGGCGGGATTCAGGCCGATGGCCAGGCTGCCCGACTCGTCCTCGCGGATGGCCTTGAGCTTCAGCCCGAACGGGGCCTGCTCCAGGAGGAGCCACAGCACCAGGAAGGTGGCGCCAACCACCCCGAGCATGACGTAGGCGAAGAACGGCGGGTCCAGGAAGGGCGGCAGCCGCATGCCGTCCGCCCCGCCGGTGATATCCAGCACCAGGGCCAACTGCAGCACCGCCCGGTTGAAGGCCCAGGTGCCGATGGCGAAGTAGGCGCCCCGCAGGCGCAGGGTGGGCCAGCCGATGACGAGCGCCACGAGTCCGGCTGCCAGCCCTCCCAGCGCCGCAGCCGGCCCGAAGGGCCAACCGGCCTTGATGATGAGCAGGGCGGCCGTGTACGCGCCCACGCCGAAGAACACGCCATGGCCGAAGTTCAGGTAGCCGGTGTACCCGCACATGAGATCCCACGTGATGGCCAGGCCGATCCACATCAGCGCCTCGGTGAACAGCCGCAGGAAGAAGGCGTCCCGAATCACCAGTGGCACGGTGCCGACCAGGGCGACGACCAGAAGTATCCACAGCCAGGCCGGAAGCTCTCGCATGCTAGACTCCCCTGCGGAACATCCCGGTCGGAGAGATCAACAGGATGACGTACAGGATGGTGAACAGGGCCAGGAGCACGTGGCTGGGATTGAAATAGATCAGGAAGAAGGATTGGATCAGGCCCAGGAGGAACGCCGCCCAGGGCACCCCGGACAGATAGCCCATGCCGGCCAGGACGACCACGAAGAAGGCGAACAGGGCCAGGTCCGGTCCCATCCCGGCGTTCAAGGACACGATGGCCCCGATGAACACCCCGGTCATGGCGCTGATGCCGACGTAGAGCCCGTACACGGCCGCGTTGGTTCGCCTGATGTCCACGCCCATCAGGCCGGCCGCCTCCTTGTTCTGGGCCACGGCGCGTATGGCCAGGCCGAAGTCGGTCTTCCTGAGCAGGAAATTCAGGCCCACGATCACCGCCAGGGCGTACACCAGACCGGCCAGCCGGATGAGCGGGACCGTCAGAAAGAACGACCCCCAGCTGAAGTGCCAGCTCCCCTGCGACAGCACGGTATCCAGCGAGTGGGTGAAGATGCCGAACACGGTCAAGGCGGACCCCCGGAAGGCCAGGGCCAGGCCGAAGGTGAAGACCAGCGCCATCAGCACCGGCCGGCCCCGGGAGCCGCTGAGGACATGCTGCAGCAGGGGCTGAAGCAGCCAGCCGACGGCGGCGAAGATGGCGAAGATCACCGGGAGGCTCAAGAGGGGATCCAGGTGGAACCAGTGGGTGAACGTCAGCCCCGCAAAGGCGCCCAGCATGATCCAGTCGCCCACGGCGAAATCGATGACGTGGAGCACGCCGTAGGCCAAGGAGAATCCCATGGAGACGGTCAGGTAGATGCCGCCCAGCAGGATGCCGTCGACGATGGCTTGGGGCAGAAGCGTCAGCATGGTCTTGGAGGTCGGGGCGGACTGTCTCCGCCCCGACCCGTCGGCCTGCGGTTACCGCTTGTCCCAGGGAGTCATGGGATAGACCAGCTTCGCCTGGGCGCTCTCGGGCGGCGCCACCACCGCCTCCTTCCCGCCGGTGATCTGGACCATCAACGGCGTGAGACCGGCATTGGAGTGGTAGTAGTCGCCCTCGGCGGCGAATTTCACCCGTCCGTAGAATGTCTGCAGGTCCAGCTTCTCCAGGATCTCCACGAGATTGGTCCGGGCGGCCTCATTCAGGGGCGGCGCCGACCCGAGCTGGGTCAAGGCCGCCTGGAAGACCAGGCCGGCCGCCGAGCTCGCCGCCTGCGTATAGTCAGGCGGATCCTTGGGATACTCCGCCACGGCGGCCTCGAAGTAGGCCTTGGCCGTCGGCCAGCCCAGGCTGCCCTTGGTCTGCATGCTCCCGGTCCAGACCGAGGCGCCCAGCACCTGGTTGGCGTTCTTGCCCAGCGCTTGCGCGAAGGCAGGCTCGGTGACGCCGTAGTGCATCAAGAGCGCCTTGGGCGTGAAATTGATCTGCGTGAGCACCTTGACAAGGTTGACGAGCTCCTCGTCGTGGCCGCCGAAGGCAATGAGGTCGGGGTTGAGCACCTTCGCCGCCGACATGAGCGGGGTCATATCCTGCTTGGGCGGCAGGATGTTGAACCGGAGGACCTTGATGCCCACCTGCTCGGCAGTGGCCTGGAAGGCCTCGGCTGTCGCCTTGGAGAACGTATCGTTGCTCCCGTAGATCACGGCCGTCTTGGGCCCCTGAGGCAGGGCGGCCAGGACCTTGATGACCGTCGCACCGGTGAAGTTCACGGGCGGGATGGTGCCGAAGGTGTAGCGGAACTTCTGCTTCCAGATGAGTGGGGATTCGGCCGAGCCGGTGATCATGGGGACCTTGTACTTTTCGAGGACAGGCGCAGCGGAGAGCGTCGTCCCGGAGGCATACGGTCCGAGGATGGCGTCGACCTTCTCCTGAGCGGCCAGCCGCTCGGCGGCCGAGGCAGCCTGGGCCGGCTGGGACTGGTCGTCCCCGTAGACCAGCCTGACGGGATACTTCTTCCCCTTGATCTCGATGCCGCCCTGGGCGTTGACAGCTTTCGCCCACAGGTCGTACCCGCGCTTGGTCACGCTTCCGCCGGTGGCCAGATCGCCGGAAAGCGACGTGATGACGCCGATCTTGAATTCGTCGGCGGCCAGCACGGGCGGGACGAAGCCCAATCCCACCACGGCCAGGGTCAGCATGCCCACTACACACCAGCTTCGTCCGTTCATGGCTCCCCTCCCTTCGTGAAAATGTGACGAGTCGAACCACTGGAAAGCGAATCGTCCGCCTCCCCCTCCTTCAGCGTCCTGCGACGGCAGGGAACAGACGTCTTGAACGTCGGCGTGGATTCCGAGGCTGCCGGCCGGGGCCTTCGTTGCCCGCGGCGACTCCGGAAGAACTGAAACGACACGGCGGGGTGCCGAAGGCTGTTCTTGCACCACGAGGAATGGGCCTCAGGATTCGAGGAAGGTCGAGGGTGCCTTGGCGTGAGAGCAGGGGCAATTCCGCGGACGGATGGCACTGCGCGAGAATCTCAGGCACCCCGGTAGAAGTCCGGCTGAGGCAGACCATGGCCTCCCCTCGATTCCCGCCAGTGGGTCTCGCTGAGACCGCGTGGAAGTAGTGCAAATCTATACGATCAAAAGGCCAAACGCCAGAAGAACTTTCGCATCCGCGGAACGAAGAGTCGGGGGAAGGGGCCGGACGGTCCTCCTCATGGCCGGTTGCGGGTCGGCGCAGCGCCTTCCGCTTCCCGGGATGGTCGGACAGAAGCGGCCCTTGCCCTCGGCGGCAGGAGGACCGTGGCCAGGGAGCCGACCACCAGTGCCAGGGCCACGTAGTCCGGCCAGTGCGGGGCCTCCCCGAGGAGGAGCGCGCCGCTGAACACCCCGACCACGGGGATCATCATGATGGCGAGGCTGGAGACACCGACCGGGGCGAGGATGGCGATCTTCGTCCACGCCCAGTAGCAGAAGTTGAAGACCACCAGGATATTGTAGAACGTGCCGAGCATCGGCCACGGGGAAAGGGTGAAGGGGTTGAATGTGCCGCTCTCGAGGCTGAGCGCGATGACCAGGATGGGGACGACCCCGATGAGCAACTGCCAGGCGGTGAATGACGAGGTGGGCAGATCCACCGGCCAGCGCTTGATCATGACGGTGCCCATGGCCCAGAAGGCCGCGGCGGCGATCATGAACAGGGCTCCCAGCGGCGACCTCCCCACGGCCTCGGCCTCTTTCCCGAGGAGGAGGCCCATCCCGGCGAGCCCGAGGGCCACGCCCAGCGCCCGCCGCCGCGTGAACGGCTCGTGCAGCAGCCAGACCGAGAGCGGCACGCTCAAGGCGGGCATGGTATAGCCCAGGATGGCCGCCCGCCCCGAGGCCATCATCGAGACTCCGTAGATCGCGAAGACGTTCCACCCGGTGATGTTGACCAGCGCGGTGATCGCCATCCGCAGCCGCTGTCCCTCCGGGATCCGGATCGGCAGACCGCCCGCCCGCGCCGTGCCGAAGAGCCCGACCGCTCCGGCGAGCAGGCAGAGGGTGCGGAAGCGCATCGGGGCCATCTCGGACACCGCGAGCTTCATGGCCGGCCAGTTCAATCCCCAGCCGAGCGTGAGCCCGACCAGCAGCCAGATGAGGTGCGGGGGGAAGGTGTGTGCCGACCCGGCGTCTCTCATGTCCCGTGGCTCCAAGACCCTGCGCGGGTGCCCCGCGGTCCGGCTCGTGTCGGGACCCCGACCCCTACTCCCGGAGAACCCGTGCGATGACGGCAAGGCTCTGCTCCAGGGCCTCGACCGGCGCGTCCTCGGTCACGCTGATGGCGAAGCCGTGACGGCTCCCGGCCTCCGCTACCAGCGACCGGGCATGCGCCTCGATGACCGCGGGCGGCTCGATGTGCATCGAGCTGGTGAAGTTGATCCAGAGCGCCTTGCCCGGCCAGCTCTCCCGCGCCTCCCGCACCGACACGTCGCCCATGGGTGGGGGCGTCATGGCCTCGACGATGTCGAAGGTGGCCTCCCCGATCTCCCGCTGCAGGGACTTCAGGTTGCCATCCATGTGCACCGCCAGCTTCTTGCCTGTGCCGGCGAGCCGCGCCGTGAGCTTCCGGTACTCCGGCATGAGGTACTGGCGGAACCGCTCCTTCCCCACCATGTCGCTGGTGATGTTGTCGCCGAGCTGGAGGATCTCCACCGATGACCCGGCGGCGAGGTCGTACAGCTCCCCGTACCGGGCCAGCATGACGGCGTGCAGGGAATCGAACAGGTCGCGCCGCTCGTGATAGTCGAAGGCGAACCGCTCCAGGCCCATCAACTGGTAGAGCATCTCCTGGATGGGGGACTTGGCGACGCGCACCAGGACGATCCCGTCGTCTCCCATTCGCCGCTGGGTCTCCCGGATCGCCTCGAAGTTGTCCCGGTAGACCCCGTCCCGGTAGAAGCACTCCATCACCCGGTAGTCCTCGGGTCCCTTGATGAAGTGCTCCTGGATCCAGTTCGAGGTCCCGTAGGCCGCGTCCGGCTCCAGGGTCTGCCACACGTCCCCCACCGGGGTGCGAACGGTCCGCCGGATGAGCCTCCGGCCGGCCTCCTGATACTCCCGGGTGGCGATCTCGACCTCGCGATGCGTAACCCGGTGGGCCGGGAGGCGGCTGATCAGCCCCACGCCCGATTCGCGGAGCAGCCGCTCGGTTGTCCCGCGGGGCAGCATCCAGTCGTACACCGTGAGCGGAATCCGATCCGGCTCCCCCCAGGTCATGGCCGCCAGGATGCGCTCCTTGATGGTCACGCCGCTCCCTCCGTGACGCCCCCGGTCCCCGCGAGCCCTCTTGGACCAGCGGAGAATGCGCCGACCCCGGGCTCCTTGTCAACGGCAAAGGCGATCCGTCGTCAACGGCCCGCCGGCAATCCGGGTCGGGTTGAACCACCCATGACGCAGCGGGAACGGTCGAGGCCCGGGGAGACAGGGAGAGAGCGAGGCAGCTTCGGCTGGGAAAGATGTCTCTCGGAGTGGGCCGATACCCGAGAGGAAACCACGGGGGAATGGCTGCCGCAGGGAGGCCGCCGCGTGGAGTCTCGCACCAGGCGAGCGGACGGGACTCAGCGCAAGCGCCAGTGGCCCTCCACCCAGACGTACCCGCCCCGCCGCTGCTCCCAGTGGCCCGGCATCCAGACGTGGCCGGGGCCCTGGGGAACGGCCCAGCGGCCTCCTGTCCAGACGTATCCCCGGCGCGGACCGCGCCATGCCCAGTGACCCGGCACCCAGATGTACGTCGGAGCCGGCTGGACGGGAACGATCTCGACCTGAAGGGGGGGCGGGGGCGGTGGGGTCTGCACGACCGCCTGCTCGGGCACGGCGACGATGCACCCGGCAGCCAGGAGAAACAGCACGCCAGAGAGTATCCGGCCGGTACGAATCAACACAGGGCATCTCCTTTGGCGATGAAATGTTCTCCCCCCAGGCGGACCGACGATCCTGCCAGGGGAGGCGATCCCCTGTTCCTTTGGTCTGTCAGGACGCCAGTTGGTTGAAGATCCAGGAGACGGCGCCCACTCAGAAGCGCGGCTCCTGGAGGTACATGTCGATCGGCTCGGTGTAGGTGAGGGTCTCGCTGCGGGAGAGGGTCCCGGACGCGACATCGATCACCGTGCGATACAGCCGCTCGCCCGCCTCCCCGGGAGTTTCGGTCCCCTCGATCACCGTGCCCGAGTAGAAGTCGATGCTGTCACCGGCCGTGGCATAGGTCTTGGGGTTGGCCGTGCACCAGAGAAAGGGCGCCACGACCGAGGGGGAGCCCTCCAGGAGCGTCCGCCCGGCCACGCCGCCGCCCCCGAGCTGGAACAGGACGATGTTCGCCCCCGCCGCGACGTACCCGCCGAAGATGGACAGATGCCCCATCCAGTTGTCCACGAAGTAGAGCCCCGGGCCCTCCGGCCGCTCGGCATACCTCAGCACCCCCCGGATGGGCGCCGTCCCCGCTTTGTGGATCGCCCCCAGGCTCTTCTCCTCAAGGGAGCTGATCCCGCCCTGGATGTTCGACGGGACGGGGTTCACCGTCCGGATGTCCAGCCCGGTGGCCTTGGCCCGGTCCTCGACGACCGCGGCGGCCTTCAGGATGGCCTGCGCCACGTCCGGGCTCGCGGCGCGTCGCGCCAGGGCGTGCTCGGCCCCGATGATCTCCGTGGTCTCGCCGAACAGGGCGGTGCCCCCGGCAGCCACGATCTTGTCGTACAGGTAACCCACGGCCGGGTTTCCGGCGATGCCGGAGGTCGTGTCGGAGTAGCCGCACTTGACGCCGAGACAGAGGTGCGCGTCGCCCACCTCCTCCCGGCGAAGTTTCGAGGCCTCGTGGACCAGTCGGCGGGCCACCTGGATTCCCTTCACCATGGCCCCGTAGGTGCCCCCGTCCTTGGCCGGGTCCAGGACCTCCACCCGCTTGCCGCTGGCGGCGATCTCGTCCGCCAGCCGCTCCGCCCGAAGCTCGGGGTAGCCCGCGCCCGGGCTGGCGGCATGCACGATCGCCGAGGCCACGTTGGGGTTCCTGCCCAGGCCGATCAGGATGCGGGCGATGGTCTCGCGGTCGCTCTTGGTGCGCCCGGAGCCGTGGTCCACGGTGAGGATGGTCTTGGTCCCGGCGACGAAGTCGCAGATGGTCTTGGCAATGATCCCCTGGGGGATGACCAGGACGTAGTTGCGGGTGCCGACGGAGCCGTCGGGCCGGAGGTAGCCCAGGAAGCTCATGGCTCACCCCTCCTCGCGAGGTCGCCCCGCGCGCGGGTGCCTTCCAGGTTGTGGATGTGGACCAGGGCCCCTGTCGCGATGGGTGTGCCGGCTGTGCCGATGGTCTCTCCGTACTTGCGGATGACCTCACCCTGGCCGATTGCCTGAAGGGCGAGCTTGAAGCCGAACGGAATCCTCTCGGCCGCCCGGAGGGTGAAGACCTCCCTGCCCGACGGAACGCTCACCTCTTCCCCGGGCTGGATCTCCTCCAGCGCCGTGGCCACGTTATCCGAGGGATGCATGATCACCGCGCGCTTGGCCGGCATGACCGCCCGCCCTCCTTTCAGTGTCGCGGTCCGGCGTGCGACCCGAGCATGGCGCGCAGCCGGGGCGATCGTCGATGAGAAACCCTGGAGGAACCCTCAATGGGCGCGGTAGCCGACCAGGCCTGCCTCCAGGGCCCGCCGGTCCACCCGGGAGAGGCTCCGCTCCAGGGTCGGGGTCAGCAGGTGCGTGTGGGGCACGTGCACGAGGTGCTCCGGGATCCACCACAGCTCCTCCTCGGAGGTCATCCATCCCGGGTGTGACCTGTCGAACCGGGCGAGGTTCACCGGACGGGAGTAGGCGCGGAGCGTCCGGTCGCCGCGCAGGTTGATGTAGTCCTCGAAGTAGCTCATCGTGAGCTCGCGCAGGGACCGGTAGACGGGGGCGCGGAAGCGCAGGCCCGAGAAGTTGGACTTGGCGATGGTCCCCCAGTGCCCGTTGACCCGGTACACGGCGATGACGTGGTCCGTATCCTGGACCGCCTCCAGGTCCAGCAGCAGCGGCGGGAAGCCCAGCACGCGGAGCGCCGCGGCGGCGAAGATGGCCCCTTCCAGGCAGTGGGCGGTCCGCTCCCGCAGCACCCGGCGCGGCGACCACGCCGTCTTGGCGAGGTGATAGGGCATGGCGTCCAGGGCGCGCTGGATGCCCACCGGGGAGCGCAGCGCGCGCAGGGCGCGAAGCTCCCCCCGGGTGAAGCCAAGGTCGCTCACGGACCTGTCACCACCGGAGCCCTCGATCGACGAGGCCGCCCCCGAGCCCCGGGGCTCACGACGGGAAGACCGCCTTGAACACCCGCAGGAAGTTCTCGCCCATGATCAGGTCGATGGTGTCGGCCGGGTGGCCGCGCTCCGCCAGGAGGGCGGGGATCTTGGGGACCGCGTGGTCGCCGTCGAGGCCCTCCACGGACAGGTAGGCTCCCTTCCGCATCCCGGATCGCTCCACCGGGCTCTTGTGCTCCAGCAGGTAGTGGCAGAAGTCCAGGCCGAGCCCCACGTGCTCCCGCCCGGCGACCTTCACCAGACGATCCACGTGGTCCAGCAGGTGCGGCAGGTCGGGCGGGTCCACGAATCGGGCGATGGAGTTGATCCCGATAACGCCCCCGCTGTCCGCCACCGCCTTGATCTGGTCGTCGGTGAGGTTGCGCGGGTGGTCTGCCAGGGCCCGGCAGTTGGAGTGGGAGGCGATGACCGGTGCCCTGGAGAACTTGATCACGTCCCAGAAGCCCGTATCGTTCAGATGGGAGACGTCGAGGAGCATCCCCGTGGCCTGGGCCCGCTCGACCAGCTCCACCCCGAAGTCGCTCAAGCCTCCCTGGACGCCGGTCCGTTTCGGCTCGAAGAAGGCGCCGTCCGCGGCGTAGTTCCGCAGGGCGTGGGTGATCCCCAGCACGCGGACGCCGAGCCTGTGGAAGATGCGCAGGAGGTGAAGGTCCGCACCCAGGGGCTCCACCCCCTCCATCCCGAGAATGAACCCCCGCTTGCCTTCGGCCTTGGCGCGCAGGATGTCCTCGTGCGTCCCGCAGAGGCAGGCGCCCGGCGCCGCGTCCAGCTCATCCAGGAACGCGGCCACCTCGTCCAGGGCCCGCCGCAGGGCCAGCTCCGGGATGTACTGGGGCGAGCTGAAGATGGCCGCCACCCGCACGTCGATCCCCCCCGCCTCCATGGCCGGCAGCCAGACGGACTTCAAGATGCCTGTCTGGCCCGCGGCGCGCCGTCCCAGGATGTCGCTCGGCAGGTCGGAGTGGGCGTCGATGACGATCTTCATCCGAACCTCCAGTCTCGGCCATTGGCCACGAGCCGGTAGCCAAAGGCCGAGGGTGAACGGCTAGAGTCCGACCTGCGGAAAGTGACACGCCGAGACGTGGCTGGCGTCTGCCCCCCGCTGCATCAGGATCGGCATCTCGCGCGTGCAGATTGGCTGCGCCTCCGGGCAGCGGGGGGCGAAGGGGCATCCCGGCGGCGGGTTGATGGGCGTGGGCGGATCGCCCGCCAGGATCTGGCGCCTGGATGGCACATCCGGATCCAGGGACGGGAGCGCAGACAGGAGCACCCGCGTGTAGGGGTGCTGCGGGCGGAGGAAGACGTCCGCGGTCGCGCCCTGCTCGACGATGTGGCCGAGGTACATGACGCCGATCCGCTGGCTCATGTAGCGAACCACGCCCAGGTTGTGCGAGATGAAGAGGTACGTCAGATTGAACTCCCGCCGCAGCTCCTTCAACTGATTCAGGATTTGGGCCTGCACGGAGACATCCAGGGCCGAGGTGGGCTCATCCAGGATGAGCAGCTCGGGCCGGAGGATGAGCGCGCGGGCCAGCGCGATCCGCTGGCGCTGGCCGCCGGAGAACTCGTGGGCGTACCGGTACAGATGGTCCAGACCGAGACCCACCCCTTCCAGCATCGCCAGGACGCGCTCGTCGATCTCGTAGCCCCGCGCCAGCCCGTGGAGCCGGAGCCCCGCCCCCACGAGGTCGCGGACGGTCTTCCGGGGGTGAAGCGAGGAGTAGGGGTCCTGGAAGATGAGCTGGATGTGCCGGGCGCGCTCCCGGGCCGCCGGACCCCTCAGCCCGATGACGCTCCGGCCGGCAAACCGGATGTCCCCGGTCAGCACCGGCGCCAGCCCGACGACCGCCCGTCCCAGCGTCGTCTTGCCGCAGCCGGATTCCCCGACGAGGCCGAAGACCTCGCCCCGCGCGAGCGTCAGCGAGACGCCGCTCACGGCCTGCACCGCCAGCCCCCGGTGGCCGAACAGGCCCTCCCGGACGGCGAAGTGGACCCGCAGGTCCTCGATCTCCAGCAACGGCCCGTTGCTCGACATACGCTCCGACCGCCAAGACCCAGAGGGGATCAATTCATCCACAGATTACGCAGATTACACAGATTTCACGAAGGCCGGCCATTCCGGAAATCATCTGCGAAATCTGCGTAATCTGCGGATCAAAAGGATCCTCAGGTCCGTGTCTGATCACTCCGCCCGGGCCCGGTCCCGGTGCAGGAAGCAGGCGACATGGTGATCCGCCTCCAGCAGATAGCGCGGCGGCGACTCCAGGCCGCAGCGCTCCATGGCCCGGTCACAGCGGGGGGCGAAGGCGCACCCGACCGCCGGCTGGAGCAGGCTGGGCACCGTCCCTCGGATCGAGAACAGGCGAAGGTCCGGCGCCACGTTGTCCGGGATCGTCTTCAGCAGCCCCTGGGTGTAGGGGTGCTGGGGATTCTTCAGGACGGTTCGGACCGGCCCGAGCTCCACCACGCTTCCGGCGTACATGACGGCCACCCGGTCGCAGGTCTCGGCCATGACCCCCAGGTCATGGGTGATGAGGAGGACGGCCGTTCCGATCTCCCGGATGAGGGTCTTCATCACCTCCAGGATCTGGGCCTGGATTGTCACGTCCAGGGCCGAGGTCGGCTCGTCGGCGATGAGGAGCTTCGGGCGCGTCACCAGCATCATGGCGATCATGACACGCTGGGCCATCCCCCCGCTCAACTCGTGAGGGTACCGCCGGGCCATGCGCGAGGCGTCCGGGATCCCCAGGCCGGCCAGCATCTCCACGGCCTTGGCCTTGGCCGCCCGCCGGTTCAGCGTGGGATCGTGGATGAGCAGCGTTTCGGCCACCTGGTCGCCCACCCGGATGACGGGGTTGAGCGACATCTTCGGCTCTTGCATGATCATGGAGATCTGGCTGCCCCGGAGCTTCCGCATCTCGGCTTCGCTCAGGGTCAGGAGATCCCGCCCCTCGAAGAAGATCCGTCCGTGGGTGATCCGCCCGGGTGGGCTGATGAGCCGGAGGACCGCCAGGGCGGTGACGGACTTGCCGCAACCGGTCTCGCCGGCCAGGCCCAGGGTCTCCCCCGGGCAGAGGTGAAAGCTCACTCCCTGGAGGGCGTGGACAATGCCCCGCAGCGTATGGAACTCCACCCGGAGATCGCGGATGTCCAATAGCCGGTCTCCGGCCACCGCTGTCTCCACGCTCACGCCTGTCGCTGGTGGGGGTCGAGGACGTCGCGGATCCCATCGCCCAGCAGGTTGAAGCCCATGACCACCACCAGGATCGCCAGGCCGGGCAGCGTGGACACCCACCATTGATCCACCAGGAACTGCCGGCCGTCGCTCACCATCAGGCCCCACTCTGGCATGGGCGGCTGGGCGCCCAGGCCCAGAAACCCCAGGCCGGCGGCGGTGAGGATGATGGTCCCCATGTCCAGGCTCATGCGCACGATGATCGAGGACAGGCACATGGGCGCGATGTAGCCGGCCATGATGCGGAGCTTCCCGGCTCCGAGCATCTGCATGGCCTGGATGTAGTCGTTGTTCCGGACGTTCAGGGTCTCGGCCCTCGCCAGCCTGGCGTAGCTGGGCCACTGGGCCACGGCGATTGCGATGATGGCGTTCTCCACCCCCGGCCCCAGCGCCGCGGCGAAGGCGATGGCCAGGATGAGCCGCGGGAAGGCCAGGAACACGTCGGCCACGCGCATCAGGACCTCGTCCACCACGCCCCCCAGGTAGCCTGCGAAGACCCCGATCACCATGCCGAGGGGGGTGCTGATGGCCGCCACCAGGAGCGCGATGGTCAGGGTGATCCGGGAGCCATAGACCACACGAGAGTAGATGTCCCGGCCCAGGCTGTCGGTCCCGAACAGGTGCTGCGGCGAGAGGGGGAGCAGGCGGTCCCCGAGGATCTGCTCGTAGGGGTTGTGCGTGGCCAGGAGCGGGGCAGACGCGGTGACCAGGAGCAGGCCGGCGATGATCCCCGTCCCCAGGACCATGAGCCGGTTCCGCCGCCAGAGCACATAGGTGTCGTGCAGGTAGCGCCAGCGGGCCTCGGCGCGGCGGCGGCGGGCCTCGGTGGTGTCCAGGGCGATCGGGGCGGTCTTCGCGGTCATGATGCGGTGTAGGTGATCTTCGGATTCAAGAAGCCGTAGAGGAGATCGACGAGGAGGTTGACCAGGCAATAGGTCAGGGCCACCAGCATCGTCCCGCCGACGATGGTGTTGAGGTCCAGCGTGAGGAAGGCGTTGGCCAGGTAGCGGCCCAGGCCGGGCCAGGAGAAGATGGTCTCGGTGAGGACCGAGCCCTCCAGGAGGCCTCCGTAGGTGAGGCCGATGACGGTGACCGTGGGGACCAGCGCGTTCCGCAGGGCGTGGCGGGTGATGACGAGGAACTCGCCGAGTCCCTTGATGCGGGCCGTCTTGACGTACTCCTGCGACAGGACCTCCAGCATGCTGGACCGGGTGATGCGCGCGATGCCGGCCAAGCCCACCAGGCCCAGGACCGACGCGGGCAGGACCAGGTGCTTCAGGGCGTTCCCGAAGACCTCCCAGTCGCGCGCCAAGGCGGCGTCGAGGAGCAGGACCCCTGAGATCCGCGGCGGCTCGAGGAGCATGATGTCCAGTCGCCCCGGCTCCGGCAGCCAGCCCAGCTTGAAGTAGAAGATCAGCATGAGCACCAGTCCCAGCCAGAACACCGGGGTGGACACGCCGATCAGGCTGAGGACCCGGCAGAACTGGTCCAGCAGGGAGTTCCGGTACACGCCCGACAGGACGCCCAGCGGGATGCCCAGGGCAATGCCGACGATGATGGCGAACGTGGCAAGCTCCAGGGTGGCGGGAAAGAACTTCAGGATGTCCTGGAGGACCGGCCGGCTGGTCTGAAAGGACACGCCCAGGTCGCCGTGCGCCAGACGGCTGACGTACCGGCCGAACTGGACGTAGAGAGGCTGGTCGAAGCCGTAGAGGCTGCGGAGCCGTTCCACCGTCTCGGGCGGCGCCTGCGGCCCGGCCAGCGCCGCCAGGGGATCCAGCGGGATGACCAGCGAGATGAAGAAGGTCATCACCATGATCCCGAGGAGGGTGATGCTCAATGTCATCAGCCGGCGCAGCAGATAGCCGCCCACGACGCCTCCGCTATCAATGACCAACGGGAAATGGCTGATGGGTAGCGGCCGCTCCTGATCTGGTCATTGGTCATGCCTCAGGGGGTCGCGCCTTGCGGGCGCGACCCCCTGAGGCAGATCCTACCTCTTGGTCACCGGGTAGAGCTTGGTCAGGCCAAAGGTGGGGCCGGGCATGAAACCCTGGATGGTGGTGCGCACCGCGTGCTCGAAAAGCGGCTGGTACAGGAAGACGAAGGGGCCGTCTTCCTGGATGATCTTGTTGGCCGACTGGTACAAGGCAATGCGCTTGTCGTTGTCCATCTCCTGGCCGGCGTCCTGGATCATCTTCGAGGTCTGATCGTTGTAGTACATGTTGCGGTACACGAGCTGGTTGGCCTTGTAGTCGGCGAAGGGCTGGGCGTTGGTGTGCGGATCGGAGTAATCCGGCCCCCATGCGCCCAGGATCATGTCGTGTTTCTGGGCCCGGTACTTGGGGTAGAGCTGGGCGCCCACCATCTTGTTGATCTGGATCTTGATGCCGATCTTGGCCAGGGAGTTCTGGATCGCCTGGGCCACCTCCGGGAAGGGCGTCTGATCGGCGTGATCCAGCGTGGTCTCGAAGCCGCCGGCCAGACCGGCCTCTTTCATCAACTGGCGGGCCTTCTCCAGGTTGGTGCTGTAGATGATGCGCGGCTCGTAGCCGGCGAATCCCTCCGGGATGAACGTGTTGATGGGCTTGGCCGCGCCGCCCAGGATCTGCTTGATGATGCCCTCGTAATCCACGGCATACTTGATGGCCTGGCGCACCCGATTGTCGGCCAGGGGCCCATGCGTGACGTTGAGCCCCACGTACACGATCTGGGTCGCCGGGAATTTCTCGATCCGCAGGTCCTTGTTCTTGACCATCTCCTTGACCTGGTCCGGCAACATCTGCCATGCCAGGTCCACGTCACCCCGTTCCACCTGCAGCCGTCGGCTGGTCGCCTCGGGGATCTCCTTGATGATCACTCGCTTGACCTTGGGCGGGTGGAGGTAGTGACCCGGATTGGCATCCATGACCACCGAGTCGCCCTTCTCCCACTTGCGGAGGATGAAGGGGCCGGAGCCGGCCGAGTTCTGGGAAAGCCACGTCAGGCCGAAATCGCCATCGGGGAACTTGTCAGTCTTGGTTACGTGCTGCTTCACCACCTGGGAATCCACCACGCTCGCGACGGCCGCGGTCATGCAAGCAAGGAAGAGGCCACCGGCATATTTTTTCGGCACAGTGATCTGGACCGTGGACTTGTCCAAGGCGCGGATCGACTCCGGGGTCAGTCCGAACTGGGTGAGGATGAACGCCGGCTGATCCTTGAGGTGGATGACCCGCTGGAAGGAATAGACCACGTCATCGGCGGTCACGGGATTGCCCGAGTGGAATTTGGCGTCCTTGCGCAGATTGAACGTCCACACGAGACCATCGGCAGAAACCTTCCAGGACTCGGCCAGCCATGGTTCTGGCTTGTCGTAGCGGCCGGCCGGGAAATCCAGGAGCCGGTCGTACACCTGAGACACCACGCCTGTGCCGGCAAACTCAAAGCCCTTGGCCGGGTCGAGGGAGGTGATCTCACTGATCGCCATGCCGATCACCAGGACGTCAGCCCGGCTCTGGGCCAGGGCGGGAGAGCCGCCCGTGGAGATGACGACCCCAAGAACGGCAGCCAGGAGAATCAGGTTTCGCTTCATCGCCGTGCCTCCTTGTCCTCGTGGAGCGCTGGGTGCAACCGCATCATCACATCCGTTCGACTCATGGCATCCGAGGCCCCTCCCCACCCGCGGGCCACGGAGCGGGTGACAGATGGGCACGGTTCGGCATGGGGGGAAAGCAGAGGCAGTCGGCAAGGGAGGTGAGAATGGGCGCCTGATGGAACGTCAGCCCTGGGTACGACATCGAAGAGAAGGCGAACCGAGCGATGCGTCAGCGAGCCCCCCATAGCGGCGGGATCATGGCTCCCTCCCCACCCGCCTGTCAACGGCAAACTTCAGCCTCGAGGGAAGAGCCGGGCGGGCGAGGCCCGGCACTTTCTGGGTTGCCAATTCGCAGCCAATGCCTCACACTAGACTTCATTTCGCCACGCGACCTCCTTGCAGACCCGCCGCCACTCCCGCGGATCCTGACGAGAACGCGTGCCCACTTGCCGCTCCGCTGGACCGTTCCCTGTTGCGCTGGCAGGCGAGCGGAGAGACACGGAGAGCAGCCATGCAGGTATTCGAGGTCGAATTCGCCCCAGCCCTCCGCTCCCCCATACGCATCGCGGACGCCATCCGGGTGGCAACACAGCCCACTCCGCACATCCCGCTGGGCGATCCGGAAACCCCCGGCAAGGGCCTCCGCGTCCCCTTGACGAGCCGGCTGGCCGCCTCTCTCGATCGCGGTGCGGCGCTGATGGCCCGCGCCAAGGCCTACCGGGATCCCAAGACCGGGCAGATCGTCCTCGGGATCGAGCAAGCCGAGGACAAGCAGACCGACCGCGCCCTCGTCCTCCTCTCCGTCCGGAACGACTCCCTTGGCGGCTTCTCCGTCTCTCTCCCCAATCACGTCGGCCTCCTCGCCCAAGGGCAGCGGGACGATATGCGTCAGCTCCTCCTGATCTGGCCCGACGGGGCCGGGATCACTGTCGAGGACTCCATGCACGACCAGCGCCACGAGATTCGGCGGAGCGGCGACGACTTCACCCGGGTCGTCCTGGAGTAGCGGGGGCCCCTGCCCCCACCCCGCCGCCGTTGAACCTGCCCGCGCTTCGATGGCAAGACGCCCCCACCTACGATGGGCCCCGGACTAGCGGCGGCGCGATCCGCCGAGGATACCCCCCAGCACGCCGCGCAGGATCTGCCGGCCGACCTGGCTGCCGACGGTGCGTGCGGCCTGCTTGGCCAGGGTTTCCACCATGCCCTGACGGCCCTTGGTGCCCCACAGCAGGTCGCCCAGCAGGCCGCCGGCTGGAGCCTGCTGCTCGGCCTGGGCTGGGCCCGGGCGCGCCGCGGGCACCTCCGCCGGCCCGGTCCGCCGGCTCAGGATCTCGTAGGCCGACTCGCGGTTCACCCGGGTGTCGTACTTGGCGCCGATGGAGCTGCGGGCCCGCACCGCCGCGCGCTCCTCTGGCGTGACCGCCCCCATGCGGCAGCGCGGCGGACACATCAGCGCGCGCTCCACCGGCATCGGCACCCCCTTCTCCTGGAGCGGGGATACCAGAGCCTCGCCGACACCAAGCTGGGAGATGACCTCGGCGACGTTGAGCCTGGGGTTGGCGACGAAGGTTTCGGCGGCGGTTCGCACGGCCTTCTGGTCGCGCGGCGTGAAGGCACGCAAGGCGTGCTGGATGCGGTTCCCGAGCTGGCCGAGAATCTCGTTCGGCACGTCGTCCGGGAGCTGCGAGCAGAAGTACACGCCCACGCCCTTGGACCGGATGATCCGCACGACTTGCTCCACTCGCTGGCGCAGCACCGGTGGAGCATCGTCGAACAGCAGGTGGGCCTCGTCGAAGAAGAACACCAGCTTGGGCTTGTCGAGGTCGCCCACCTCGGGCAGGTTCTCGAACAGCTCTGACAGCAGCCACAGCAGGAAGCTCGAATACAGCCCTGGCTTCAGGATGAGCTGGTCGGCGGCGAGGATGTTGATGATGCCGCGGCCGCCGAGGTCGGTGCGTAGCAGGTCGCCCAGATCCAGCGCCGGCTCGCCGAACAGGGCGTTCCCACCCTCCCGGTCCAGCGTCAGCAGGGCGCGCTGAATGGCCGCGACCGACTGCGTGCTGACGAGACCGTACCGTGTCGAGATCTCCTTGCGCTTGTCCGCGACGAACCCGAGCACAGCGCGCAGATCGTCGAGGTCGAGCAGCAACAGGCCCTGGTCGTCCGCCAGCCTGAAGGCGATCTCCAGCGTCCCGGCCTGGACGTCGTTGAGCTCGAGGATCCGCCCCAGCAGGCTCGGGCCGACCTCGCTGACCGTCGTCCGCACGGGATGGCCGGCTTTGCCGTACAGGTCCCAGAATACCGCCGGACTGGCCTCGTGAGTGTAACCCTCGATGCCGATCTGCGCGACGCGCTGCTGGATCTTCTCGGTGGGAGTCCCGGGCAGCGCCAGGCCGGCGACATCCCCCTTCACGTCGGCCATGAACACCGGCACGCCCAGGCGTGAGAATCCTTCCGCCAGCACGAGCAGCGAGATGGTCTTGCCGGTGCCGGTGGCGCCGGCAACCAAGCCGTGGCGGTTACCGTACTTGGCGAGCAGGTGGACAGACTGCTCGCCCTTGCCGAGAAGTATCCGATCCACGCCCGTTCTCCTTTCCTGGGTCCGGTCGATCCGCCGGTACCACGCTGGGACGAGGTTTCAAGAACACTGCTCGCGCAGGATGGCCAGGATCCATGCCGCGGCGGTGGCGCCTGGTGTTCGCCCTCTCGGGCGGCGCTCGACGCCTCGTTCCCATGGCACGTCCAGCCACATGGTCCATCCCACCATGCAGCCCACCGGGGCGGGGTGCCTGGCATCCGGTGGAGTGCCTGGCCAGACCTGGGAGGGATGCTATGCCTTGACAACGCGATACAGAATCAATAGCAGGAGCGCACCACCGATAGCCAGCATGATGCTCCCCGTATTGAATCCTGTGACTGTCCCAACCCCCAGAAAGGACCCGACGTACCCGCCTACGAATGCGCCTGCTATCCCTATCAGGATGGTGATGATGATTCCTCCAGGGTCTTTGCCGGGCATGATGAATTTTGCGAGCGCACCCACGATCAATCCCATCACGATCCAAGAGAGAATTCCCATGGCCAACCCCCCTTCCTGGGTGCGAGTTCACTCTCCCGGTCCAACGGGGGGGCGACTGCCCCGTTGGGCGGGCGCCACGGGCCTTCTCGCCGTCGCTCCACCGTGGCAGCTCGCGGTTGCGAGCCGCATCCTGCGGCGCACCTGCGGGCCGCGGCTGCTCAACACCCGCAATCAGCGCTGCGCCGAACGAACAGGCGATCAACCCGCGGGCAGCGCGTGGCACACATCCGCAACGACACGGGAGGCCCCGCCAGCTAGACTGGCTTGAACTGAACCGCTGGCCTGAAAGTTATGGGGATTGTATCCGAACCCTGGGGCCGAGGGAAGGGACTTGTGAGTCCGCGCTCCAGGGACGCCCGCTCCCCATGCATGCAGGATCTCTCTTGTGCTGTTACGCGAGGTGTCTGCTTGCCGGGTTCAAATCGGTTCGCTAGGCTGGACTCGTCTGAGCCTTCCACCGTCTCGGCCAGCTTCCGACCGATCGAGGAATCCGTCGGTATGCCGCGTGTGAGACGCATGCTCGCGCTCTTCCTGCCCGGAGGGTTGGCAGGGCCGGCCGCCATGGCGTGGCTCCGCCCTGGCCTGGCGCCGGATTCCGTGAGCCCTTACATCCATGCCTTTGCCATCATGGCACTGGTGGTCGGCATCTTCCTCGGCTGGTCCTACAACCGAAGTCGCGTTGTCTTCGCCCTCCTGTTGCTGGGCATCGCCGACGTGACGTTGCGGTGGCTCGGGAAAGGAGACACCCTTTCCGGGGACCTCGGACGCGCCCTCGTCGGGGCGCTCGCCGTGCTCCTCCCGCTGAACCTCGCCGCATATTCTGTTCTCACCGAGCGAGGCTCGCTGAGGGCCCGGAGCCTCCGCCGGCTCATCCCGATCCTTGGGCAGATTGTGGCTGTCGGCCTGATCGCGCGCCTGGGTTGGTCTGGCTTGCCGGCGTGGCTCGATCAGCGCTGGCTGGAGGAGGGCTGGACGGGCTGGACGGCGCTCCCCCAGGCGGGGGTCGCGGCGTTCGCCGGGACCACCCTCTTCCTGGTTCTCCGCTGCGTCCGGCGCCGGGATCCCATCGACGCGGGATTCATGTGGGCTCTGGCGTCCGCGTTCTTGGCGCTGCACGGCGTCTCGCGGGGGTGGGCTCCCACCGCGTTCTTCGCCACAGGCGGACTGGTGCTCATCGGGTCCCTGACGCAAGCGGGCGCCCGCCCATGGGTTCCCGACGAGCTGACAGAGCTTCCAGGACGACCCGTGCTGAAAGAGGCCTTGCCGCAACTGGGGGGCGGGTACCTCTTGGCGCTCGTGCGCGTGGACCATTTCACGCGCCTCAAGCGCACCTTCGGCCGGGCGGTGGGCGACCAGGTGCTCCGCATGGTGGCGACGCAGCTCCGGCGCGTCCCCGGTGGAATGGCTTTCCGGTACGGCCGGGACACGTTCGCGGTCCTCTTCGAGGGCGTGTCGCCCGAGGGGGCCGTCCCGCAGCTCGAGGTCGTGCGGCGCGTCATCGCCTCGTACTGCTTTGTCGTCCGCGGCCCGGGACGCCCGCGGAACACACCCGCTGTGCCCACGCCCCCAACCGGGCCGCGCGTAGTCGTCCCCGTGACCGTCAGCGTAGGTGCCGCCGAGCGCCAAGGCCGCCGTGCCCGCCCTCGGCACGTCATTCGCGCGGCCCGCGAGGCCCTTCGCCATGCCACCGAGACCGGCCCCAATCAGGTGATCGCCTGATCGCAGGCCGCTCGGGTCCACCGCGCCAGCGGTTCAGCTCAACGGCCCGCCGCTCAGTCCCGAGCGGCGCGCGAGGCGGGTCGGCTGCATGCCGGGTTGTGCGGGCGCATCCTGGCTCGACTCATTCGAGTCCCGTGGCCGCTGATGGATGAATCCCGGCTCGGAAACCTGTGGTGAGCGTTCGCACGACTGAAGGTGGTGTCAACACCCTCACCATGACGGACGCCGGCCGTCGAATTGCGTGTGCGTAACCAAAGGGGCTCCACCGCAGCAATTCACCCTGACGCACCAGAAATGCGCCAGGATCGCCATCGCAGCTCACAAGGCTTCCGTCAGGCAGGCTGCCTATCTCGGCAGGGTGGCTGCGCTGCTTGCCGCCAGTGCTAAGGCGTTCCTGGTGCAGGATATCGTCGATCACTGTCGCAGCGGGGCGCTCCGCGCCGGCGAGGACAGGGTTGGCTCGAGCCCAGGCCATTCGAAACAGGTCAAAACGCTCGCGCTGACACTCGGCGCAGGGGCGGTGTCCTGCCGCGAGCCCGGTGGCCTCATCGAGAAAGGAGAGTTCAGTGTATTGGCCGGGTGTCATCGGCGAGCGGCGCCGGTTCTTGAAATCGAGCAGGCAAAGGATCCACCGCTTGCCCAGATACAGGCGTCGGATTTCTCCCAGACGGTTGTGCAGGCACCCACGATTCCCCATGAGCGTGCCGCGCGCAGGGGTGGACACCAGCTCGCTGAACGGTGTAACCCGATTCCGTCGTGGCATGCCACCACAGCCTGCGGATAAAGACGCAGAAGCCCGCCCAGCGCCAAGAATCAGCCGCGCCGCAAAGCGCCAGCGGAGCGGCGTCGACTGCATGCGGTGTTGGGCGCTCACTCCAACCTGAATTCGTGATAACGCTCGGGTGCGTATCGAGCGGCGAGCAAACCGGTGGCTTCCTCGACTTTGATGGCCTGCACCAGTACACCTTCCTGCCCATAGGGTAGGTACGCCTGGCACTGGCCGGACGGGGCGATGAGACTGGTCGCCGAGTCTTGGAAGCGCAAAGCATAATTGACACTGGCAAAGTAGATCGTGTTCTCCATGCTGCGAAGAATCATCGCCTTCTCGTAGTAAGGCCCGCTGGCCGCGCCCCACTCCGTCAGACGGACCCCTGCTTGATCACTCCCCGTGTGGTGCGGATGAAAGACGATCTTGGCTCCCCGCACCGCCGCCCATCGCACCGTCTCGGGATAGCGCCAGCCCTCATGGCAAATCACCACTCCAAACTTCATCCCGTTGACCTCGAAGAGCCGCCGGGTATGTCCGGGCACATAGAACTGATCTTCGGTCGGGGCGAGTTGGTTCTTGGTTTGGTATCCCTGAAGCTGGCCCCGGGCGTCGATGACAAAGGCGGCAATCTGCCGGCCCGCCTCCGTGAGCCTTTCCATCCCGAGGATAGTGGCCACGGCATACGTTCGCGCCCACTGCGCCACGGCCTGAAGTGCCCGTTCCTGCTGCGTCTGATCAAAGGGCCATACTTCAAAATCCTGCCCCCGCAGCCCCGGGAGATAGGCCTCCGGGAAACACACGATCTCCGCACCTTGGGATGAAGCTTGGGACAGGCACGACTTGACCCTGTCTAAGCCTTCGTTGAGGGTTGAGGCGATACGAGGCGACGCCAGGGCAATGATCATGGATGACGCCCGATGAGAATGGATCCGACTACGTGCTGCATCTCGCAATTAGGGTGACGACAACTGGATCGCCGCTCGCCCTGAGCATGTCGAAGGGCGATGCGCCGTTCGTGGTTCAACAGGCTCACCACGAACGACTGCAATCCGTGACCGGATATGCGGCCCGGAGCATTGGGATGGTTTGGGCGCCCAACGTTTGACATGGGGGGCCGACGGAGGCCGGAGGAAGTCCCCTCGGGGAATGGTTGGGCCTCGTGATGGCCGAGAGCGTCATGATGCCGCATGGCTTACTGCAGCACCAGTTGGACAGGTACACCGGCGCGAACAGTGTTGTGCACCTCCGCCACTGCATCGGTTTCGCGCAGAAGTTGTGCGACGGCTGAGGCCGAAGCGGGCGACGACACGATTGCTCGATAGCGAATGTTGGTGGCGGCGAGGCCGACACCGGGGAACTCTGCACGTGCCTCGACGGTGACGCGTTCGAGCGGCACGTCAAGGCGTTCGGCTTCGCGATAGAGATCATTGCAGTAGCAGGTCGCGAGCGCGAGCATGAGGAACTCGCCGCCACTGACGCCGGAGCCTTTGCCTGCGGGCTTTGGCGGAACGTGCAGAGATTGCGTAGAGGTGCCAGTATGCACAGTTACCTCGTGACCGGTCGCCGAATTCTTGACAACTGCCGTGATCTCCATGGAGACGCTCCGCTGGATTCTCTGCGCAGCCCAACGCACCGCCAATCACGCGCGGTGCAACGGCGCCGGGTTAGGCGGACTCCCCCCGCTCTGCCGTCACTCCGAGTGAGTCGACAAGCTGCGGTACGCGATGCCGTGTGCCTCCAGCCACTCCCTGGCGATGCTCGCCAGCGCCGCGTCATGGAAGCGGAACCACTCCTGCTCGAGGCCCAGACGCTGGGCCGTGTCCCTGAACCGGCGAAAGGCGCCCGGACCGTGAATGGCCCGTCGGAAAGCATCGCGCTCGCCCGCGTCTGTGCGCGCCTCGGCAAACTGCTCCATGATGCTCCAGTCGTGGACCTCGAAGCGGGTGGGGAGTGGCAGGAAGCGCTCGGACGCGAGCGCCTCGCGAACCTTGGGCAGAAGCTCTCGCTGCCACTCCGGCACGTCCTCTTCGGTGCCTTCCTTCACCAGTCGTCGCTCCTCTTCGGAGACCGTCACGATCTCCCCGGTGTCGGGATTCAGGTACGCGGTCCTCTCATCGCCCTGCAGCTCGATGGCCTCGCCCACGTCTCGGATGCTCACTTCCGTCCCCATGGCACTCCCCCATCCAGGCTCCAGCAACGGCCAGGCAGCGCGGCCACGAGGACACCGGTCGCCGGGACCAGGCGATGCAATCCCCTTCCTTCAGACCGGACGATGCTGCCGCACTCCTACCTCGGGATCTTGACCAGGGTCACGGCATTGACCAGGCTGTTGGCCAGCATGAAGTCGCCGTCCCGCGTGACCGAGGTGTTGCGCACGATGTTGCCGCCGCCCGGGATCGCCCAGCTCTGGAATGTCGAAGTCTTGGGATCGAATCGCACCACCGTATTCGGGGTCGTCCCCGACTCGCTGTACCAGATGACGTCGTCGATCGCCGAGATGCCGTAGGGCTCGGACTTCGGACCGCTGGGAGACTGCCACTCGGTCACCTTGCCGGTGGCGGGATCGAGACGGCCCAGATACCCGCGCGAGAAGTCGCTGTACCAGACGATGTCGTCGCTGGTGATGGCGAGGCGCCGCGGGCGGGCGGCAGAAGCCGGCAAGGGGTACTCACGAATTTCTAGCGTCTTGGGATCGACGCTCCCCACCTTGTGGGTGCCGAAGGCGACGTAGAACACGGTGCCCTTCGAATTCACCGCCATGCCGTAGGGGCGCGACTTCGGCGTGGGCGGCGTGAGCAGCTTGATCTCGCCGGTCTTCGGGTCGAGCCTGCCCACCCGGTTGGCGTTCTGCACCGTGAATCATAGAATCCCGCTCTGGTCGAAGATCAGCGTGTGCGGATCCTTCGCCTCCGGGTCCGGCAGCTTGTACTCGGTGACCGCGCCGGTCTTCGGGTCGAGCTTGCCGATCAACGCCCCGGTGTTCCCGGTGTACCAGATGTTGCCCCCCCTGTCCTCGACCAGACCGTGCGGTCCGGAGTGAGGCGTCTTGAGGGGATACTCCTGGAACCGGCCGGTCTTCGGGTCGAGCCGCCCCAGCACATTGGCCATCTGCCCTGTGTACCAGAGCGAGCCGTCCGCCGCCGCCAGCGGATCGTGCGGCCGCGAGCCGGGCGTGGGCACCTGCCACCCCTGGATCGAGACCTTGGCGGGCCCCGGGATCACCACACCGGCGGGCTTTCCCTGTTCCGGGAAGTTCTTGGTCAAGTACTCCGTGATCGTGGCGACCTGATCCGCCGGCACGCTCACTCCGTGATTGGCCATCATGCGCATGACGGTGCGCCAGCCCTCGGCCGTGTACCCGGCCCCGACGCGGCTGTAAAACGTGTGGCAGCTATTGCACTGGGCCGCGACCATTTCCTTGCCCGTTCCCTCGGGTAACTGCTGGCTCCAGGCGGGAAGCGCGGAGCAGAGCGGCTGCCATCCAGGACAGACGCGAATTCTTCAACATGGTTCCCCCCCTCAAGCAGAGCCAGGGACACATGGCTCATGACGGACTGTTGACGCGCCCACCCAGGCTGGAGGACCCGCAGAGAAGAGCAGCCCTGAATGACATTACGTTGCGCGGACGCATTGTCGCAGTGGCCGGAGACCGGACGGATGAGGGATACGGGGATTCTAGCCGACGTGCGGGGCGGAGGGAAGGGTCTTGTGGCCGCAGGCCAGCGGCGACGGCGTCCGGCAACTCGATCGCCAGCGGCCCTACGGCCTGTTCGCGGTCGGGGGAGCCCCGGTCAGTTTCTGCTGGAGGCGGAGTTGGTTCTCGTGCTCGCGCTGCTTGGCGTCGAGAAACTCCGCCCTCTCCAGATCGTGGAGCTGGAGAGGATAGCGTTCCATCAGGTCGTACGCCGCATTGATGCGCGCCTCCAACCGGCGGGCGGCTGGCACCATCTCGGTGCCCAGGAAGGCCTCGAGCGCGAGGTAGTACCGCATGACGCCGCGTTCTACCATTCCACGGAGCCCCTTCACGTACCCCGGGCGGAGACCGGGGCCGGCGTCCTCGCGGCTGAACCCGACCTTGTCCCGTCCCAGGGTGGCCAGATAGATGGTGGTCGCCATCTTGCTTGCGGCGGTCTGGACGTAGAATGAACGCAATACCAGCACCGTCCGCCCTTCCACGCCGGCCGCATCCAGCTCCATCCGGTGGGCCGCAGTCCCGAAGAGGCCCTTGAGGGCGCCCAGGACGACTGACACGGCGCCCGGCTCCCCCGCCTGCAGCGCGTAGCGGTACGGCTGGGACGAGGCGTCCCGGGGCTCTTGGTAGTGCTTCCAGCCGAAAAAGAGCGTGAGGAGCACATCCTGCGCCTGCTGCTGGTGGGTGCACGCCTTCACGGTCACGTTCAACGGGATGAACTCACACAGGGTAGCGGGCGTGCTCAGCGCGGCCTTGACCGCATCGAAGGGATACTCGATGATGCCGTGCATCTCGACGGTCACCCGATCGCTGCGCTCCTCTGACTGAATGCGGAGGGGAACGCCGAAGGGGTTCCGCGGTTCCAGTTCGCGTAGCTCCTGGTACCACTTCTGGAACTGCGCCGCCCCGGGCTGGCCGCCCGAGGCCGGCAAGGAAATCCCGGCAAGGCAAAGCAGGACCAGCACCGGCACACACAAGCCCCCACACAGAAAAGCCCTCTGCGACGGCTGCGGTCGCAGAGGGCCATGCGGGTCCGAGACCGGGAGGGACATGCGAGCCCCCTGTCCTGGAAGGCGAGAGACACCGATAAACCTAGCTCCGCAGAGGCGGGCACGTCAAGGCGAAAGGCAACCGGTGTGCCTGGCGGACACTCCCTGAATGACGGCCAGACGATCTCTGCGGGGATGAAATGGCCGAGATCCTCGCCCCATCGGGGTCTGGACAGTGGTGGTCGGTCATTCGAGATTGGTCACTTGAGAGTCGCTTGCCGACCGAATGACTCCTGGCGACAGACCGTCAGGACGGCGAGGAGGGCGCTGGCTGCATAGATGAGGCCGGTCAGGACGAAGGTGCCACGCGGCGAGAACCACAGGGCGCAGGCGGCTGCCAGCATGGGGCCGACGGTGCGGCCGGCCGAAGTGACGGAGTTGTCGATGCCGTACACGCAGCCCTCGTCGCCGTGCTCGGAGTGCTCCGCAAGCATGGCGGACAACGAGGGCAGCAGCCCGCCCACGCAGGCGCCAGCCAGCGTGTAGAGCACCAGGAGCTGCCAGAGGCTTCCCACGACGATGTGCGCAAGGTAGAAGACCGCCGCACCGATCCCGGACGCAAGCGCCACCCGGGCGTGCCCCGCCCGGTCGCCGTACCGTCCGAGGTACACCGAGGTCACGGTGCTCGCCGCCGAGGCGGCCCCCACCACCAGGCCGGTGGCGGTGGCGACCCCCGCCGGGCTCGCCGCCAGCGCCAGCACGAACAGGGGAAGCACCGGCTCCAGCGCGGAGCGCCCGATGGCCCCGAGAAACCGCTGCACCAGCGTGAAGTCGAGCTGCGCGTTGGAGAGGATCCGGCGCCAGTCCCCGAGGAACCCGAGCGGGCCGGCCTGGAGCTGCTCCGCCCGCATGAACGGCTCCTCCACGCCGATCCAGACGCTCAGGCCGGAGAGGAACAGGAGGATGGCGGTCACCACGAAGGTCCCCCGGAATCCGATCAGGTCGGACAGGACGCCGCCGACCAGGGGCCCGGCGGACAAGCCGCTCCAGAGCCCGAGCTGGAGCAGCCCCATGGCGTAGCCGGTCCGCTCGCGGGGGGTCATCGCCGCGACCAGGGCGGTGCTGGCCGTGACGACCCCGGTGACCAGCCCCTGCACCGCCCGCAGGAAGACGAGCTGCTCGGCGGTCTGCACGAACCCCATCAGCAGGACCACCACCGCGCCCCCGCACCCAGCCCGAACCACCATGGGCTTCCTGCCGTAGCGATCCGCCACCACGCCCCAGAAGGGAGCGGCGATGGCCATGGTGAGGGCCTGCACCGAAAAGATCAACCCGGCAAGCACCTCGACGCTCAGGCTGGTGCTGGTCCCGAGCTCCTGCAAGTAGAGGGGGAGAAACGGGAAGATGATGGAGAAGCCCAGGGTGGAGCCGAACTGGGCCGCCGTCAAGGTGACGAGGGTGCGTTTCCAGGAGGGCATGGATACCAATTATGCAGACGTGAGGAGTTCCCGCAAGCTGGGAGGGGCAAGGTATCCGGTTCACCAGTCAATTGGAACGAGTCAAGCCGGGCCGAGGAGGCCGTCAGCCGGTACGTAGCCAGGCCCCGGGATGTCTCCTTGACGCCCCGCGTGGCGTCCGGGATACTCCACCTCGCTCGTCGGTGCCGGCGGCGACACACCCTGGTGGCCGACGGGATGAAGGAGAGAGCATCGCAGCCCACGGGTCATGGAGGCCCGACGCACGGAGGATCCGTATGAGCGACAGCGACGCGGTCATCCAGAAGATCTTCGCGGCGTTCGAGAAGACCCAGTATCCTGGCGATCCGTTCCTGCTGGGCAGCCGCGAAGGGTGTGAGCCCTTCGAGGAGGTCGAACCCTTCAGGGGCAAGACCGACTGGCGGGGCATCCAGGTGGATTTCCTGGAGGCCCATGCGGGGGCGCTGAGCTTCTTCTCGGAAGGCGCCTTCCGGTTTTTCATGCCGGCCTATCTGGTCGCGGATCTGCGCGGTCACCTCCAGGTGGCGGACCCCCTGTTCCACCTGACGCACGGGTTTTCGGACTTCAGTGTGAAGATTCCAACCAGGACCCGCGTGTTCGTCATCCGGAGCGGGAAATCCAAGCTGGTGAACCCGAGGCGCTACGGAGCCATGACGACGTTCGACTACGCCCGCTTCCGGCTCTCGGTGTTCACCAGAGAGGAGGCCGGCGCCATCGTGGCGTACCTCGCTTCCGTCCGCGATCGGGACCGGGATGGATTGAACCGGCCGGCCATCGACGCGGCTCTGAGCGCCTTCTGGCTGGAGCGGGCACAGGCCGCGCCGGTGGCCGAACACCTGCGCCAGCATCTCAGCGACGAGGAGGAATACCTGGCCGCCATCCGCCAGGACAAGACCGGATAGATCGGCCGCGCGGCGCGGGATTCCGATGGACACGGCAGGAATGGCTTTGGTAGCATGCCCGCCGATCCTCCGCGCACCAGGATGATCCGCGGAAGCGACAGGGTGAGACGCCGGCGATCACGCGAGCGCCGGCCAACAGCGGATGAACGAGCCAAGGAGAACAACGGTGCAGCCGAACAAACTCCGGGAACTCCTGAAGGCAGGCAAGCCGACCCTCGGCACCCACCTCCACAGCAGTTGGCCGGCCGTTGTCGAGGCCGTGGGGCACAGCGGCATGTTCGATTACGTCGAGTTCGTGGCCGAGTACGCCCCCTTTGACTTGACGGCGCTGGAGAACCTCTGCCGGACCGCCGAGCTGTTCAGCCTCTCCTCGATGATCAAGGTGGACCAGGAACCTCGCAAATTCCTCGCGCAGCGCGGCATCGGCGCCGGCTTCCAGAGCGTGCTGTTCGCGGACTGCCGCAGCCTCGAGGACGCGCGCGATTGCCTCAAGGCGGCGCGGCCCGACACCCCGGAGGACCTGGGCACCTATGGCGCCGGGTTCCGGCGGCACGCCTACGCCTTTTACGGGGAGCCCATCCAGCAGGCACAGCAGAAGTACGTCCAGGCGATCCGGGACGTTGTCGTGGTCCTGATGATCGAGAAGAAGGGCGCCGTGGAGCACCTGGAGGAGATCCTGTCGCTGCCCGGCGTGGACATGATCCAGTGGGGGGCCGCCGACTACACCATCAGTACCGGACGCCCGGGGCAGTGGTTCAGCCCGGAGACGCGGGCTGTGGAGACACGCGTCTTCGAGACGGCCCTCCGGATGGGCATACCGCCCCGCTGCGAGATCAACTCGCCCGACGACGCCAAGCGCTACCTCGACATGGGCGTGCGCCACTTCTGCATCGGCACCGACCTGCTCGTGTGGTTCGACTGGTGCCGGAAGAACGGCGAGGCCATGCGGAAGGCGCTCGGGGGCGCCTGACGCGGTCCTCCAACGGAGAGACCGGCTGGGGTTGCAGGAGGTCGCCATGCCCTTTCAGTTTCTCGGTACGTCCGGCGCGATCCCCTCATCGGCCCGGGACAATACCGCGCTGGCCTTCTACTCGCCGGAAGACGTGGTCCTGGTGGACTGCTCGGGCAGCCCGTACCAGAAGATCCTGAAGGCCGGTCTGGATCCCATGAAGGTCTCCTCGCTCATCGTCACCCACCGGCACGTGGACCACGTCTATGGCATCCCGTCCCTGGCACACAACCTGGGCCTCGCGGGACGACGGACACCGCTCCACGTCCACGCCCTGGCCGAGACCATGCCCATCCTTCGGGGATTCATGGACCTGTTTCCCCTGGAAGAGGACATGCCCTACCGGATCGAGCTGCACGAGATCCCGGCGAAGGAGGGGCATGAGATCCTCCGGGTGAGGGGGCTTCGCCTCCGATCCACGCCCGTCAAGCACGGGGCGCCGAACGTCGGTCTGCGGGTGGAGGTCGATCTCCCCGGCGAGCGGGGCAGCGTGGTATACAGCAGCGACACCAGTCCCTGCGCCTCCCTCCTGGCGCTGGCCCGGGGCGCGGACACCCTGATCCACGAGGCCACCTTCCTGCACTCGGAGGCCGCGCGGGCGGCCGCGGACGGTCACACCACGGGCTATCAGGCCGGCGAGGTCGCCACGCGGGCCGGGGTGAAGCGCCTGATCCTCTGCCACTTCAGCGCGGAGATTCACGGGCAGGTGGAGGACCTCCGCCGCGAAGCCCGGCAGGCCTATGCCGGTCCCGTGGAGTTGCCCGAGGAATTCCTGGAGTACCGGGTGTAGAGCCATTTTCGTCCACACCAGGATCGAGAATGGCGTCGGCTAGGAGCAAATCCCCCCCGTCCCCCCCTTTGGCAAAGGGGGGCGGAGGGGGGATTTTTGGCAAAGGGGCGCTCGTCCTGTGTGGCCGGGGCTGCATCCCCACGAGGCATGGGGGATTTGGCCGGATTGCGGGGGGCCGGTCGGATGCTCAACTTCGAAGGGCAAGTCATTCTCATCACGGGAGGCGCGGGGAGCATCGGCCAATCCGTGGCGAAGGGGTTTCTGGCCGGAGGGGCCGGGAAGGTCGTCCTCCTGGACAACAGCGAGGCGGCGATCCGGAGGGCCGTGGACGCCCTGGGACACGACTACCCTGGGCGAGTGTCCGCGGCGCGGGCGGACGTCCGGCAGGTGGAAGAGACCCGCGCCGCGGTCCGGGGTGTGCTCGACGCCGAGGGGAAAATCGACGTCCTGTTCAACAACGCCGGGGTCAACCGGCGAAGGCCGTCCATCGAGCTGACCGAGGAGGATTGGGATTTCGTCTTGGACGTCAACCTGAAGGGGCTCTTCTTCGTGACCCAGGAAGCGGGGCGCCACATGCTGGCCCGCCGGCGTGGCTGCGTGGTCAGCACGGCAAGCGTCTCCAGCGTCCGCGGCCACCCGAACCTGGCGGCCTACGCCGCCAGCAAGGGCGGGATCGCCCAGCTCACGAAGGTCCTGGCGAACGAGTGGGCTCCTTACGGGGTCCGGGTCAATGCGGTGGCCCCGGGGTACCTGGCGACCGGAATGACCCGGGAGTACCTCGCCGACCCCTCCGTGCGGGAGGGGATCGTCAGGAAGATCCCCCTGGGGCGCATCGGCGAGGCGGAGGACGTGGTGGGAGCCGTCCTGTTCCTGGCCTCCGATTGGGCGCGCTACGTTACCGGGGAGATCCTCTTCGTGGATGGGGGCCGCACGGTCGACTGAGCCCCGATCATTCGCCCCGCCCCGCCTACCCTTCCTGCTTCGCCCGCTCGATCTTGGCCGCGTCCAGCTCCACCGCGGGGCCTCGCGGGTCCGCCATCCCCTTGGCCTCGACGACGGGCCGCAGGATGTGGAGCCAATTCTGCGAGGCCATCACCCCGCCCAGCAGGATGAACCCCAGGATGTCCGTGTAGATCCCCGGCTTGATGAGGCAGAAGGCCGCGATCCCCAGCAGGACCCGCTCCCACCAGAGCGTGGGCTTCACGAGCCATCCATGGAGCGCCGCCGAGAGGCAGATGACCCCGACGGACGCGGACATGATGGTGGTGATGATGTCGAACCACGTCCCCACGAACAGGAGGGACGGCCCGTACACGAACATGAACGGGACGATGAAGCCGGTGGCGCCCAGGCGCATGGCTGCCAGGCCCGTGGCCCAGAGGTTCGTCTTCCCGATCCCGGCCGCGGCGTACACCGCCATGGCCACCGGGGGCGTGATGGCCGAGATGATGGCAAAGTAGAAGACGAACAGGTGGGCGGCGATGGGCAGGATGCCCAGCTTGATCAGGGCCGGAATCAGGAGGGCCGCCTGCACGATGTAGGCCGCCGTGGTGGGCATCCCCATGCCCAGGATGATCCCGGCGATCATGGTGAGGACCAAGGCCGGGATCAGCGACTCTTGGGCGGCGGCCAGGACCAGGCTGGTGAACTGGAGGCCGGCGCCCGTCAGGGCGATGACCCCGATCACGATGCCCGCGCAGGCGCAGGCGGATGCCACGGCCAGGGCGTTGCGCGCGCCATCCTCCAGGGCATCCGGGAACAGCTTCGTCAGCAGCGGCTTCAGGGCCGCCCGCCCGTCACGCGACATGAGGCGGATGACCCCCAAGATCAGCCATCCGATACCGAGAACCATCATCACGTTGCCCGGCAGGATGTACTCGACCAGTAGGACGAACAGGTAGAGCCAGCCGAAACGGCCCATCCACGTGGACAGCGCCGCAGCCAGGGTGCCCCAGAGAGCCGCCATGGGGGCGGTGTACCCCATGAGCATCAGGTACACGATGACGAGCAGCGGGACAAACAGGTGTCCGCGGTCTATCAACACACCCCGGATGGAAGGCA
>DATIFO010000054.1:0-83590 GCA_035455275.1 Methylomirabilis sp. (SeqCode) | reverse complement strand
GTCCAGGCCCTGGCGGCTCACCTCGCCGTGCCGGACCAGATCCGAGGCCAGGAACTTCGGATTGCCCCCCAGGAGGATGTCGGTGCCGCGGCCGGCCATGTTGGTGGAGATGGTCACCCCCTTGAAGCGCCCGGCCTGGGCCACGACCTCCGCCTCGCGCTCGGCGTACGTGGGTTTGGCGTTCAGGACCTGGTGGGGGATGCCCCGCCGCTTCAGCAGGCTGCTCACGGCCTCGGACTTCTCGATGGAGGTCGTGCCCACCAGGACCGGCTGGCCGAGCTTGTACAGCTCCGCGATCTCGTCGGCGACGGCGTTCAGCTTCTCCCGCTGGGTCTTGTAGACCATGTCGTTCTGGTTGAGGCGGATCAGCGGCCGGTTGGTCGGGATGACCACCACGTCCAGGTTGTAGATCTGGGCAAACTCCGCCGCCTCGGTGTCGGCGGTGCCGGTCATGCCCGAGAGCTTCCCGTACATGCGGAAGTAGTTCTGGATCGTGATCGAGGCCAGCGTCTGGTTCTCGCGCTGGATCTTCATCTTCTCCTTGGCCTCGATGGCCTGGTGCAGGCCGTCGCTCCACCGGCGCCCCGGCATCAGGCGCCCGGTGAACTCGTCCACGATGATGACCTCGCCGTCCTTGATCACGTAGTCCACGTCCCGCTTGTACAGGCTGTGGGCCCGCAGGCCCTGCTGCACGTGGTGGACGATCTCGATGTTGGCCGGCTCGTAGAGGTTCTTCACCCCCAGGAGCTTCTCCACCGTGAACACGCCGGTCTCGGTGAGGGCCACGCTCCTGGCCTTCTCGTCCACGATGAAGTCGCCCTGGGCGGTCGCCTCGATCTCGTGGAGCTTCCCGCTGGTGATGGTGGCGGCCCGCTTGAGCCGGGGGATGATCCGGTCGATGGCGTAGTACTTGTCCGTGGACTCGTCGGACGCCCCGGAGATGATCAGCGGGGTGCGGGCCTCGTCGATCAGGATGTTGTCCACCTCGTCCACGATGGCGTAGTGGAGCACCCGCTGGACATACTCCTCGGCCGAGAACTTCATGTTGTCGCGGAGGTAGTCGAACCCGAACTCGCTGTTGGTCCCGTAGGTGACATCCGCGCGGTAGGCCTCCTGCCGCGTGCACGGCCGCAGGTTGGCCATGCGGGGGTCGGCCGACCGCACCGTCGGATCGAAGAGAAACGAGGCCTCGTGCTGGAGCACGCCCACGCTGAGCCCCAGGGCGTGATAGATGGGCCCCATCCACTGCGTGTCCCGCTTGGCCAGGTAATCGTTGACCGTGATGACGTGGACGCCCTTCCCCGCCAGGGCGTTCAGGTACACGGGCAGGGTGGCGACCAGCGTCTTGCCCTCGCCCGTGGCCATCTCGGCGATCTTCCCCTCGTGCAGGACCATGCCGCCGATGAGCTGGACGTCGAAGTGGCGCATGTTCAGCACGCGCCGGCCCGCTTCGCGGCAGACGGCGAAGGCCTCGGGGAGGATCTCGTCCAGCGCGGCCTTGAGGGCATCGCTGCTGGCCTTCGCATCCTCCTCCTCCTCGCCGTCCCCGCCCCCCCCGTTCGTGGTGGCGAGTGCCGCGGCCACACGCTCCCGGAACGTCCCCGTCCTGGCCCGGAGGTCCGAGTCGCCCAGGCGCTGGAGGTCCGGCTCCAGGGCGTTGATCGCCTCGACCCGGGGGCGGAGGCGCTTCAGCTCCCGTTCGTTCTTGGTGCCGACGATCTTCTTGACAAGCATCTTGAACATGCTGGGATCCCTATCCTTTCGCGTCCGGACCCGGCCGGTCGACGTATCTTACCAGACAAAGCGCGGGCGCGCCAATTCAATTCCCGGCGCGGGGAGACGCCTGAGGGGTCGTGTTGAGGAGCGGCCGCCGCCGCCTCTCCCTGGGCAGCCAGGGGGGAAGATCAGGAGCCCATGCCCCGCCGGGGCCAGCGTCCTGCATCCACCGTGGCGAGAAAATCCAGGAGCGTCCGATTGAACAGGTCGGGCTCTTCCAGGTTGATGGTGTGGCCCGAGTTGGGGAAGACGACGAGCCCTGCTCCGGGGATCTTCCGCTTCATGAAGAGGGACGGCTCGACGGCCGGCTCGTCCTCGTCCCCGACGAGCACCAGGACCGGCGTCTGGAGGGCCTCCAGCTGGGGGCCGAGATCGAACACCGAGGGGCGAGCGAGCTGGACGCCGCGGAGCGTCAGGGCCCGGCCGGTGGCCGAGCCCGCGGCCAGGCGGTCGTGGAACTCCTGCCATCCTTGCGGGTCCTTCCGCAGGAGCTGCAGGCGGGTGGCCCCGCGCGCGTAGGTCGCCGCCACGGCCGCCATCCCCTCTCGGATCAGCCGCTCCGCCATGGCCGCGCTGTCCTGGTGGAACCGAGCCCGGTCCGCTCCGCTGCCGTATCCTCCCCCGGCCACCGTCAGCGACAGGGCGCGATCGGGATGCGCGAGGCCGAACATCAGGGTCGCGTACGCCCCCATGGACAACCCGCAGATGTGGGCCGTGGGGAGCTGGAGCAGATCGAGAATCCCACGGATGTCGTTCACCGCCTGCGCCTGCGAATACAGGGAGAGGTCCGTCGGGACCGCGGAGGGGGGATAACCGCGTGCGCTGAAGGTGACCGTGCGGTAGCGACGGCTGAAGAAGCGGACTTGCGGGTCCCAGCTCCGAGCGTCGCCCCCCCATTCGTGGACGAAGACCAGCGGGATACCCTGCCCCCAGGACTCGTAGAACAACTCCACACCGTTCACCATGGCGTGTGGCATCGCCATCCTCCCTGGCCCGGCCATGCAAACAGGGCCCTCACCCCGCTGGCGCACTGCGGGTTTGGGTGCTTCCAGAATCTCTCCGGCAACGCTTGGCTTGGGCGCCTCCTCGGGTTAGGATATGTGGCGCGTCGGGGTCTCCCGCTTCTAGACATACATAATCCGGAGGCCCCAAGTCAAATCTTTCGGCATGACCATCACCCGGCGAAACCCACAGGCTGTCCGCGACCGGTGCTGACATGGCGCAGGTCCTGATCTCCCGCGCATCCCGGACATTCCGGGTGCAATGTATCGGAGGCGCCGGCCGCCAGACGCTCGCCGCCGGGACCGGGCTCCGCCTCCTGGCCGTCTTCCGCCGCAGCCTGTATGTGCAGGCCCGGAGCGGAGGGACCATCTGCCTGGGGCCGCCGTCCCTGGGACCGGGACCACTCAACGCACTTGTCGGGCTCCCGGCGGTTCTGGACTGGCGGGCCTTGGATCTGGCGCCCGGGGCAGGGGTCGCCTGGGATGGGGCCACGCTCGACCTGGACGGCCGCTTCTGGTTTTCCCTTCAAGGGGCCGAACCCTGGCGCCCGCCAGCCCCCCCGCCAGCCTGGAGCCCAGCGACCATTGCCGCCAATCTGCCGCAACTCCAGGAGGAGATCGACCGAAGGCACCCGACCGTGGGGTTGGCCCCCCTGATCTCCGCCCTCCTCACCGGGGGCCCGCTGTGTGGAAGCGACGGCAGCCCCCTGCACCGCAGGGCAGCCGCTGGCGTCTCCGCCCTGCGATCCTGGTTGATCACCGCCGTGTGTCGCGGGGACACCGATCCGCCGCGGGCACCCGAGATCGCCCGTCTGATCGGGCTGGGCCCAGGGCTCACCCCGTCGGGGGACGACCTGCTCGGCGGCGCGCTGATCACCCTGCACGTCCTCGGCTGCTCACACGTTGCCGGACACCTGGCCGGCCGCCTCTTGCCGGTGGCGCGCCAACGGACCCACGCGCTGAGTCTGGCGCACCTCCTCTGCGCCGCCAGGGGGGAAGGCGCCGCGGCCGTGCACGAGACCATTGGCGCCCTCTGCTCCCCCGGCTCGAAGGACCTGGCGGTGACGCTGGACTCGCTTGCGGAAATCGGCCACTCATCCGGATGGGACGCGCTGGCAGGCGTCTCTGTGGTGTGCCGGGCCGTCGCCGGCGCGGATCCCATCCCGCCAAGGCCATCTACACGCCCCTCATGACGGGAGTCCCCATGTCCAGGCGGACGGTCATTCTCACGTCGTTTTACCAGGACTCGGTGGTGCTGATGCGCCTCGCCGCCGAGGTCCGGCTGCGCCCGGGAATCCGGGAGGCCGTGGCGTTCATGGGCACCCCTGCCAACCATGACCTCCTGGCGGAGGCCGGCCTCGCCACGCCGGAGAGCCGCCAGGCCCGGCCCGAGGACCTGATCCTCACGGTGGAGGCAGAGACCGCATCAGAAGCCGACGCCGCCCTGGCCGCCGCCCGACAACTCCTGCTGGAGCGACGCCAGAGCGCGGAGCGCGCGGCCGGGGTCCGGCCGCGCACGCTCGACTCGGCCCGCAAGCTGCTGCCGGGGGCGAATCTCGTGGCGATCTCCGTCCCTGGTCCCTACGCGAGATTCGAGGCGATGCGCGCGCTGAAGCGGGGTCTCCACGTGTTCCTGTTCAGCGACAACGTTTCCCTCCAGGACGAGATCGAGTTGAAGCAGGTGGCCCGCCGACGGCGCCTCCTCTGCATGGGCCCCGACTGCGGTACGGCCTATCTGAACGGGACGGGGATCGGCTTCTACAATGTGGTGACCCGGGGTCGCATCGGCTGCGTGGCCGCCGCGGGGACCGGCCTCCAGGCCGTGGCCTCGCGTCTGGCCGCCCATGGCGAGGGCATCTCGCACGGGATCGGCGTGGGCGGCCGGGACCTCACGGCGGAGGTTGGCGGGCTCATGACGCTGTTCGCCCTGGAGGCCCTCGCCTCGGACCCCGGGACGGAGGCCATCGTCGTGATCTCCAAGCCGCCGCACCCCACGGTGCTCCCGCGCCTGGAGGCGGTCCTGGCGAAGCTCGGCAAGCCCGTGGTCGCCTGCCTGTTCGGCGCCACCGCGCGGGCGGAAAGCGCGGCGCTCTGGGTCGGCAGCCTGGATGCGGCAGCGGATGCGGTCGTCGCCCGCCTGGCCGCTCGCCCGTGGTCAGCCCGCCCCTTCGGCGCCCCCCAGGGGATCCGCCAGCGCCTCGACCGAATCGCCGACCACCGGCTGCGCGGGCTGCAGGTGCTGGGTCTCTACACGGGCGGGACGCTCGCGCACGAGACGCATGTGATCCTGGACGGGCTGCTCGGGCCGACCGTTCCGCATCGCGTGCTGGATCTCGGTGACGACCGATACACCGTGGGGCGGCCCCACCCCATGATCGATCCCCAGACGCGATCCGAGCTGATCGCGAAGGCCGCGGCGTCGCCGGAGGTCGGCATCCTCCTGGTGGACCTCGTGCTCGGAAAAGGATCCCACCCGAACCCGGCTCTGCCCCTCGCAGCGGCTGTCCGGGAAGCGCAGTCCAGGGCGAAGATCGAGGGGAGACGATTGGTGACAGTGGCCTCCGTGGTCGGAACCAGCGGCGACCCGCAGGGCCTCGCGGCACAGGAAGCGCAACTCCGAGCAGTGGGCATCCAGCTCTTGCCGTCGAACGCCGAGGCGGCGCGGTTCGCTGCGCTTCTGGTCAAACCGGAGCTTTCCACCGTGCTGCTGGAGGAATCGTCATGAGCCTCCCGAGTATCTTCACGGAGCCCTTGCGGGTCATCAACCTCGGCATCGAGATGTTCGCCGACGATCTGAAGGCCTCCGGCGTCGAGGTCGTCCAGCTGGACTGGCGCCCTCCGTCCGGCGGGAATCCTCATCTGACCGCCCTGCTCGCCAGCCTGGAGGATGACGAGTAGCCGGTCCCGCGCGACTTTCCCGTGGAATCCAACCCCCTTCGCCCCCTCCCCCACCAAACAAGAAAGCCCCGGAGGCAGCGCCTCCGGGGCCAGATGAGATACGACGGATCGGTTACGACTCCCCGCCCGTCTCGTTCTCGCCGGCGAACTTCACTCCGGTCGGGTCCACGACATACTTCATGGGGTTCACGGTGGATCCGTTGACCTGGACCTCATAGTGGACGTGGGGACCGGTGGTTCGACCCGACATGCCCACGCGGGCGACCACCTCCCCGCGCCTGACCTGCTGTCCCTCTTTCACGGGGCTGGTGCTGACATGCGCATAGAAGGTCGTGAATCCGTGCCCGTGGTTGAGGAACACCACGTTGCCGAAGCCCGCCAGCGGCCCGACGAAGGACACGATGCCATCCGCCGTCGCGAGGATCGGAGTCCCCAAGGGTGCAGCGATGTCCAGACCCTCGTGCATCTCCCGCTGTCCCGTGAAGGGCGAGCGGCGGTATCCGTAGCCGGCCGTCACCAGGCCCTTGATCGGCCAGATGGTCGGGGTGGAGGCCAGGACCGACCGCTTCTCCTCGAGATACTTCTTCAGCTCGCGGAAGCTCCGCTCCCGAGAGGTGATCTCTTGCCCCAGGCTCTCCAGGTCCCGGTTCACCCAGTCCACGAGACGACCAGTCCGCTGCCCCACGGCGTCCTGGAAGGCGTTCCGGCTCAGGCTCTCCGCGCCACCCTGGGCCAGGGCCAATGGCTGCGACTCCCCTTTTTCCAGACCGGCGACGACGCGGAGCCGCTCATCCAGATCTCGCAGCCGCGCCAGCTCGGTCTCGAGCTGGCCCACCTTCTGGGCGAGGTTGTTGCGATCGCCCGCGTCCTGCCGGAACTGCTTCATCTCCAGCATCCGGACATTGAGGTTCACATACTGGTAGAGAAAAAAGGCAAAGGCGAAGATGGAAACGGCAACCACTGTTGAGAGGACTGTAATGACAGGCTTGGTGATATGAAACTTACGAGCCGGGGATGTGGCGTCCGGTAGGATGAGCACCGTGTAGAATCGCTTGGCCATCCTCGCCTCCTTACGCGCCCTGTTGAACGATCCGAACCCTCCCGGGTGGGGACCTGGATGCCCGCCGGAGAACCGCCAAGCCGGGTGCTGCCCTGCACGTCAAGGACTTCCCTGGATCGAGCCGCACCGCGCGACGAAACACAGGAGACGAGTCTCGTGGTTCCCCGGTGCGGCGTTCCGTCACCTCCCTGCGAAAACCAACACGGCCCCTCGGGGAGGCCATGGGAGGTTTGTGAACGAAAACGGATGGCAAGCCTGCGGATTTGGCGAAGGCCCACAAAACCGCGGGGACCCTAGCACGGGCCTTCGCGACGTGTCAAGCGGAAATCCGCCACCGGATCTGAATGGCCTGAAACCGAACAGTTTGGATGCGAGAGAGCCGTCCTGTCCTGGACCGCGGGTCAGGCCTTCACGCACGGTTCCAGCCAGCCCACCTCACCATGGAGCGAATCGGCCACCCGAGAGAGGATCTCCGAGGCAGTGTTCCTCTCCGACACGACCCCTTCCTTCGTCAGGACCCGCATCCGGGTGATCCGAGGGCTTGTGGGGTGCAGCTCAATCTCGGCCTGCCAGTCTCTTGCAGAGGCCACGATGGTAGGCGCAGCGCATGGCTTGGCTGCTTTTTCTGTTTGAGGGAACACCTCACCCTGCATCCGTCGGAGTGCGGCCAAGGTTACCTGTCGGACTCTTGGAAGCGGAGCAACAAACGTGTGGTACCTGAGCGACACGCATCTGAAGGGTTGCATGAGAACCTCCCTTGACTTGATAGTCGCTCGAGATGAAAGCAGATAGGTGACTTCGGCCCTTATCCCCAGCAACCTTGGTGCCGGTTCATGGGTGTGCCACATGGGATTCGACCTCAAGGCTATAGAATCAAAACATTACATACCGTCTGATCCCGCCTGCAGCAGGGCCGTGCATAACTCCATTTCCCCGCAGGAAATGTAAGAAGTACACGGCCAAGAGACCGTGGGAAACATTCTGGCCTGTAACCCATGGATTTTTCAAGACTGAGTGGAGCGGCCGATTCACCAAGGAATCTGGTATTTTTTTCACGGGGTTTTCAGCCAACGAGGGGGACGGATCCCGAGGACTTACCGCCGGATGCAAAGGAACAACGGATTCCGATCCGAGGAAGTTGACTTCATGAGCATCCGCAAGGGAAAACCATTTCACGGATCACGGCCTGGCTGCCGATCGCTCTCCATGATCACGACAGAGAGACCGCGGCCCGCCAGGCGGCCCGCCATGGCCACCGCATCCTGACGGCGGGCAAAGTTTCCCACCCGGACCCGAAAGTACGTGTCGCCACCGATCACGCTGGGAACGACCTCCACCCCCGGAATGGCGGCCAGGCTCTGCTCCAGCGTGCGGGCGTTCTCCTCCGAGATGAAGGACCCGACCTGCACCGTGTAACGCACGACCTGCTCCACCGGCTCCCCCCGGTCGTTCAACGGGAGGCGAGTAACCACCATCCGGACGGGGATGACACCCGGCCCGATCATCCCCAACATCCGGCCCGCCGCATATGACATATCCAGAATGCGATCCGCCACGAAAGGCCCGCGATCGTTCACCCGCACTTCCACCGATCGCCCGTCGTTCAAGTTGGTCACCATGACCCATGTTCCCAGGGGCAGTTCCCGGTGAGCGGCGGTGAGCTGGTACATGTCATAGATCTCGCCGCTGGAGGTCCGCCTGCCGTGGAAATCCGGCCCGTACCAGGAGGCGAGTCCGGTTTCGCTGGTCCCCAGGCTCACGGGACGAACCGATGGCCGGGCGCAGGAGGCCAGGAACAGCGCCAGCAGGGCGGACCCAAGGAGCCCCCACGTGTGCGGGAAGGCGGGATGAGGAAGGCGTCGTGTCATCGATCACTCGGGCGGGTTCGTGAGATCAGCCGCCGGCCATCTTCCCGGACTCGCCCCTCGCCAGCTTTGCGGCCAGGGCCCAAGCAGCCTGCAGGCGCACTGGCCGCGCCTCGTCCAGCACGGCCTGCCGGAGCGGTCCGATCCCCGCACCCTCTTGCATCTGCCCCAGCGTCCAGGTGGCCTGCATGCGGACCTGCGTCTGCGCGTGCCGGAGGAGTTCCTCCACGGTCGGGAGACCCCGCAGATCCCGGAGCCTCGCCAGCGTCCAGGCAGCATACAGGCGGATCGAAAGCTCCTGGCCCGGCTCGAGGGCCTGGAGGAGGCGCGGGGTCCCGCTGGCATCGCCGAGGTTGGAGAACGCCTCGGCGGCGTACAGCGCCACCGACCGGTTGGCGTGCCGGAGGGCCGCCCGCAGCGCCTCGCGCCCCGCGGGATCTTCAAGGCGGGCCAGCGCCTCGGCGCCGTACATGCGCACGTACGGGTTGCCATCGCGCAGAAGCGCTCGGAGTTCTGGCGCAGACTCCCGATCCCCCAGGTGGCCAAGCGCCTCTGCCGTCTGCATGCGGATGGAATCGTCGGGATCGCCCAGGGAGCGGCGCAGCAGGGCAAGGGCTGCGGCGTCCCCCTGGCGGGCCAGGGAGGCGCCGGCCCGCAGCCGGACCTCGCGGCTCGGGTCGCTCTGCGCCTGCAGGAGCACTTCCCTCGTCTCATCGCCGGCCCACTTCCCCAGCGCCTCTGCGGCCGCAGCCCGCACCTTGGTCTCAGGATCCTCCAGGGCCGACCGCAGGAGTCGCCCGGCCTCCTCTCCCTGCACGTGGTCGAGTCCGCGCACCGAGAGGGCCCGGACGGAGGCGTCCGGATGCCTCAGGGCCCCCCGGAACACGGGCAAGAGATCGGAAGTCGCAAAGGCTGCCAGCGCGGCCGCGGCGCGAGCCCGCAGCAAGCCGTCCCCGCTCTCCAGCCCCTCCCTCACCAACGCGATGGCGATCTGCCGGAACAGTCCGGGAGCGTCGGGACCGCCGCGGGACCACCGTCCGGCATAGGCCGAGAGCGCCTCCTCGGACCGACCGGCCGTGAGGAGCACCCGCACCCGGAGGTCTTGCACCGGCCATGCCTCCGGTTCCTTCTGAAGCGCCTGGGCCACGAGGTCGAGCGCCTGGGCGTACTCAGCCTTCTGAAGCAGCCGTTCCACACGGGTCTCGAGCGGTGCGTCCCGGCCGCATCCCGCCAGGAGGCACGCCAGGAACCCCGCGGGGATCCACCAGCCGGAGGGCCTATGGAGACAGCTTGTCATACTTCGTCGCATTTCCCCTGGAGCGATCCACGGGATACTTCCCTTCGTTCTCTTGCAGCTTTGCCCGGGCCGCTTCCAGCAGATCCAGGCCCACCGCATCCGCCAGGGAGATCAAGAGGATGAGCACGTCCGCCATCTCCTGACCGACGCGCCGCCGGTTCTCATCGCTCCCGAGGAACGTGGCCACCTGCGCGGCGGTCTTCCACTGGAAGTGCTCCAAGAGCTCCGCCGCCTCCAGCGTGATGGAGATCGCCAGGTCCTTGGGATTGTGGAACTGCTTCCAGTCGCGCTGATCGCGGAAAGCCAGGACCGCTTTCACCAGGTCGTCCATGCCCCTCCCGCTTCGCCGTTTCCCCGCGGCACCACGATGAACCCGGTCCGGAGGTCTCCCAGCACCTCGCTCCGGCGACCGCCATGCCACCAATGATTCCAGCCCACCAGGGCGCACACGATGGAATCCAGGGTGTCCTCGAGGCGTTTCCGGGCCGCCCCGCGGAGCGCCGCCGGATCCTCCCCAATGACGCCCCGCACCTGCTCGTCGACCCGCACCGGGGGATCGCCCCGGGAGAGCGCCTCCCGCAGCAGACGTTGGAAGCGGCGTAACTCTCGCCCGCGGTCCGCCGCCGATCCCTTCTTGTACCGGATGATGTGACCCAGATCAAACAGGGCCAGCGTCGCCGGGTGAGGGTACACCTCGATCTGCCGGCGGAGCTGCCCGCCGGTCGTCTCGGATACCCGTCGCGGCCCCGACATGCGGAAATCGGCCCGAAAGCCCATGCCCTCCAGGCAAAGGCGCAGGCGATTCGGCCGGGGGCACCTGGTCAGATTCGCCGGGTAGCATCCGGCGTGGGCCCGGCCGAACCGCCGGTGCGTCTCCCGATCCACGGGGCGGGCCCCGGTATGGTTCGTACAGATTATCGGCCCGTCCAGGGCCAGGAGCCCCGGGCCGTCGCCGATGGATTCCCACACCCAGGAGACCAGTGCCTCATCGCCGGAGACATACCCGGTCTGCCGGAGAGTCGGAGTGCCTCGCGGAGAGGCATCGATGAGGGCGAGGGCGTCCGGCTTCCTCTCCCCCCAGGCCAGGTCAATCCCGACGATGCGCATCGCCCTGCCACACGATCCAGGACCCTGGCAGTCGCGCGATGCGCGCCTCCCGCCGGATTCTTCCCTCCGCTTCCAGCGAGGCCAGGGTGCTTTCGACCTCTCCCACCGCGAGTCCGAAGAGGCCCGCCAGGAAGCGGGGCTGGGAGGCTGCCGCGCCGCGGAGGTAGGTCGCCACGAGGCGCCCCACCGCCTCCGCCCGCGGCATTCCGAGCGACGCGTCGACTGGCCCGGGCAGCCAGGTGTCCAGCAGGTCCCACCGGTAGTAGAAGTCCGGGTCGTACACCTCTTCCACCTTGACGATCCACATGCCGCGCTGCAGCTCCGCCATAGCCCGGTCGAAGTCGCCAGCCCGATCGGGGTCCTGCAGGGCCACCGCCTGGCGAAGCTCGGGCGTGGCCAGCGGGCCCTTCTCGTGGAGGGCTTCCAGGAGGGTCACGGCCGCCCGGGTCATCCGGCCCTGGCGGTAGTCCACGATGTAATCCCCGCTCCCCCTGCCCTCGCGGATCAGGGCGCAGAAGGCGGGCAGCAGGCCCAGCGAGACCAGCGTGGGCTTTCCCTTCACCAGCTTTCCGTAGTAGGTGAGGCGCTCCGCGGGCAGGCGGTCCTTCAGGGTCCAGGTGAGCCCGATCTCGGGGTCATGATGGGTGTGCTTGGGCCAGCGCGGACGGCGTCGGCCGCACACAGCCACGTACAGGCTCGCCACGGGCAGGCCGAAGTCGCTCAGCGTGAAGCAGAAGCCCACCTCGTCGACGAACTGGAGTGCGCTCTTCTCCCCCCGGACCCTGAGCGCCGGCAGGCGCCGGAACGCCCGGTCCCGCCAGGCCTCGACCTCCTGCCGCGTCGCGACGGAAGCGCTGCGATCTCTTGGTGGCATCGTGCCTGGCCCCCCGAAGGCATGCTCGGTGCCCCGGGTACCCCGGGGTACCGGACCGCGTCATACTATCCAATGATGCAGGCAAAGGACAAGGGGAGAAAGTTGGCGGGCGGGTCGGGTCCGGACGATCACCTCACTGACCGTAGACCAGGTTCACCAGCCACAGCCCGGATTGCGGCACGTAGGTCACCAGGAGCGTCAGCACCACCAGCACCATCATGTAGTAGAAGCCGGTCCTGAAAACCTCCCACATGGAGAGGTTCGCGATGGCGCAGGTCGTCATCAGCACCGTGGCCACGGGCGGGGTCTGCTGGCCGACTCCCAGGTTGATCGTGACCATGAGCCCGAAGTGGATCGGGTCCACGCCGAGCTGCCTGATCAGCGGTAACACGATGGGCACGATCAGGATGATCGCCGCCGCGCTGTGCAGGAAGACGCCGGCCACGAAGAAGGCGATGTTCAGCAGGAGCAGGATCAGGTACTTGTTCTGGGTGAGGCCCAGCATGGCCTGGGCGAGTTGCTGGGGAATCCCTTCGTTGGTGAGATACCAGCCCAGGACGGCGGAGGTCGCCACGATCAGCATGATGACCGCCGTCTGCATGGCGGAGTCCACGATCGTCTTCCAGAAGTCGCGCCAGGTCAGCTCCCGGTAGATGAAGACCCCGATCAGGATCGCCGCCAGGGCCGCCATCCCCCCGACCTCGGTGGCCGTGGCGATCCCGCCAAAGATCCCGCCCCAGATCACCACCGGGATCATCAGGGCCCAGAAGCCCTCCTTCAGCGCCCGCCCCAGCCCCCGCAGAGAGAAGGATGCCTCGGCCGGGTAGCCGCGGGTCCGCGCGAAGTAGTAGGAAAGCAGCATCATCAGGCCCCCACCGACGATGCCCGGGATGACCCCGGAGATGAAGAGCTTCACCACCGAGGTGTCCGCCATCGCCGCGTAGATGATCATGGGGATGCTCGGTGGGATGATGATGGCCAGGGTGGCGGCATTCGACACCACCCCCGCACTGAAGGCCTTGGGGTAGCCCTTTTTTTCCATGGCCGGGATGACCACCTGGCCGATGGCGGCCGCACCCGCCACCGCCGACCCGGATATCTCGCCGAAGAACATGGAGGCCACGATCGTGACCATGGCCAGGCCGCCCCGGATGAATCCTACCAGGGCGCTGGCGAGGTTGATGAGGCGGGTGGAAATGCCGCTGGTCGTCATCAGCCCGCCCGCCAGGATGAACAGTGGGATGGCCAGCAGGGGAAACTTGGACGCGCCCCCGAAGATCATCAGGGGAATGGCCGCGAGCGGCGCCGTCCCCTGTATCGCCACCACCACGATGGTGGCGATGGCCAGCACGAACCCGATGGGAACATTCAGGGCAGAGAGCGACAGCACCAGCCCCAGGACGATCCACCCCATTTACTGGCCCTCCTCCATCGCCTTGGGGCGCACGCCTCCAGGAACCTCGCCACCCATCAACAAGCTGAAAACCTGCACCACGCCGACCAGAACCATGAGCGCGGCCGAGATGGGCATCACGCTGTAGATCCAGGCCATCTTCAGCTCAGGGATCGAGATGGCCGTCTCCCCCCCCATCTCTATGATCAACTGCCAGCCAGACAGCAAGACGACAAGGGAGAAGCTCAGGACGCACAGTATGGCGAAGATCGCGGCCGTCCGCTGGCCCCGGCGGGGGAATTTTTCCACCACGGTCTCGAAGCTGATGTGCTTCCCGCGGGCCAATCCCACGACCGACCCGTACATGGTGAGCCAGACCAGGATATATCCGGCGAATTCGTCGTACCAGGAGAGCGCCTGATCCACCACATATCGGTAGAAGACGCCGACCAGGACGACGCCCAGCATGACCAGGATGAGCACGGCTGAGTAGATCTCCAGGATGGCCACGAGCCTGTCGTAGGCCCTGCGCATGAGCTTCCCTCCTCAAACGTGGCCCCGTCACGCCACCGGGCGCAACGGGGCCACCTATCGGCTGCGCTGTAGCTGCACTGATCCCTTCCCTCGGTGCGCGGCTAACGCAGGGAGAGAATCCGATCGATCAGCTCCTTGCCCCCCTTCACCTCTTTGGCGAACTCCTCGTAGACCGGCTTGGAGGCAGTGACGAAGGCCTCCTTGTCCACCTCGTTGATCTTCAGCGACTTCTGCATCTTCTCCTGAAGCTCTTTGTCCAGGCGGGCCCCCTCAGAGCGGGCGAAGTCTCCCACCTCCATGGCGGTCTTCCCGAGGACCTGCTGCACGTCGAACGGCAGCGTCTTCCAGAACCGCTCGGACACGATGGCGTAGGCGGGGGTGTATACGTGGTCCGTCAGGGACAGGTATTTCTGCACCTCGTGGAACTTTCCGCCGTAGATCTGCGGGAAGGGGTTCTCCTGCCCGTCCATCACCCCGGCCTGCAGGGCGGCGAAGACCTCCGAATAGGCCAGGGGCGTCGGGTTCGCCCCGTAGGCGCGGAACATCTTGACCCTCCAGACGCCACTGGGTACCCGCAGCTTGATCCCCTTCAGGTCCTCCGGCTTGACGATGGGCCGGACGTTATTGGTGATGACCCGGAACCCGTTCTCCCACACGCCGAGAAGGCGGAGCCCCTTCTCGGGGAGCGGATCGAACAGGGAAGCCTTCACCTGTGGGTCCTCAGCCATCCGCTTCACCTGGTTCCGATCCTTGAAGAGGTACGGCATCTCGAAGACGCCGAACTTCGGATCCACGGTGCTCATGATCGTGGAGGGCTGGAACATCTCCAGGACCCCCACCTTGATCCCCTTCAGCATTTCCTCATCGGATCCCAACTGGCTGGAATGGAAGACCTTCACTTCGTACTTGCCTTTCAGCGCCTCGTTGACCCGTTTGGCGTATTCGTCATTCACGATGGCCAAGAGCGACCCGGGATATCCCACGTGCCCCATCCGGATGACCGTCGCCGCCGAGGCCTGGTTGGTAGCAACGCCCAGAACCATCAGGGTAAATGTCGCGACGAGAACACACCCCAAGACTCTCCACAGTCTGCCCGTAGCGCGCATGATCTCCCCCTTTCTCTCAGACGACTGAGCCGCCATGACCGGCACGACCTGCTGAGTGAAGCAGACCTGCTGATACGCGAACATATCTCCGCGAGACAGGACCAACCGGCCGGGATGCATGGCTACTTCCCGGTCCGCATTTCCTCCAGGATGCGTGTGGCGCGGGTCGGATTGAACACGCCGCACGTGCAGAACCGGGCCATGTAGGTCGCCGCCTGCTTCGGATCGCGGCGCCCTTCCTTCACCCAGTCCACCATCTTCTTGGCGAAGTTGTGCGACACCATGCCATGCCCGCACATGGTCGAAAGCTCCAGGACGGGTCGGTCGGGCAACAGATTCAGGTCCCCGTGAAAGCCCAGGGAATAGCCCACGCTGTGGCGGGTCAGCCCCACCTGGCGGCAGCAGGTGTGGGCATTGTCGGTGAGGGAGGCGACGTTGATGGAGAGTCCGAGGTCCGCCTGCTTCAGATTCGCGAGAAACGCCTCCAGGCTGGCCATGTTGTCGAAGACGGCCGCGACCGTGGTGCAGGCGTCGATGCCCTTAACCACCGCGTCCGGGTCCACCGCCTCGGGGCGCCGCCAGTGGGCCAGCGGCGTGAGGTCAGGCGAGGGCCGGAAGATCCCCCCCTTGACCGCGTTGCCGATGTTGATGGGGTGGTGCTTCAGTGCCAGGCGCAGGAATGTCTGAAGCTTGGGTGGAGCGTCCTGATCGTTGATGCCCCGGGCCGCCATGGCGAAGACGATGTAGTCGTCCTGGAGCGTCTCCGGGGCGCCGAATCGGTGCAGCGTATTGGTCATGGATCGAATCCTCTCGTGCGGGTGGCCGCCCGTCAGGCGGTGGCGGTCACGGGCCGCCGGCCCAGACCCAGGTTCGTCTTGCCGCGATAGAACGCGTAGCCCTCTTGCTTGAGCATGGGCTCCAGCAGGTTGTCCCCTTGCGGGTCGCAGCGGGTGGCCACGCCGATGCTCACGATGGTGTCCAGCGTCGGGGCGACCTCCTCGACGCGGCGCAGGACCTCAGGCGCATGCGGGAGCGAGCTCTTCAGCTCCACGATGGCCGAGAGAACCTTCTCGTCCAGGATGTCCTCCCGGATGGCGCCCGTGGCGGGATCGCGCATCAAGGAGAAGACCGGGTTCTTCTTCTCGAAGGTGACCGGCAATGGGGCCAGGGCCAGGGTCATCTTCTGGATGTCCCGGAACCGGACGCCGACTCCCGGCCGTCCGAACTCGATGGTGAAGCCGGCCTCCCCCTCTCTCACCCGATCCGTCACGTCGTTGGTCTTCACCTCTTCCGTCCCGCGGCCGTGCACCCCCGTGGATTCGTGGGGCACCAGGGGGTCGCTGAAGGCGCGACGGACGATCCGGGGCCAGGTGAGGTCCTGTGGGGTGAGGGCGTCGGTGGGGCAGACATCCGGCTCGGGGTCGAAGCGGATGCGCAAGCGCTTGAGGAAGCCGCGGACGGTGCGGACCAGCGTCGGGTTCAAGTGCTCCTTGCTCATCCCCCGGTGGCAGGTGAAGCACTCCACGCACTCGTCCAGGTTCACGGTCGCCCGGTTCACCGCGGAATCGATGTAGATCGCCCCCATCGGGCAGATGGGGACGCAGTTGCTGCAGGCCACACACTTGCCTTGGTCGATTTGCATAGGCCCCTTTCCCTGGAGTCGGTCTGCTGCGGGGGGACCCACCTACACCTTGCAGCCATGCGCCCTGTGCTTGCGTGTGGTAGGTCCTGGGTCCGGAATCGAAATCGGGATAACGACTACGCCTCTCCGCTCATCCTGTCAAGGGCAGAACATACCCCCGGCCGGGAGGGGCGGCCCGGATCAGATCCGCAACTCCCCGCCCTCCAGCACGACCTTGCCGTCGAGGGTCAGCGTCGGGCGGTACATCATCCCGTCGAAGTGACAGGCGGCCTTCGTGGTCCCGCCGATATTGGCGCTGGTCCCGATGCCGATGTGCACGGTGCCGAAGGCCCCGTGATCTTGCGCCCAGACCCCGGTCAGCATGTAGATCGCGGGGTTCAGGCCGATGGCGAGCTGGGCGATGTTGTACACCGAGGCGTCCCCCATTTCCGCCCACACCTTCCGGATCATGTCGGCCTCGGGCCCGCCCTCCACCTTGACGATGTTCCCCTTCTCGACCGTGCACGCCACCGGCGTCCGGAGCGGCCCGATCCGCAGGTTGGGGATGCTCCCATCGAAAACGATCCTCCCCTCGGCGGTGCCGTCCACGGGGGAGGTATTGGCCTCGATGTTGGGAAACGCCGAGAACTTGCCCGGCCGGTCCAGGATGCAGTCGTGGGCATTCCCGGGACGGCCGGTCAGGTCGAACCGGCAATCGGTCCCCCTGGGCGTGGTGAGATGGGCCGAGGAGGCCGCCCCCAACAGCTCCGCCATCTTCCGGACCCTGGGGGAGGCCGCCTCGAAATCCGCCTCCGCCCCACCCCGCACGAGCTGGTCGGGTGTCGTGGCCGGCAGCGACAGGACCCGGGTCCCGTGCTTCAGGGCATTCCGCGTCGCCGTGGAGTGGCTGATGGAGTAGCTCACCGGCAGGAGCGCCACGTCCGCGGCCAGAAGAGCCGCCGCCACGATGGCCGGGGGCTCGTCACCGTCCACGGCCACCGGCACCATCATCGTGGTCACGACCTCCGGGGTGATTTCCAGGGCGGCCACCGCCAGGGCCTCCGCCACGACGGCCGTATCCGTGTCGGCCACGATCAGGACCTTCTCGCCCGCCTTGACCCGCGCCAGGGTGCGGACGACCATTCGCGCCCCTCCGACAATTCCGGCGATCTGCATGGATCTGTTCCTCCTGTTGTCGACGCGCGAGGGCAAGGCGGCCGCGCCCTGCTCAGGCGCACCCGCCGGCACGCCTCGCCCCTACGAGAACTCCACCACCTTCTTCCGCCAATCCATCACCCCACGCAGCAGGGGTGCGAGCAGGGAGATCAGGGCGACGGCGATCAAGGTGGCCGAGATCGGCCGCGTGAAGAAGATGGAGATGTTGCCGTGGGAGATGGTGAGCGACTGGCGGAGCGTGCGCTCGACCAGGGGTCCCAGGACCAGGGCCAGGACCACGGGGGCGGCGGGAAACTTCAGCTTGCGCATGAGGTAGCCGATGACCCCGAAGACGAACATCACCCACATATCGAAGATGTTGTTGTCCGTGGTGAAGACCCCGACGGCGGAGATGGTCACGATCAAGGGCATCAGGATCTTGTAGGGCACACGCAGCAGGCTGGCCCACAGCCCGACCAGCGGAAGGTTCAGGATGAGGAGCATGATGTTCGCGATGTACATGCTGGCGATCAGGCCCCAGACGAATTGCGGGCTGCTCTGGAACAGGAGCGGGCCGGGCTTGAGGCCATGGACCAGGAGCGCCCCCAGCAGCACCGCCGATGTCCCGGAGGAAGGTATGCCCAGGGCCAGGAGGGGGACCATGGAGCCGCCGGCCGCGGCGTTGTTGGCCGCCTCGGGCGCGGCCACGCCCTCAATGATGCCTGTGCCGAATCGCTCCGGATGCTTGCTCAACTTCTTCTCCATGGCGTACGCCAGGAACGAGGCGATGGTGGCCCCCGCTCCCGGCAGGTTGCCCAGGAAGAACGCCATGAAGGAGGAGCGGAAGATGGGCGCCAGAGAATCCTTCCAGTCCTGGAGGTTCGGGAAGAGGCTGCGGAGGCTGAACTTCGCCTTGATGAACACCGGCCCCATGGATTCCTCGAGGTTGCACAGCACCTCGGCAATCGCGAAGAGCCCCACGGCCACGCTGATGAAGCCCGCACCGTCCAGGAGGGAGAGGAAGCCGAACGTGAATCGCTCCTCCCCGCTCACGGCGTCCACACCCACGCACGAGACGATCAGGCCGAACACGCCGCTCATGATGCCCTTCACCATGGACTCGCCCGCGAGGCTGGTCACCAGCGTGAGACCCATGAAGGCCAGGGCGAAGTACTCCGGCGGCCCGAAGGAGAGGGCCACGTTGGCCAGCGGGGGCGCGATGAAGGTGAGCAGGACCACCGCCAGGGTTCCGGCGATGAAAGAGGCCAGGGCGGCCATGCCCAGGGCGGGGGCGGCCCGACCCTTCTTGGCCATCTCGTATCCGTCCAGGCAGGTGACGACCGAGGCGGACTCCCCGGGGACGTTGATGAGGATGGAGGTGGTCGAGCCGCCGTACATGGCTCCGTAATAGACGCCGGCCATGGTGATGATGGCGGTCGTGGCGTTCAGACCGAAGGTGACGGGGATCAGGATCGCGACCCCGACGACGGGCCCGATGCCGGGCAGGACGCCGATCAGCGTGCCGTAGATCGTCCCGATGAGACAGAAGAGCAGATTCTGCCACGAGATCGCCACCTGGAAGCCCATCAGGATATTGTGAAAGATCTCCATGCGTCGCCTTCCTTACCGCCCGTTCCCATCCGCAGGGCCGAGGCCCGCTCAGAAGCCGAAGACGGTCTTGGGGAGACTCACGCCCAGCAAGACCTGGAACACCACGTACAGCCCGGCAGCGTTCGCCAGCCCCACCCCGACGCTGATCCACCACCCCTCGCGCTCCACGACCCGCAGGAGGAAAGCGGTCAGGAGGGCGGTGGCGAGCAGGAAGCCGAGGATTTCGAGCAAGAGTATGAAGCCACCCAGGGCACCCACGGTTGCCAGGATGGGGAGGAGCCGCCGGCCCTTCGGGAACGGGGAGCGGCCCGAGACGTGGGCCGGCTCGCGGGACGCGTTGACCAGCAAGATGATCGCGAGGACGGCCATGGCCGCGCCCAGCCAGAAGGGGAGGAATCCGGCCCCGGGGCCGAACGTTCCGCTCGGCGGCATCCGCCGGGCCCCCTCGATCACGACCAAGGAGAAGATGAGAACGATGACCCCGGTGATCTGGTCTGCCCTGCGCATGCCTGCATCTCCGCCGGCTTCGAGCCAGGTCCGATTTTGCCGGCGGGCGGGGACCGCGGCCCCGCCCGCCCGTGGTCGAAGGGGTCGCGGCCTACTTCAGCAGGCCCATCTCCTTCAGGAGCACCGCGTATCGGCCGTGCTCCTTGTCCAGCCACTTGCCGAAGGTCGGCCCGTCCATCCAGGCCTCCGAGAGCATGTTCTCGACGACGTACTTCTTGAAGGTGTCGCTCTTCATGTACTTCTGGAAGGCCCCCTCGATCGTCTTGCGGGCGTCCTCGGGGATGCCTCCAGGCGCCACCAGGCCCCGGTTCTGGACGTAGACGGCATCCAGCCCCTGCTCCTTCAGGGTGGGCACGTCGGGGGCGCCCACCAGCCGCTTCTCCGCGTAGACGCCGAGGAGCCGCACCTTGTTGGCCTTGGCCAGCTCCAGCGCCTCGCCAGGATTGGAGACCGCCAGCTCGATGTGACCGCCCATCAGGGCGGCGTTCACCTCGCCGCCGCTGTTGAACACGATGTAATTGAGCTGGATTCCCGCCGCCTTTTCCAGCAGGTAGGCGCAGACCGAATCCGACGACCCGAGCTGCGTCCCGCCCACGGTCACCTGCTTGGGGTTGGCCTTGGCGAAGGCCACCACGTCCTTCACCGTCCTGTACTTCGAGTCTCCCTTGACCATGAGCATGTACTCGTCGAAGGCGAAGTTGGCGAGCGGCGTGAAATCCTTGTAGTCGATCGTGGACTTGCGCAGGATCGGCGTGGTGAGGAAACTTGTCACCGCGGTCAGCATGAAGTAGGGATCCTGCTTCTTGCCCGCCACGTAGGCGAAGGAGATGGCGCCGCTTCCCCCCGGCTTGTTCTCCACCACGATGGGCTGGGGGAGGTACTTCTCCTTGTCGTTGGCCGCGGCCATGGTCCGGGCGAAGATGTCGCTGCCCCCTCCGGCCCCGGCGTGGACCACCAGGGTGATGGGTTTTTCCGGGAACTTGGCGGCGCCGTAGGCGTTCCCGATTCCGAGCGTCAGGCCCAGCATGACCAGAACCCCGATGCGCACACTCCATTGCCTGTGCATTGGCAACCTCCTCTCGAAGCGCGGACGGTCTCGGCACGAGCCCCATCGCGCCCCGCACCCTTGAAAGACATCTGCGACCCACCCCGGGCGCGGCCCACGGCCCGGCCCGGAGCGGCCGGTCAGCAGGACAGCAGCGATGTGAGCGTTCTCACGTCGGCCAGGTCCTCGAGGCCCCTGACCGTGTCGATGACCCGCTCGGCCTTCTCGGACGGCCAGCGGCTGAAGGCGGCGCACTCCCGGAACTTGTCCGCCACCTCTTCGTAGCTCATGGGATTCGCCGGGCTGCCCTTCCCGAAATCGGCTTGCCCGGAGATCTTCCGCCCGTCCTTCAGCGCGATCTCAATGATGCTGGTCATCTTGTCGTAGCCGGCGGCCTCCGCTTCGGGATGCACGCCGAAGTCCACCTTCCGGATCATTGCCTGCACATCCGGCCGGTTGACCACCTCGTCCGTGAACTCGGGCAATCCGGCCTTGCGCATGAGGAGCAGGATGGCCATGCAGAACTCCATGCTGAACTTGGCCTGAAGTTCGGTCCGCGGCCGGTGGTGAATGAGGGCGTTGGGCATGTTTTGGTTCGTGCCGACCTTGACGCGCTCGACCTGCTCGGCTCGGATGTCGTGCTGCTTGATGAGCGAGAGCATCAGGGTCATTCCGGGATGGGTCAACGACCCGGAGGGATGCGGCTTGATCGAGACCCCCGGATCGGCGAACGTCCAGGGCTTGCCAAGCTTCCCTCGGATTGCCCCCTCGTCGTACCCGCCGCCCGCCGCGCGGAAGAAGCCGCGCGGGGCCTCCAGGATGTGGGGCGTCGCCGTGAAGCCGAGGGCGGCGAACTCGGCCGCGAGCACGCCGCTCTCTGCCGCGCGGCCCGCGTGGAAGGGCTTCATCATGGTCCCGAAGTTCTCCCGCAGCCCGGCGGACAGGCTGCCCGCGATCCCCAGGGCGACGCACGTGACGTCGGGGCTTAGGCCGCTCAGGTTGGCCACGCCGGCGGCTGCGCCGAAGGGCCCGATGGTTGCCGTGGAATGGAATCCCTGCTGGTAGTGCCGGGGATGGATGGCCTCGGCGATCTTGCACTCCACCTCCACGCCCACCTCGTAGGCCCGCAGCAGGTCCCTCCCCGAGCGGCCGCGCTGCTCCGCCACGGCCAGGATCGCGGGCAGGGCCGGGGCCGTGGGATGCGTGAGCAGTCCGTAGACCCGGTCCTTGGCGACCGCCAACTGGGTGTCGTCGTAGTCGTCCGCGTGCATGGCGGTGCCGTTGGCGAAGGCGGCGAAGCGGGCCGGGACCCGCAGGCCGACTCCGATGACGCTGGCTCCGCCGGCGCACCCGAGACCCTGGAGGTGGCGACGGACCAGTTCTCCGCTCTTCGCCACCGATCCGGCCAGCGCCAGTCCCAGGCCGTCGAGGATGGACTTCTTCCCGAGGTGGAGGACATCCGCCGGGATGCCCGCGTACTCCGTGGAGGCGATGAATCCGGCGACGTAGGCGGTGAGTGAACCGGGATCCGCGGCGGCTCGTTCTGTGCTCATGCTTGTCTCCTTGACGGGGGCCTGCCCCTCCCCCCATTCCCGGAACCTGCCCGACCCTGCGCGGGCGTAATCCGCTGCCTGAGGATCACCCGCGCCCCCTCGATGTGACTGCGCATCAGCTTCTCCGCCTCCGCCCCCCGGCCGCTGAGGATCGCCGTCGCGATCCGTCGGTGCTCCCGAAAGGAGACCTCCGGTCGCTGGGGCACCGCCAGGGAGAGACTGCGGAACCGGGCCACCTGATTGGTCAGGGATTGATACATGGTCTGCAGGCGCTGGTTTCCCGACAGCGCCAGGATCGCCTCGTGAAACCGTCCGGCCGCCTCGTGGTACACCCGGAAGTCGGCCGTCTTGCGCCCCAGTTCGGCCAGGATCTCGCGGAGCCTGTCGACCTTGGCGGGGTCCGGGTTCTTGGCGGCCTGACGCGCGGCCAATCCCTCCAGGACGGCGCGGATGGCGTAGGTGTCCTCCACGTCCCGGGGGCTCACCTCGCTGACGAAGGTGCCCAGCCGCGGGACGGTGTTCACCAGACCCTCGGCCTCCAGTTGGCGGATGGCCTCCCTCAGGGGGGTGCGGCTGACGCCCAGCTGCGCGGCGAGCTCGGGCTCTCTCAGACGGGTCCTGGCGGGGATCTCGCCGGCGACGATGGCCTGGCGCAGGCGGCGGACGATCTGCTCGCGCAGGGATGGGTGATCGTCCAGGGAGAGGAGCGGGGGGTCGGCCATGCGTTTTCCTTTGTGTATACAGTATTCTGTCTACTCCACACCCATCCAAGGTGTCAAGAACATTCTTCCAGCCCGCCGCCCGTGGAGAGAAGGCATGGTCGAAGGGAGGTCGCGGCGGCGAACCGGTGCGTCGCAGGGCATGGACGGAACCGGGAGCCGCGGGGACAGGCTAGGGCGTGCCGGTCCCGGGCGGGGGCCGGTCTTCACGAGGCAAGGGAGGCCGGAGGACTCACTTCTTCCCGGTCGAAGGTCTTTTCAAGAGCCAGTCGATCACCGCAGCCCCATCCGTCTCGATCGGAGCGGGTGAGTCGGCCTTCTCGGTGGGTGCCCCGCTCTGGGAGCGTGCGCGCGCTGCGGGATCCTGGCGGGATTTCACTCTGTCCTGCCCTGACTCTGGGGTTGGAGTTCCGCTCGTCTCGGACAGGGGCGTCCTCTCGTTCGATCCTTGAGGTGTGCTTTCCTGGACCGAATTCTCCTTGGGAGTTCCTCCCGGGGGCAGAGGCGGGTCTGTCACTACACCCCTCCCCTCGGATGTTCCTTGGAGGCGCTGCCGTTCCCGCGCGGCCTCGCGGCTCATGCCGGCTTTCTCGTACAGGCTGGCAAGCTGCTCGGCCAGCGCGACCAGAAGCGCCGGCGATGAACCGCTGGCCGCGCTCAGGCCGTCGCGCAGGGCCACGATGCCGAGATCCAGACGGGCCATCCCCTCGTACAGGCGGGCCAGGTGGCCGTACAGCTCCGGGTTCTTCGGGTTGAGCCGGATGGCCCGCTGGTAGCTCTCGGCTGCCGCCTCTGCCCGGCCCAGTCGCGCGTAGGCGGCAGCCAGCCCGACATGCGCCTTGACGGAGGATGGCGCCAGGGCCGAGGCCATCTGAAACTCCCGGACGGCCGCCTCGGGCTCTCCGTTCAAGAGGAAGGCGTCCCCCAGATTGAGCAGCCCTTCATGGCCGGGCTGAACGGCGCGAAGCTTTCTCGCGGCCTCGACCGCGGCCGGACCATCCCCGGCCTGCATGGCCACCCGATAGAGCGCCATGACGAGGGCCGTGCTGTCCCGTCCGAGGAGGCCGAGCACCCGTCGATAGGCCGCCACCGCGGCCCGAGCCCTCCCCGCAGCCTCGTAGCTCTGGGCCAGCCGCAGCCACGCCTCCAGCGAATCCATCTGGAGCGTCGCCGCCCGCTCGTAGGCCTCGCAGGCCTCCGCCAGCAGACCGCGCTCGAAAAGCCATCCACCCAGACGCAGGTGGGCCTCGGCGTCGTCCGGCTGGAGCCGCACCGCCTCGCGCATGGCCGCGATGGCCGCATCCGGCCGGCCGAGCTTCCCGTAGGCGATGGCCAGGTTGAAGTGGGCGTCCGCGAGGCTGGGGTCGAGGTCGATGGCTCGCCGCAGGAGGCTCACGCCTCCTTCAAGGTCCCCGTGCTTCCCCAGCTCGGTCCCTCGCCTGAGCAATCCTCGGGCCTCCGGTCCTTGCCTGGCCCGGGCCTCCAGCTCCTGCTCCTCGCGCTCCGTGACCACCTGGATCACGGCGAACCCCCCCTCGGTCCGGAAGATCTGACTCAATCGCCCCCGCCGGGTCTTGGCCAGGGCGGCCCGGGCCTCCGGCGCCAAGGTGGCCGGATCCACCCGGCCGAGGTATCCGCCGCCTCTCGCGTCCGGACGGATGGATCGCTCCTGCACGAGCTGCTCGAAGGGCACCCCGCCATTGTACGCGGCCACCGCGCTCCGCGCCTGTGCCTCGGTCTCGACCACCAGGATGCGAATCCCGGGAGTGAGCGGCGTCTCGGCCGCCCATCCGGTCGCCTGCCCCAGGACCGCCGCGAGAAGCCCAAACGCCCAGGAGAGCCGGAGAGACCGCCACGCCCAACCGCCGGGCTTTCCACCCGGCTCGGCGGCCCGCCTCCCCTCCGGCTCCTGGGGGAATCTCACTGGGTCGCTCGCTTCGGCCCGCTACCTGCCGGCCTCAGGGAGAGAACGAATCCGACCAGCGCCAGACCCCCCGCCAGGTAGAAGCCCCCGGCCAGGGAGCCGGTGAGATCCTTGATCCAGCCCGTGAGGGGCGGACCCACCACGGCCGAGAGCACGCTGGTGAACGAGAACAGCGCCACGGCCGCCCCCACTGCCTCGGGTCGGCTCTGCGCCACGTGATCCCCGAGCCAGGCAATCGCGACGGGATCCCAGGCCAGCTTCCCAACCACGCCGTAGGCCATGAGGGCCGCAAAGATCTCTGTCTGGGTTCGCGCCTGGGGCACGGCCGCCAGGGTCAGCGCCATCAAGGGAAACATTGTCAGGATGATCCGCTTGCGACCGATGCGGTCGGAGAGGCGTCCCAGGATCAATCCGGAGGGGATGGCGGTGATGGCGATCACCAGGGTGTAGAGGCCCGAGAGGGTCAGGCTCAGCCCTCGCTCCGTCTGGAAGAACACGGGTCCCCACGACAGGATCACCCACCAGCCGTAGAGAGCACAGAATGCCGCCAGGTTCATGCAGAGGAGCGTCGGATCACGGAGCAACCCTGTCAGAGGAATGGACCGGCGGAGGGGCACCCGGACTTCCCGGACCACCTTCTGGTAGAGCACGGCCACGACGAACGTGGGGATCGCCAGGATCAGGAAGGGGACTCGCCAGCTCCCCGTCGCCTGGTAGAAGGGACCGGCCAGCGCCAGTCCCACCGCCAGACCCAGGGACATCCCGCCGTTGATCACACCCGAGGCGACTCCCCGGAGCCGGGCCGGGACCGTGTGGATGGTGATGCTGTAGGCCATCGTGTAGTAGGGTCCGGCGCCCGCCCCGTGCAGGCCGGCCACGACCAGGAGCCCTGGGTAGGTGGTCGCCCCGACGGCGAATCCCGCCACGCTGACAGCCGTCACGAAGGCGAAGACCACCAGCACCTGTTTCAGACCGAAGCGCTCGGCCAGCAGACCGGAGACCAGGAGCGTGACCACGTACAGGGTGAAGTAGGTTCCCGTGATGAGTCCCGTCTGGGTCCCGCTGAGCCCAAACTCCCGTGCGATCACCGAGAGGAGCGGATACAGGACGGTCCGATCGGCATAGATCACGGCCCAGCCGGCGCAAAAGAGGGTCACGAGGCGCGGGATGTACCCGCGTTCGGTCTGCACCGTCACGGCTGCGTGCGCCGCCCTTTCCGCTGGAGCTTGCACAGGTCTCCCTCGAAAGGCATCACACTCGAGCAAATCTCACCGTTCCTCCCCTTGGCAAGATCCCTCCTCCGCCCACCGAAAAAACGACGGGGGCGGACCCGCCCCGGGCCCGTCCCCCATCATTTGTCATTGGTCCTCGATCATTGATCACTTGATCCGGAGAATTCGCGATGTTGTTCGTGAATTCTCTGGGCTAATCGGCTCTCAGCACCGCCCCCTGGCTGCCCGAGGTGACCATCCTGGAATAGCGATACAGCCAGCCGGTCTTGACGCGAGGCTCGGGCGGCCTCCAGGCGGCACGGCGGGCCTGCAACTCCGCCTCCGGTAGCTCCACCTCCAGGACCCGCTTCTCGATATCGATGCGAATCCGATCCCCTGGCCGCAGCAATCCGATGGGGCCTCCCGCCGCCGCCTCGGGCGAGACGTGTCCTATGCACCCGCCGTGGGTCGCCCCCGAGAACCGGCCGTCCGTGATCAGGGATACGGAGTTCCCCAGGCCGCGGCCGATGATGGCCGCCGTGGGCGACAGCATCTCTTGCATGCCCGGCCCGCCCCGCGGGCCCTCGTGGCGGATCACGACGACGTCCCCGGCCTTCACCTTGCCGTTGAGGATGCCGGCCAGCGCCTCGTCCTGCGATTCGAAGATCACGGCCGGCCCGATGTGTCGCAGCATCTCGGGCGCCACGCCCCCGGCCTTGACCACGCCCCCCTCGGGTGCCAGGTTGCCGAAGAGGATGGCGAGCCCGCCCGTCTGGCGATACGGGTTCTCCAGCGGTCGGATGACCTCCCCATCCTTGACGGCGGCGCCCCGGACGATCTCGCCGAGCGTCTTCCCCGTCACCGTGGGGCGCTCCAGCCGCAGGATGTCCCCCTTCTCCGCCAGGCGCTTCAGGATGGCGCTGATCCCGCCGGCGCGATCCACGTCCTCCACGTGATGGTGGCCCGCCGGGCTCACCTTGCAGAGGTACGGGACTCGATCCGAAAGCTGATTGATGCGATCCAGGGTATACGGGACCCCAGCCTCGTGGGCGATCGCCAGGGTGTGCAGGACCGTGTTGGTCGACCCTCCCATGGCCATGTCAAGGCAGAAGGCATTGTCCACGCTCTCGCGGTTCACGATGTCTCGCGGCTTCAGATCCGTTTCCACGAGCCGCAGGATCTGCCGACCGGCCTCCCGGTACAGTTTCTTCCTCGCCTCGTCCACCGCCAGGACCGTGCCGTTGCCGGGCAGGGCCATGCCCAGCGCCTCTGCCAGGCAGTTCATGGAGTTCGCCGTGAACATGCCGGAGCAGGAGCCGCAGGTGGGACAGCCCTTCCGCTCCAATTCCAGGAGGGCCGCTTCATCGATCTTCCCCGCGGAGTAGGCCCCGACCCCCTCGAACACGGTGGCCAGATCTATCGCCTTCCCGTCCGCCAGTTTTCCGGCCGCCATGGGACCGCCGCTCACGTAGATCGCCGGGATGTTCACCCGCATGGCGGCCATGAGCATCCCGGGCACGATCTTGTCGCAGTTCCCGATCATGACCAGACCGTCGAAGCAATGGGCCATGGCCATGGTCTCGACCGCGTCGGCGATGAGCTCGCGGCTGGGCAGGGAGTAACGCATCCCCGTGTGCCCCATGGCGATGCCGTCGTCCACGCCGATGGTGTTGAACTCGAAGGGGACGCCCCCGGCTTCGTAGATCGCTTCCCGGACGATCCGGCCCACCTCCTGGAGGTGAACGTGTCCCGGGATGATCCCCACGTATGAATTGGCCACGCCGATGAACGGCTTGGGGAAGTCGCTCTCCTTCAGCCCTACCGCCCGGAGCAAACTCCGATGCCCTGCCCTCTCGTAGCCCTTCTTGACCGTATCGCTACGCATATTCAGCCTCCCTCGCACCCCACGCGTGGCCGCGTGACCGCGGTTTGTCTCCGTCCGGAATCGTTCGTTCCCCTCGCCCCGGTGCTCCTCCAGAAAGGGTTTGAAGCTACCATGTTTTACTGGGCAGGGCAAGAATTTCGCCTCGACCAGGGTTACGGTTAGACATCGCTGGGCTTGTGTTCGGCCGCACCCACACCCCCCCCGGCTGCCGCTCCGCCCCGACGATTGCCATCGCTCAGGGTACGCGACGCCCAGCCGCTTGCTCCCCGGGGCGTCCTCATGGGACGCCGGAAAGGAGGTGCGGTCGAAGGTCACCGCATGACTCGATTCCGGCCGGCATGCTTCGCCCGGTACAGGGCTCGATCCGCCGCCTTGACCACCTGAGGGGGACCTGCATTGCGGTCGGCCGGTCCGGCGACACCGATGCTGACCCTGACGGCCACTTCCCTTCCGGGGCGGGTGGGGGCTTTCGGTTGAGCCGGCTTCCTGCGAGGACGGCCCGGGTTGCGCACGACGAACCGCGACGCCGCGACCGCCTCCCTCAGGGACTCCAGATGAGGGACGGCCTCCGCCGCCGACTTGCCCGGAAAGATCACCGAGAATTCCTCCCCGCCGTAGCGGAAGGCCTTGCCCTCGCCGGAGACGCCCCCCAGCCTGGACGCGACCATTCGCAGCACCTGGTCGCCGACCTCGTGCCCATAGGTGTCATTGAACCGTTTGAAATGGTCGATGTCCACCATTGCCACCGCGTAGCGGCTCCCCAGCGTGAGCAGGAACTCGTTGAGCGCCCGCCGTCCCGGCAGGCCGGTGAGTTCGTCGTGGTACGCCATGCGATACGAGGTCGCGACCAGTGCCACCACGAGCACCAGGCCGCCTGTGGCGAGGAAGTTCGTGGGGGCCCATCCCCACCCGATCCCATGCAGCGCGAGGAATGCAGACACCACCACCCAGAAGAATCCCGCCTCCATCGGGTTCCGGGACAGGACCAGCCGGACGACGTGCAAGACCGCGGCCGCGGCGAATGCCAGCAGCGCCGGCTGGGCGATGGGAGTCCAGGTCGTGAGATCCATATTCAGGAACGCGTATTCCAGGCCCGTCGAAAGCACGTGCCGATCCACGCGGAGCATCGCGGCAATGGCCACCACCTGCACCAGGATCGAGACGAGGCGTGTCACGCCACGACGCGTCAGGATTCCACGCTCGCTGATCACGGCCAGCCAAACGAGGTTCAGCGGCAAGGCGAGGGCGACGGCATCGAACACGACCCGGCCGACACCCATCGCCCCCCATTCCCCCGCACCCGAAACCAGCAAGGACCGGTCGGCCACGGCGAGCACCAGGAGGGCGAAGACGATCCGGCTCCGATGGAAGCACCATCCCAGGAGCACCCCGACCCCGAAGACGACGTAGGGGTAGGCCCGCGCATAGGGGAGCATCCAGGCTGGCAGGCCTCCCGGGCGCAGGCACACCAGCGCCGCCAGGACCAGCACGCCGCCGGGGGCCAGGAGTGCGGCGAGGTTCTTCATGACGCCCATGCTGGCAGAGACCCCTCAGCGGCAGGGATGGGAGGGAAGGAACTCTCGTCGAGAGTGCAGAACGACGCCAGCCCGGGGCTTCACGTTGAGTCCCCCCGCCGGTCATCCCCTGCACGAGAGATCGTCGAAGGCGGAGCCTACCGATGGCGGTCCGGCAAGGCAAGCGATTTCGGACGATCGGGGGAAAAGCACGTGCGGATTCCGGAAGGGGAAAGGACCTTGACGAGGGGGGACGCCTCGACCTAGAGTCTGCCCCGGCCCTGCGGCTTGACCTTCGCGCGCTGATCACTCGAGCTCGGCGCGATCGGAGCCAGCACGGGCCGAGCGATTCGGCTCCCTCTCAGCCTGCGCTTCAGGCTCTCAACTCGACTGGCGGCAGGCCATGGCTGATAGGCTACGTGGCGACGGCTCGACCATCGGGGTATTGATGCTCGACACCCGATTTCCCAGGATCCCGGGGGACCTGGGGAATCCGGCCACCTTTCCGTTTCCCGTTATCTATCACCGGATCATGGGGGCTTCGGCCGATCTGGTCGTACGAAAAGGGGCTGGGGAACTCTTGCCGGCATTCATCGAGGGGGCCCGATGTCTGGAGCGAGACGGCGTGGGGGCCATCGCCACCAGTTGTGGATTCCTTGCCGAGTTCCAGCTTGACCTGGCGGCCGCGGTCAGGGTGCCGGTATTCACCTCCAGCCTGATGCTCGTCCCCCTCGTCCACCGCATGCTCGCGCCAGGGCAGGCGGTCGGGATCCTCACCGTGGACGCCTCTGCTCTCACCTCGAGGCACCTTGCCGGGGTCGGCATCACGCCGGAGCTGCGGGTCGTGATTGCGGGCTTGGAGACCGAGCGCGAATTCACCCGGGTGCTCCTGGAGGATCGCCCCACCCTGGACATCGAGACCGCCCGCGAGGAGCACATTCGAGTCGTCCGGCGGCTCTACGCCGACCATCCCGAAGTTGGAGCCATCGTCCTCGAGTGCACCAACATGCCCCCCTACCGCGCCGACATCCAGCGCGCCACAGGCCTCCCAGTCTTCGACATCGTGCACCTGCTAACCCTGGTCCATGCGGCGCTGGCCTCTCACCGCTCACCTTCTGTTGCTCCCTGATACCCCGCTCGCTTTCTCCAGGTTGCTCACCGTCATCGCAGTCTACCCCGCCGGGGTCAGGGAACGGGTTTATGCGGGGGCGGTGAGGGGGCTCTGGACGCGGCGCTTGCGCAGGCGGCGGCGGGCGGCGTCCCAGATCCGGATGCCCAGGAGCAGGGCGAGCACCGCGGCGTAGACGAACTGGTCGGTCCGCCCCTTCTTGGCGAGCCACAGGAAGTGGAGCGCGGCGCAGACGCCGGCGAGGTAGATCAGGCGGTGCAGGCGGCGCCAGGCGGTGCCCCCCAGGCGTCGGACCATGCCGGTCGTGGAGGTCGCCGCCAGAGGAATGAGCAGGGTCAGCGTCAGCATGCCCACGGTGATGTAGGGTCGCTTCAGGATGTCCGTCCCCAACGCCCTCCAATCGAAGAAGTGATCCAGCCCGATCCACACGCTGAAGTGCAGACAGGCGTAGCAGAAGGCGAACAGCCCCAGCAGCCGGCGGAGGCTCACCGGCCAGGACAGGCCGAACAGGATGCGGAGCGGGGTGAGCGCCAGGGTGGCCAGAAGGAGGCGGAACGTCCACTGCCCGAGCGTGTTGGTGATGAAGCTGATGGGATTGGCGGTGAGGTCCCCGTTGTACGCCCGATAGATCAAGAGGGAGAGCGGTGCGAGACACAGGGCCCACACGATGCTTTTCAGGACGATCCTTCTCTTTCGGGTCACGCGACAAAACCTCGACACACACAATGACCAATGAAGCGTGGTCCTGTTCTCAGATTGATCATTGGAGATTTGTCATTTGACATTTGTCATTGGTCATTCATCAGTAGCTCTTCTTCAGATCCATCCCCGAGTACAGGGAGGCCACCTGGTCGGCGTAGCCGTTGAACATCAAGGTCTTGCGCCGCAGGAACTCCCCGATCCGCCGCTCGGTCGCCTGGCTCCAGCGGGGGTGATCCACGGTGGGATTGACATTCGAATAGAAGCCGTACTCCTGCGGCGCCGCCTTGTTCCAGGCGGTGCCCGGCTGCTCGCTCACCAGGCGGATCCGGACGATGGACTTCGCGCTCTTGAAGCCGTACTTCCACGGCACCACGATCCGGATGGGCGCTCCGTTCTGGTTCGGCAGCACTTGCCCGTACATTCCCACGGTGAGCAGGGTCAGCGGGTGCATGGCCTCGTCCAACCGCAGGCCCTCGATGTAAGGCCAGTCCAGCCCGCCGAGGTTGAAGAGCCCCGGCCGCTGGCCCGGAAACTGGTCGGGGGCGAGCAGCGTCGTGAACTCGACGAACTTGGCCTGCCCCGTCGGCTCGACCTGCTTCAGGAGCGCGGCGAGGGGGAAGCCGATCCACGGGATGACCATGGACCAGCCTTCCACGCAGCGGAGGGCGTACACCCGCTCCTCCAGCGGGGACAAGCGCAGCAGCTCATCGATATCGTAGGTCTTCGGCTTGCCCACATGGCCGTCCACCTTGACGCTCCACGGCCGCGGCCGAAGGGTGTGTGCGAGGCGGGAGGGATCCTCCTTGTCCACGCCGAACTCGTAGAAATTATTGTACGTGGTCGCGCTCTCGAACTTGGTCGCCGGGTCGCTGACGCTGAAGGCGGGATTCCGCGTCGCCTTGAGGGGCTGGCCCGGCGGCGGCGAAGCGGCGGCGGCCCCCAAGGGCCACAGCGCCAGGGCTGCCGCCCCCGTCATGAACTCCCGGCGATTGAGGTAGAGCCTTTCATCCGTGATCTCGGAGGCCTTGAACATCGGAGCGCGCTTGATCAGCATCGAAGTCTCCATCGGGTCGACAGGGGAATCCGACGGCGAGCGCCGTACACCGCTGGGCCTTCCAGCGTCCCCGCCGCTGTGGCTATCCCTGTCGACCCTCGTCTCTCAGTAGGATGAGGTTCATCATCCGGCCGGTGCGCCCTTTTTCCGCCCGGTGGGAAAAAAACAGATCGGTCCGGCAGGCTGTGCACAGATCCAGATCCTCGATCCGCTCGGGGCACACCCCGGCCTCGATCAGGAGCGCGCGGTTCACGCCCGCCAGGTCGAGCCGCCAGTGTTTGGCCCGCGAGGGCCGGGCGTGTGCCTCCCACGTCGGGAGCGCCCCTCCCATGGCGTCGATCACCGGCCGGTCCACCTCGAAGCAGCATCCACGGATCCCGGGCCCGATGGCGACCCGGCAGTCCGCGGGATCCGTCCCGTACGCCTCCCCCAGGGCTCGAACCGCTTTGGCCGCGATGCCCTTGGCGGTGCTGCGCCAGCCGGCATGCACGGCCGCAACGGCCTCATGGACCGGGTCGTGGATCAGCAGGGGCAGACAGTCCGCCGTGCTGACCACCAGGGCCAGGTCGGGCACGTTCGTGACCAGGGCGTCGAACTCGAACCGCTCGTCCAGCAGAACCTGGGGGAACCCCACGCGCTTGGCCAGGGCCGCATCCACGATGAGGATACCGTCGCCGTGGACCTGCTTGACCCGCACGACTTGCGGCGGCTCGACGCCGAAGGCCCCGAAGAAGCGCCGCCGGTTCTCCCGGACCGCCTGGGGGTCGTCCCCCACGCTCTGGCCCAGATTCAGCGTGGCGTAGGGGGGCCGGCTCACCCCGCCCCGGCGCGTGCTGAAGGCGTGGACGACGCCGCCACCCGCCCGGATGAGGCTGGACTGCACCAGGGCCGAGGATTCAGCCGGTCGTTCGGCGGGATTCGTCATGCCAATGAGGCCTTCCACTGGACCGACCGCTCGGGCAGCAGGCCCATGGCGCGTTGGTATTCGGTCTCGAGGCGCTCCCGCTTCGTCCCCACCTCGATGTGGTCCCAGGGAAACCGCTCGCGCAGCGGGCGCTCCCGGCAGGCGTAGAAGTCTGGGTTGCGGGACCAGTCCCGGAAGGCCCGCTTCCAGTCCCCCGCGTGCCGGAGTGCCAGGTGGAGCAGGTCCCCCACCTGGCGGTCACCCCTCGACAGCACCCCCTGGAGGTACGCCCACTTGGGCACGTCGTGGGTGAAGTGGATGCCCACCCGGACGAGTTCCCGCCGCAGGTGTTGGATCTTCTCATCCAGCGTGCGCACATCGGCCATGGCACACCACTGGAAAGCGGTCCAGGGCTTGGGGACGAAGGAGCTGACCCCCACGGTGATCTCCACCGTTCGCGTGCGATCCTTGCGCTTCTGCAGGATCCGGTGCCGGGCGGTCTTCGCCAGGTGGATGATCCCCTCGACATCTTCGGTCGTCTCCGTCGGCTGGCCGATCATGAAGTACAGCTTCACGCTCGGGACGCCCGACTCGGCGATCAGGTCCACCGCCTCGAACAGGCGCCGGTCGCTGAGACTCTTGTGGATCACGGTCCGGAGCCGCTCCGTCCCGGCCTCGGGGGCGATGGTGAGGGTCCGGGTCCCGCTCTCCAGGAGTCCCTGCACCAGGCCGCGCGTGAGACTGTCGGCCCGCACCGAAGACAGGGAGAAGTCCACCCCCCGGGCTCGCAAGGCGGACACGAGCTCGTCGATCCACGGATAGTCCGAGACGCAGGCCCCCACCAGGCCGATGCGCTTCCCGTGCTGGAGGGCCGTCTCCGCCGCCCGCAGGATGGCGTCTATGTGCCGGTGCCGGACCGGTCGGTAGATCTCCCCCTCCATGCAGAAGCGGCAGCCCCGGCCGCAGCCCTTCCCCACCTCCAGCAGGGCCATCTCCCCGAACTCGGTGTTGGCCGTCCGGACCATGGAGACCGTGTCATAGGCGTCGGTCTGGGCGAGCCGGCGCTTGCGCGCCGGCAACGGCGCCCCCTCGCGGGCCGTGACCTCGGCCACGGTCCCATCTTCCTGGTACGTCACGTCATACAGGCGCGGGACATATATCCCCTCGATCCGGCAGATGGCGCGCAAGAACTCTGTCCGCGCCGCGGCCGGGTCGCGCTCGGCCTGGACCACTTGCCGCCACAACTCGAAGGCCTCGTGGCTCGACTCCTCGCCCTCGCCCAGGAAGAACCAGTCCACGAAGGGCGTCAGCGGCTCCGGGTTGGACCAGGCGCAGACGCCGCCCATGGTGACCAGGGGATGGCCCGGCCCCCGCTCCCGAGCCTGCACCGGGATCCCGCACAACTCCAGGATCCGGAGCATGTTCAGATAGTCGTTCTCGTACGTCGTGGAGAAGGCGACGCAGTCGAAGTCCGCCAGGGACCGCTGGGATTCCAGGCTCAGGATGGGGACGCGCAGCCGCTCGTGCTCCCGCAGGTCGTCGTCCTCAGGCAGGAAGGCCCGCTCGCAGACGATCTCCGGCCGCCGGTTCAGCGTCCAATAGATCGTCTGGAACCCGAGGTTGGACATCCCCACGTAGTACGTGTTGGGGAACACCAGGGCGATGCGGAGACGCCCGCCCCAGTCCTTGACGACGGTTCCCGTCTCCTCGGCGAGGAGCTTGTGCGCTTTCTCTTTGAATTGCCAGATCATGCTTCCTGCACGGTCAGGTCGTCCCCTCCCTCGCGCCAGACGCGCGCAGCATGCTACCAGCGCAAGTGAGGGACTTCAAGGAGTTTGTCCCCCTCTGCCGCGGGGCTTGCAGGAACGCAGGGGGTCGCAACATGCGCGGAAATCCCGTCGCCCAACCAGCCACTTCTCCGCCCTGTCCGTCCCGCTCGCCGGACCGCTATGCTTTTGGCTTGACAGCGCTCCTTGGCCTATGGGAGGCTTCGATTGACTCGGTCAATTTCCAGGCTGCGCGGCCTGGCGGGCGTCCCCGGCCGGCGCAGGCCCAATGCGACTGCTCATCACCCGCTTTCACGCCCCTCAGCGGACGCTCGAATCGGATGGCCAGGGAAGCTGGGACTGGAGGCGGCGGCGCTATTGCAGAGTGAACGGGACTTCCGGCGGATCGGCCGGCGTCGTGCTCTGCCCTTGCGCTCTGAGGGCGGGCAGGGTCATCAGGAAAGGAGGCAAGGCATGAAACAGTTCAGGGGCTCGGGCATCATTCTCCTGGGATCGCTGCTGCTGGCGGCAGGCCTCGCATCCCAGGGCCTCGCGGCGGAGAAGGTCATCACCATCGCCCAGTACGCCGATGCGGTGAGCCTGGATCCGCAGCACACCAACGACAACGCCTCCTACAGCATCGAGAAGCCCATGCTGGAGGGGCTCATTGGCTTCAACGAGAAGATGGAGCAGATCCCCCAGCTCGCCGAAAGATGGGATGCCTCTCCCGATGCCCGCGTGTACACCTTCCACCTCCGCAAGGGCGTCAAGTTCCATGACGGCACCCCGTTCAATGCCGCCGCGGTCAAGGCAAACTTCGACCGGGTCCGGAACCCGGACAACAAGCTGCGGCGCTACACCCTCTACAAGATCATCAGCCAGATCGACGTGATCGACGACTCCACGGTCCGCTTCACCCTCTCCGAGCCTTTCGGGGCCATGATCGCCACCTTCGCCCACCCGGCCGGCGGCATCAACAGCCCCGCCGCCGTGCAGAAGTACGGCGCGGACTACGGCAAGAACCCCGTGGGCACGGGCCCCTACAAGTTCCAGGAATGGGTGCCCAACGACCACATCACCATGGTCAAGAACCCGGACTACTGGGACAAGGCCAACGCGGCCAAGGTTGACAAGATCATCGTCAAGCCGGTGCCGGAGGAGGGGACGCGCATCGCCATGCTCCAGAAGGGCGATGCCCAGTTCATCAACTTCGTCCCCTACATCCAGGCCGAGACTGTCAAGGCGGACCGAAACCTCAGCCTGGCGTCTACCGAGGCCATCTACACCTTCTGGGTGGCCATGAACGCCCAGAAGAAGCCCTTCAGTGACGTCCGGGTGCGCCAGGCCATGAACTACGCCATCGACAAGGAGGCTGTCATCAAGGCGGTCCTGCGGGGTCAAGGAAAGCCGGCAGATTCTCCCCTGGCGCCCCGGGTCTGGGGCTACACCTCGGTGAAGACCTACCCCCACGATCTGGCCAAGGCCAAAGCCCTCCTGGCCGAGGCAGGCTATCCCACCGGCTTCAAGGCCGTCCTCCGCGGGGGCGTTCAGACGGACGCCAAGGATGCCATGGTGGCCATCCAGGGCCAGCTCAAGCAGGTGGGCGTGGAGGTCGAGGTCCTCGCCTTGCCGGCTGCCGCCCTCTCGGCGGAACGATTCAAGCCGCTGGAGGAGAACAAGGGGGAGATGGACTTCGCCGGGTGGTCCCCGTCCACCGGCGATGCCGACTGGGGCATTCGCCCCCTGCTGACCAAGGACAACTGGCCGCCCACCAACTTCACGATCGGCTTCTACACCAACCCCAAGGTCGAGGAGGCGATAAAGGCCGGCCTCCAGACAGCCGACCCGGCCAAGCGCAAGGTGGCGTACGCCGAGGCCCAGCGAGTCATCATGGACGATTGCCCCTGGATCTTCCTCTGGGTGAACAACCTGCTGGGCGGCAGCCGGGCCAACGTGGGAGGGATCTCGCTCCAGCCTGATGCCATCGGTTTCTACCGGTCCGTGTACTACAAGTAACGGCTGCGTACCTGGGAAAGGAAACCAGAATAAGGTCGGGGGGAGACGGGGTCCGGGCACCCGGTTTCCGTCTCCCCCCTGCCCGTTCTCCCCCGCGCCATGCTGCGCTTCATCCTCCGCCGCCTGCTCTACATGACCCCCATCCTCTTCGGGGTGTCGGTGGTGATCTTCCTCATGCTCCACCTCGTCCCCGGCGATCCCGCGCGCCTCGTGGCCGGGCTCGATGCGACGCAGGAGGACGTGAAGATCATCCGCTCCAGCCTGGGCCTGGATCGCCCCCTGCCGGTCCAGTACGTCTCCTGGCTGGGCAATGTCCTCCGTGGCGACCTGGGACGCTCGACGAGGACCCACCGGCCGGTGACGCAGGAGCTGCGCCTCACCTTTCCGGCAACGGTGGAGCTGACCCTCTGCGCCACCGTCGTCGCCGTCCTCATCGGCGTGGCCGCAGGAACGACCGCGGCCGTGCGGCGCAACTCCATCTTCGATTACTGCAGCATGCTGGTGGCCCTGCTGGGGGTGTGCACCCCTTCCTTCTGGCTGGGCCTGATGCTCATGCTCGTCTTCGCCGTGAAGCTCGACCTTTTCCCCACCACCGGCAGGGGTGGTCTGGAGAACCTGGTGCTGCCGGCCGTGACCCTGGGCGCCGGGGCGGCGGCGATCATCGCCCGGGTGACGCGCTCCTCCATGCTGGAAGTGCTGGGCATGGACTACATCCGCACCGCCCACGCCAAGGGCCTCGCCACCAGGGTGGTAGTGCTCCATCATGCGGTGAAGAATGCCTTGATCCCCGTGATCACCGTCATCGGCCTGGAGTTCGGCTACCTGCTGGCCGGGGCAGTGGTCACGGAGACCGTCTTCGCCTATCCCGGCGTGGGCTGGCTTCTGGTCGAGGCGATCGGCTTCCGCGACTATCCGATCATCCAGGGTGCGCTGCTCTTGCTGGCCTTGCAGTTTGCCGTGGTGAATCTGGTCGTGGATGTCCTCTACGCCTTTGTCGACCCGCGGATCTCGTATGCCTAGGCCGCAGGGTCTGCAGGATCAGGCGGTCGGGAACCAGGTGACCGTCGATGCGCTGACGGTGGTGTCCGGCTCCGCGCGCGAGTCGCGGAGCCTCTGGGGCGACGCCTGGTCGCGGCTGCTGCGGAACCCGGTGGCCATGGCCGGTGGCGCCGTCGTGATCCTGCTCTGCCTCCTGGCGATGGCGGCCCCCTACGTCGCCCCCTACGATCCCATCCACCAGGATCTGGCCAACTCCCTGGCCGGACCCTCGATGCTGCACCTGGCCGGAACCGACATCCACGGGCGGGACATATTCAGCCGCATCGTGTACGGGACGAGGATCTCCCTGCGGATCGGCTTCTTGGGGATGCTCCTGGGGTGCGTGGTCGGGGTGATCCTGGGGCTGGTCTCCGGCTACTACGGCGGCTGGGCGGACACGGTCATCATGCGGCTGATGGACGTGCAGCTGGCCTTCCCGGGGCTCCTGGTGGCCATCTGCATCATCGCCATCATCGGGCCGGGGCTGGAGAACGTCATCGTGGCCGTGGGCATCTTCTCGGTGCCGCTATTCGCGCGGGTGACGCGGGGGCAGATCCTCTCCCTGAAGGAGCAGGAGTTCATCGTGGCGGCACGCATGATGGGCGCCCAGGACGGCCGCATCATGCTGAACCACCTGCTGCCCAACGCCGTGGCGCCTCTCCTGGTCCTCTGCACCCTTCGCATCGCCACGGCCATCCTCACGGCGGCCAGCTTGAGCTTCCTGGGGCTGGGGGCGCAGCCGCCCACCCCCGAGTGGGGGGCCATGCTGAGCGACGGGCGAGCCTACCTGGCCATCGCCCCGCACGTGGCCACCATCCCCGGCCTGGCCATTCTGGTCACGGTCCTCGCCTTCAACCTCCTGGGTGACGGGCTCCGCGACGCCCTGGATCCCCGGCTGAGGGTGTGAGACAGATCCCGCAGGGAAAGCCAGCCCGCTTCCCCCGCGAAACCGCAGCGGCCTCAGTCGGCCTGCCGCCGGAGAAACGTCGGGATGTCCAGGACCTCCTCGGTCAGATCCTCCAGGGGCAATTGCCCCCCGCCCACCACCTTCCTCCCCTTCCGCAGGTACGTGGCGCGGTCCGGAGGGGACGCGGGGACCGCTGCCGCTTTGGGCGTGTAGGCCTTGAGCTCCGTGACCCGCGGCACCTCCTCCACCGGCTCGCTTTCCCCCTCGTCGAAGCCGGTGGCGATGACCGTCACCCGCACGTCCTCGCCCATGTCGTCGTCCAGGACGTCGCCGAAGATGATGTTGGCCTCAGCGTCCACCATGTCGTGGACGATCTTGGACGCCTCGTTCAACTGGTAGATGGGCATGGTGGAGGCGTGGGTGAAGTTCAAGAGCACCCCCCGCGCCCCCTTGATGGAGACGTTCTCCAGGAGCGGGCTGTTGATGGCCTTCTGCACCGCCTCCACCGCGGCGTTGTCGTCGGCCGCCTCGCCGATCCCCATCATGGCCAGGCCGCGCTCCGACATGACGGTCCGGACGTCGGCAAAATCCACGTTGATGTAGCCGGGCTTCACGATGATGTCGGCGATGCCCTGCACCGCCTGGCGCAGCACGTTGTCCGCCATGGCGTATGCCTCTTTGACGCCGGTGTTCTTGTTGGCGTGGCTGATCAAGCGCTGGTTGGGAATGATGATCAGGCTGTCCACGGTGGCCTTGAGCTCCTCCAGGCACCGCTCGGCCTGGTCGGCCCGGCGCTTGCCCTCGAAGAGGAAGGGTCTGGTCACCACGCCCACGGTCAGGATCTCCATCTCCTTCGCCAGGTTGGCGAGGATGGGGGCCGCGCCGCCCCCCGTGCCGCCGCCCAGGCCGGCGGTGATGAAGACCATGTCGGCGCCCTGGAGGTGCTGGAGAATCTTGTCGGTGTCCTCGATGGCCGCCTTGCGGCCCTTCTCCGGGTCGGCCCCCGCTCCCAGTCCCTTCGTCAGCTTCTCGCCGATCTGGAGCTTGCGTTCGACCGGCGACTGGCGCAGGGCCTGGACGTCCGTGTTCACGACGATGAACTCCACGCCGTTCATGCCGGAGGCCACCATGCGGCCCACGGCGTTGGAGCCGCCGCCGCCGATCCCGATCACCTTGATGTTGGCCATCTTCTCCACCTCGGTCTCCAGACTGATCGTCATGCGCTTCCCCCCTTCTCAGGGAGTCGGGAGCGGCGTCCCATCGCCTCGCGGGGATCCGATCCCCCGGCGCTGCCCGCAGCTCCTGACCGCCGGTACATGGGTGACTAGAAGAACTCGCCGAACCACTCCTTCATCCGTGCCACGACCTTGTCGAAGATATTCCGGTCCGTGACCTGCTTGAACTTGCGGCGACTGCGATGGGCGGCTCCGTAGATGCCCAGGCCAACCCCGGTGGCGTACATGGGATTGCTGATGACGTCGGTGAGCCCGCCCACGCCCCGCGGCACGCCGCGGCGCACGGGCATATCGAAGATCTGCTCCGCCAGCTCCGGCACACCCTCCATGATGGAGGAGCCGCCCGTGACCACCACCCCGCCGTTGATCTGTCCGGCGTATCCGGCGCGGCGCACCTCCCGGTTCACCATGGAGAACAGCTCGTCCAATCGAGGCTGGATGATCTCGCCGAGGGTCTGGCGGGCGAGGACCCGGGGCCGACGGCCGCCCACGCTGGGGACCTCGATCTTCTCCTCCGGCCGGATCATGGCCGCCAGGGCGCAGCCGTACTTCCGCTTGATGGATTCGGCCTCGGGACGCGGCGTGCGCAACCCGATGGCGATGTCGTTGGTCAGCATGTCCCCGCCCACGGCCAGCACGGCCGTGTGGTAGATGCTCCCCTCCACGAACACCGCCACATCCGTGGTGCCGCCGCCCACGTCCACCAGGATGCATCCCAGCTCCTTCTCCTCCGGCGTGAGCGTGGCCTCGGAGCTGGCGAGCTGCTGGAGCACGATGTCCTGCACTTCCAGCCCCGCCTTGTTGGCGCACTTGATGATGTTCTGGGCCGAGGCCACGGCGCCGGTCACGATGTGGACCTCCGCCTCCAGCCGGATCCCGCTCATCCCCAGGGGCTCCCGGATGCCCGTCTGGTCGTCGATGATGAACTCCTGGGGCAGGATGTGGATCACCTCGCGGTCCACGGGCAGGGCCACGGCCTTGGCCGCGTCGATGACCCGATCGATATCCTGGCGGGTGACCTCGCGGTTCTTCCCCGAGATGGCGATGACCCCGCGGCTGTTGATGCCCTTGATGTGGCCGCCGGCGATCCCCACGAAGGCCGAGCGGATCTCCACCCCGGCCATCAGCTCGGCGTCTTCCACCGCCCGCCGCACGGAATCCACCGTGGCGTCGATGTTGACGACCACGCCCTTGCGCAGCCCCCGGGACGGGCTGACCCCGATGCCGACGATGTCCACCGTGCCCTCGGCGTTCACCTCGACCACGATGGCGCAGACCTTGGTCGTGCCGATGTCCAGACCGACAACCAGGCTGGTGTCCTTGGCCACCCGCATCACCCCCCTGCCACCGGACGGAAGACGACCCGGTCGCGAAAGCGAAGGTCTACGTCCTTGAACCGGTCCAGGCTCTTGCCGCTGGCCAGGAGCGCCGCCCCCAGCCGGCGGAGCTGCTCCGGCAGATCCAAGGCCCGCAGCCGGATCACCGGCATCTGTTCCCCGAGGTTCACCACGTAACTCCCGTCCCCCACCATGGTGATCTCGTGCGCCCGCTCGCCCTGCAGGGCGTTGGCGAGCTGGAACTGGCGCCAGACGGCCAGCCCCTGGACCATCTCCACGTTGAGGACGCGCTCGCCCACCTGCACGCGGCGCGGGCTGGGCGCCCGCAGCGCCGGAAGGGTCGGCAGCTCGTCCTGCTCCAGCGCGGCCAGGATCACGCCGTCGGCCGAGAGCAGGTAACGCCGATCGGCGATGAAGACCGCCTCGGGCATCCGCTCCACGACCCGCACCGTCAGCGAGAGCGGGAGACGGCGGCGGACGGACGCCTCCTTGATCCACGGGTTCCTCAGCACCCGTTGGGCCAGCGTCTCGAGGTTGACCTCCAGGATGCTGGTCCCGGGGGACAGGCCCAGACCGGCGGCGACATCCCCTGCCGCCACCTGGAGGTTTCCCTCCACATGGATCTCGGCGATGCGGAAGTAGGGCAGCCGGAGCAGCCGCCGGTAACCCTCCCAGATCCCCAGCGTGCTCCCCGTGAGCAGCAGCAGGAGCAGGAGCAGCTTGAACAGCCGTCCCACCCACGGCAGCGCCACCCGCTTCCGTGCCGCCCTCACGCCCCCCGGCATGCCCGTGTGGTAATCTCGAATCACCGCACAACTACCTCAAGAGCGTTCGGCAGTACGGCGGTTCGGGAACAGCCGAACGTTCATCCGTCATCCCCGACCACCCGGATCTCCAGCTCCAAGACGATGCCTGTCGCGACCTGGACCCGCTCGCGCGCCAGCGCCACCAATCGCAGGACATCGGCGGCGGACCCCCCACCCAGGTTCATGATGAAGTTCCCGTGCTTCTGGGAGATCATGGCCCCGCCGATCCGCGTCCCCTTGACCCCGGCCGCCTCCACGAGTCGGCCGGCGTAATCCCCGGGCGGATTCTTGAAGATCGAGCCGGCCGACCGGAACTCCACCGGCTGGCGCAGATTGCGCTCCACCAGGTATCCCGAGATCCGCCGCCGGATGGCCCCGGGGTCATCCGGGCTGAGCGCGAAGACGACCCGGGTGATCACCGAGCCTGCGGGCAGGCCCGAGGACCGGTAGCGGGCGGGAATCGCCTCGCGCAGGAGCGTCACCTCCTGCCCGGCGAACCTGAGGAGATGGATGCGGGCGAGTCGATCCGCCGCCGATCCGCCCCACGCCCCGGCGTTCCCCCAGACGGCCCCGCCCACCGTCCCGGGGATGCCGCTCAGGACCTCCAGCCCGGCGAGACCCTGCCGGCTGCAGAAGGCCAGGAGCCGGCTCACCCGCACGCCCACGCCGCATTCGACCTCGTCCCCGCGGCGGCCGAGATCCTGGAAGGCGCGGAGGAGGATCACCATCCCCCGGATCCCCCCGTCCCGGACGAGCGTGTTGCTCCCGCCGCCCTGGACGTGGACCGGGAGCCCTTCGGCCCGGGCAAAGGCCAGGGCGATCTTCAGGTCCGCCACGTCCTGGGGGACGACCAGCAAGTCCGCGGGCCCGCCGACGCGAAAGGTGGTGTGGGGCGCCATGGGCGCGCGGGCGAGGACCTGCCCCCTCATCTGCGCGCGAAGCCTGGCGGCCAGCTCTTCGAGGGTGATCACCATGGTCTCATCCCTCCGCGACGGAGAGCCGCCGGAGGATCTCCTCGCCGATCTTCCAGATGTCACCCGCCCCCAGCGTGAAGATCATGTCGCCGGGACGCGCCTCCGCCAGGGCCGCCTCCGCCAGATCCTCCTTCGCCGGGACGTACGTGACCCCGCGGTGGCCGTGCTCCGCCACCCCCTCGGCGATCTGGCCGCCGTGGACCCCGGGGATCGGCCGCTCCCCGGCGGCGTAGATCTCGGTCACGAACAACCGGTCGGCCTGGTAGAAGGCGGTGGAGAACTCCTTGAGCAAGGCCTGCGTCCGGGTGTAGCGGTGCGGCTGGAACAGCGCGATGAGCCGCCGCCCGAACCCCCGCTTGGCGGCGTTCAAGGTGGCCTGGATCTCTGTCGGGTGATGGGCGTAGTCGTCGACCACCATGATCCCCTTCGGCTCCCCCTTGATCTGGAATCGCCGGCTCACCCCCGTGAACTCCCCCAGGGCCTCCCGGATCGTGCCGAAGTCGATCTCCAGGTCCAGCCCCACGGCCGCGGCCGCCAGGGCGTTGTACACGTTGTGCAGCCCCGGGACCTTGAGCCCGAGACGCCCCAGGGGTCGCCGCCTGTCGATCACCTGGAACTCGGAGGTCATCCCCGAGAAGGCGATGTCCTCCGCCTGCAGGTCCGCCTGCGTGCGGAGGCCGTAGGTGATGTAGCGCTTCTCCACCCGGGGCAGGAGGGCCTGGATGTTCTCCTGATCCAGGCACAGGACCGCCACGCCGTAGAAAGGGATCTTGTTGATGAACTCCACGAAGGTGCCCTGGATGTGCGCGAGGTCGCGGTAGTAGTCCAGGTGCTCCGCATCCAGGGTGGTCACCACGGCGATGGTCGGCGTGAGCCGGAGAAACGAGCCGTCGCTCTCGTCCGCCTCCGCCACCAGGAAATCACCCCGGCCGAGCTTGGCGTTCATCCCCAGGACGTTGAGCCGACCGCCGACCACCACCGTCGGATCCAGCCCGCCCCGGGCCAGGACCGCCGCCACCATGGACGTGGTGGTGGTCTTGCCGTGGGTGCCGGCCACGGCCACGCCGTACTTCATCCGCATCAGCTCCGCCAACATCTCGGCCCGCTGGATCACGGGGATGAGCTCTGCGCGCGCCGCCGCGATCTCCACGTTGTCCTGCGCCACCGCCGAGGAGCGCACCACCACGTTGGCCCGGCCGATGTTCTCCGCCTGGTGCCCGATGGCCACCGGGATCCCCAGGGAGGCGAGATGCCGGGTGTTCTCCGACTCCCGGCTGTCGGAACCGGAGACGACGTACCCGAGGTTGTGCAGGACCTCGGCGATGCCGCTCATCCCGATGCCCCCGATGCCCACGAAGTGAATCCGCCGGATCCTCTTGAACATGCCCGCTCCGGATGAGAGCGTTCGGTGGTTCGGGGCACCCATTGCAATTCGCCCGCGGCGCGGGCGGCAATGGGTCCCGACCCTTCGGGTGTTCCCGGAACCACCGAACAACCGAACCCTCGAACGTTCCTTAGGACGCCTCGGCGACGCGCGAGAGCAGGGCGACGATCCGCTCCGCGGCGTCGGGCCGGGCCAGCGTCCGGGCGGCCTCTCCCATGCTGCGCAGCTGCTCCGGCTTTTCCCTGGCCGACTGGATGCTGGCCGCGATGCGCCGGCCGTCGCAGAAGCCGTCCGGGACGAGCCAGGCGGCGCCGGCCGCCACCAGCGCCTCGGCATTGAGCCGCTGGTGGTCGTTGGCGGCGAACGGATACGGGACGAGCAGGGCGGGCTTCCCCACGGCTGCCAGCTCGAAGACGGTGCTGGCCCCGGCCCGTGCGATGACGAAGTCCGCGGCCTGATACGCCGAGGCCATGTCTTGGAAGAAGGACTCCGCCCGTGCCTGGAATCCGCCCCGCGCATACCCCTGCCGCACCTCGGCCAGGTCACGCTCGCCCGTGCCGTGCAGGAACTGGATCTGTCCCGCGTCTGCCGAGAGCATCGGCAAGGCCTGCAATGTCCCCTCGTTGAGGCGATGCGCCCCCTGGCTCCCCCCGAAGACGAGGACCGTGAACCGCTCGGGCGAGAGGGCGAGCCGCCGTCGGGCCTCCCGGGCATCACCCGGTCGTATCTCCGCCCGGACCGGATTCCCCGTCACCTCCACGCGACCGGCCTGAAAGAACGCCGCGGCGTCCGGGAAGGACACCGCCACGGCCGACGCCAGCTTCCCCAGCCAGCGATTGGCCAGGCCGGGGTAGGCGTTCTGCTCGTGGAGGACGGTGGGAGTCCCCCGGAGCCGCGCAGCCAGGACCGTCGGGAAGGAGGCGTACCCTCCCACCCCCAGCACGGCCTCGGCCTGGAACTCCCGCAGGAGCCGGCCGGCCTCCCGCACCACCGCCGGAAGTCCGAGGACCGCCCCCGCCTTCCCCCACCACGTGGTCCCCTTGACCTGGCGTACCGGCAGGCCGCGAAAGGCGTGTCCCAGGCGGGGGAGGACGGTGGCCTCCACGCCCGTGGACGCCCCCACGAAGAGCGTCCGGGTCTCCGGGCGACGCCGCAAGAGCGCCTCGTGGACCGCCAGCGCCGGGAACAGGTGCCCGCCCGTGCCGCCCCCGCTGATCACGACACGCACCGGGACACCTCGGTCACCGCCGGTGAAAAACCGACAGCTGACAACTGAAAACCGGTCCGGTGCGATGTCCGGTTGTCGGTTGTCTTTCTTTCATCTTCCATTGCTCTCTGCCCCCAGGTCACGCCGCCCGGCGGGAGATGTTGAGCAAGAGGCCCACGCTGACGAGCGTGATGACCAGGGACGACCCGCCAAAGCTCAGGAATGGGAGCGGCACCCCCGTGGTCGGGAGCAGGCCGATCACCACCCCCATGTTGAGCGCGGCCTGGCCCACCACCAGGCCGGTGATCCCCGCGGCCACGAGGCTGGCGTAGGCGTCCCCGGCGCGCACGGCCGCCCGCGTGCCCCGCCACAGGAACAGGCCGAAGAGGATCACCACCACGATCGTGCCCACGTACCCCATCTCCTCGCCCACGATGGCGAAGATGAAATCGGTGTGCGGCTCCGGCAGGAAGAACAGCTTCTGCATGGAATCCCCCAGGCCGCGCCCCAGGAGTCCCCCGGGCCCCAGCGCGTAGAACGACTGATCGAGCTGGTAGGTGGCCTTGGCCGACACCCGGGCGGGATCCATCAGGGCCAGCAGGCGCATCCGCCCGTGAGCCGACTGGAGCATCAGCAGCAGGAGCGCGGGGACGGCCGCCGCCACCGTGACCGCCAGGTGGCTCCAGCGCACCCCACCCACGAAGAACAGCATCCCCGCCACGCACAGGAGCACCACGGCCGTGCCGAAGTTCGGCTGGAGGATGACCAGCCCCGCAATCATGCCGGTCATGACGAGCGGCGGCAGGTACCCGTCCAGGAAGCTGTCCAGCCGCTCCTGCCGCCGGGTGAAATAACTCGCCAGGAAGAGGATCAGGGCCAGCTTGGCGAACTCCGCGGGCTGGAACGACTGGCCGGCGAGCCGCAGCCACCGGCGCGCGCCGTTGACCTTCATCCCGACCGCCGGGACCAGGACCAGGAGCAGCAGGAACAGGCTGGCGAGCAAGAGGATGGGCGTCCACCGCTGCAGGCGCTTCAGGTCCGACCGCATGGCCCAGCCCATCGCCAGGAGGCCGAAGACAGCCCACACGAGCTGCTTCTTCAGGAAGAAGCTCGGATCGCCGAAGCGCTCCTGCGCGCGGATGGCGGACGCGCTGTAGATCATGACGATCCCTGCGGCCAGGAGCAGGAATGTCACGATCAACAGGAGCCGGTCCGGGGGTCCCGCGTTCACCGCCAGTCCCCGGGGCGGCAGGAGCGCCCGCCAGTTCCGCAGGTGGCGAGAGTCCTCGGCCGTCCCCCGCCCGTCCTGGCGCGCGCTCGCCGCGGCGGACAGGCACTCCGGCCGGCGCTCAACCGTGGGATCCATCGCTTCTCCCCCGTGCCGAGATCTCCTGCACCGCGCGCCGGAAGACCTCGCCCCGCTCCTCGAAATCCCGGAACATATCGAAGCTGGCGCAGGCGGGCGACAGGAGCACGGTGTCACCCGCCGAGGCGATGGAGGCGGCCAGCTCCACAGCGCCTTCCAGCGAAGGGGCCTCGTCCATGGGACAGGTCCCGTCAAGCTGCTGGCGGATCTTCGCCCGGGCCTGGCCGATGAGGATCAGCCGCTTCACCCGCGTCTTCACCAGGGGCCGGAGCGGCGTGAAATCCCCGCCCTTGTCCTTGCCCCCGGCGATCAGGATCACCCCGGCGGCATAGCCTTCGAGTGACTTGACGACCGCCCCCACGTTGGTTCCCTTGGAGTCATTGACGTAGCGGACGCCGTGCAGTTCCGCCACCAGCTCCAGTCGGTGCGGGAGGCCCGGGAATCCCCTGAGGGCAGAGGCGATGGCCGTGGTCGCCGTCCCGATGGCCGTGGCTGCGGCGGCCGCGGCCAGGGCGTTCTCCAGATTGTGCAGGCCCTGGATGCGGATCTGCGAGGTCGCGCACACGGGTGCCGCCCGGCCCTCCCGCCTCACCATGAGACGCTCCCGCTGCACGAAGGCCCCATCCCCCACCACCCGGAGGCGGCTGAAGAGCAGGACGCGCGGCCGGATCCCCTGCGCATACCCGAGGACGGCCGGATCGTCGGCGTTCAGCACGGCGAAGTCTTCGTCCGTCTGATGCATGAAGATCCGCGCCTTGGCCCCGTAGTAATCCGGCAACGCGGTGTACCGGTCGAGATGGTCGGGCGCCAGGTTCAGGAGCACGGCCACATGGGGCCGGAAGCTCACGACCTCCTCGAGCTGGAAGCTGGACAGCTCCGCCACGATCCAGTGGGCGGGGGTGAGCGTCGGCACCACCTCGCAGAGCGCCGTGCCGATGTTGCCCGCCACCACCGAGGGGAGTCCGGCGGCGGCAAGCATGCCGCCCAGGAGGCTCACCGTCGTGCTCTTGCCGTTGGTCCCGGTGACGGCCAGGAAGCGCGCCGGCGTCAGACGCGAGGCCAGCTCCACCTCGCCCCAGACGGGGATGCCCTGCGCCCGCGCCTGCCGGATGAGGGGCAGGTGCCCGTCCACGCCGGGGCTGATCACCAGCAGGTCCGTTTCCTGGAAGGGACGGGGAGTGTGCCCGCCGGTCTCGATGCTGACGCCGCGCCGCTCGAGATCCCTGAGGTCCACCCGAAGCGCTTCCGCCGCCTTCCGGTCGGTGGCCTGAACGATCGCCCCCCGCTCCGTCAGGACCTTGCAGGCCGCGAGGCCGCTCCGGCCGAGCCCCACGACGGTCACACGCTTCCCGCGAAACTCCGCCTGCTCCACGCTCACTTCACCTGCAGCCCACTGGGCAGCACCATTGGCACTGAATTTCGAATGGCGAACGCCGAATGACGAATCTCGAATGCAACCGTTCCCCGTGGCCTCCACATCCATCCGTTCATCATTCGATATTCACCATTCGATATTCGACATTCGCTTCACCGCAGCTTCAGCGTCGTGAGGGCGATCACCTGCAGGACGAAGGACACGATCCAGAAGCGGACGATGATCTTCGGCTCGGGCAGGCCGTTCAGCTCGTAGTGATGGTGGATGGGCGCCATCCGGAAGACCCGTCGCCCGGTCCGCTTGAACCAGAACACCTGGATGATGACCGAGAGCGCCTCCACCACGAAGCAGCCGCCGGCCATCACCAGGACCAGCTCGTTCTTGGTGACCAGGGCCAGCGTGGCCAGGGCGCCCCCCAGGGCCAGCGAGCCGGTATCCCCCATGAACACCTGGGCCGGATGGGCGTTGAACCAGAGGAATCCCAGGCTCGCCCCCACCATGGCGGCGGCGAAGATGGGCAGCTCGCTCGCCCCCTTGACGAAGATGACCTGCAGGTAGCGGGCGAGGGCCGCGTGGCCCGCGATGTAGGCCAAGAGGGTGAAGGTCGCCGCCGCCATGAGCGTGGGGACGATGGCCAGACCGTCCAGACCATCGGTCAGGTTCACGGCGTTGGAGCACCCGACGAGGACGACCATGGCGAAGGGGATGTACCAGACGCCCAGCTCTGGCAGCCAGCGCTTGAAGAAGGGGATGGCCAGCTTGGTCGCGAACACGTCCGCCGGGAACAGGTACAGGTAGGTCCCCACCAGGAGGCCGATCAGGATCTGCCAGAAGAACTTCTCCCGCGGTCGGAGTCCCACGGTGTTGGACCGCCTGAGCTTCAGGAAATCGTCCGCGAACCCTACCGCTCCCATGGCCAGGGTGGCAAACAGGCTGAGCCAGATGAACCGGTTGGTGAGCTGGTCCCAGAGGAGCGTGGCGGACGTGATGGACAGCAGGATCAACACCCCGCCCATGGTGGGCGTGCCTGCCTTCTTCAGGTGGTTCTGCGGCCCGTCTTCCCGGATCACCTGGCGCGCCCGCATGGCGGCAAGCTTGCGGATGACGATGGGACCGAGCAGCAGGCTCACCAGGAGCGCCGTGAGGAAGGCCCCCGCCGTCCGGAACGTGACGTACCGGAAGACGTTCAAGGGTCCGAAGTACTTTGCCAGCGGGACCAGCAGGTGATACAGCACGTCTCGTCCTTCTCACGCGGTCAGCCATCAGCTTTTTTCAGCCACCCCCTCCCCTCCCCCCTCGAAGGGGGTGAGTGCTGATCGCCGATCTCTGGCTTGGCTACTTCCCCGGGGCCATCAGGTGCTTCCTGTCCACCAGGTCCTTCCCTTCCTGGGATTCGAATCGCGTGGCGGCCTTCTCCTCGTGGGCCTCCTCCGCCAGCACCAGCAGTCGCCGCACCAGCGTGGCGGGCGGGACGCCGCTCGCCTCCCACAGGCGCAGGCAGAGGGAACCGGGCAGGGTATTCACCTCGTTCACGAAGGGCTGCAGGGAAGAGCGCTCCACCAGGAAGTCCACCCGCGAGATGCCCCGGGCGTCGAGCGCCTGGAAGGCGCCGGTCGCCAGCTCCCTCACCCGGCGCGCCAGCTCGTCCGGGATCCGGGCCGGGATGAGGCTCGGCGCGAGGTCGGCCTCCTCCTGGCGCTCCGCCCGGCGCAGGTACTTGTCCTCGAAGCTCACGATGCCGGCCGCCCGGACGAGCTCCTCGCAGAGGGAGACCTCCAGGTCGTGATTGCCCAGGACCGCGCACTGGGCCTCGATGCGGTCGTCCACGGCGCGTTCCACCAGGACACGCTGGCTGAACTGGATCGCCTGGCCCACGGCGCGCTTCAGCTCCTGCACGCTGCCCGCCCGGGCGATCCCGACGCTGGAGCCGGCCACCGCCGGCTTGACCACCACCGGATAGCCGAGGCTGGACTCCACCTTGGCGGCCATCGCGGAGTCGCCCGCCAGCCATTGCCGCCGGGTGAACCAGGTGGCCGGGAGCGTCGGCAGCCCGGCACCGCGGAAGATGAGCTTGGAGAGAATCTTGTCCATGCCGGCGGCCGAGGCCGCCACCCCCGGGCCCACGTAGGGGAGATCGGCCAGCTCGAACAGGCCCTGGAGCGTTCCATCCTCGCCGTGAGTGCCGTGGACGGTGGGAAAGGCGATGTCCAGGCCGGGCGCCACGTTGCGTCGGAACCAGCCGCCCTTGCCGGGGTCCTGGCACAGACTCTTCACGGTGGGGTCCGGAGAGACGAAGAGGGCCTCAACGTCCTTGGACCCGGTGACGCGCTCCAGATTTTCGAGGGCCTGCTTGAACTCCTGCTGCAGACTCTTCCGGCGCCGGCCGTCCTGGCTGGCCCGGCCCTCGGCCTCCACCTCCAGGAGCCGGGTGACGGCGCTGCCGGAGAGCCAGGCCCCCGATCGGTTCACGTACAGGGGAACCGTCTCGTACTCGCCGACAAGCTGGCGCAAGGCCTCGTAGGCCTTGCCGGCGGTGGTCACGGAGATCTCATGCTCCACCGAGCGGCTGCCGAAGATCAGACCGACCCGCTTCATGGGGAAACCTCCAGGTACGTGTCGGGGAGCCGGTTCTCGTACAACAAGACATCCCCCTGCCGGACGATCCCTGCCAGCCGATCCGCCACCTCGTCGGCATTCCTGGCGAGCAGGACGCGGTCGGCGGGGAAGCCGCGCCGGGTGAGGCCTTCGCGGATGGGACGGGTCTGCTCCGGCCCGACCAGGACCACGTAATCGCAGGCGGCCGCCGCCTTCTCGCCGAAGCGCCGGTTCTCCTCCGCCTCGATGGGGCCGAGCTCGACCATCCCCGGCGTGATGAGAATGCGCGAGCCGCCCTCGAACTGGGCCAGCACCTCCAGGGCCATCTCCGCCCCGCGGGGGTTACTGTTGGCCACGTCCAGGATCTTGACGATCCCTCCCTCCTCCTTGACCTCGAGTCGCCTGGGGGCGGGTGAGAGCCCGGCCACGGCCTCCCGCATGGCGGGAAGCGGCACGCCGCACTCCGCCGCCGCCGTGAGGCCCGCCAGGATATTGGAGAGGTTGAAGCGCCCCAGCAGCCGGGTCTCGAAGCTCACCGCTTCGCCGCTGCCCGCCATGGCCCGGAAGCTGGTCCCCCGGCCGCTCACCTTCACATCGGTCCCCCGGACCGCCAGCGGTCCCGCCGACTCATCCACCCCGTAGAGGAGCACCCGCTTCCCCTCCGCACGGGCGCGCTCTGCCAGCTTGAGGCACATCGGATCGTCTGCGTTCACCACCGCCGGCGCCCCCGCGGGAAGGGCCGCCAGCAGCTCGTACTTGGCCTCGGCGATCCGCTCCTCGGTCCCGAACCGCTCCAGGTGCTGCACCCCCACCGCGGTCAGGATGCCGAGGGAGGGTTGCACGATGTCGCAGACCTGGCGAATCTCCCCCGGCCCGTAGGCCGAGCACTCCACCACGAAATACTCGTGTTCGTCCCGGAGGTCCTCACGGATCACCCGGGTGATCCCCATGGTGGTGTTGACGCCGGCGGGGGTCTTGAGGACGCGGTAGCGCGACGCCAGGAGGTCGGCCAGGATGAGCTTCGTGCTCGTCTTGCCGTAACTCCCCGTGATGCCGATCACGCGGCCAGGAAACGTGCGCATGCGTCGATCCGCCTGCTGCAGGAAGCGCCTGGCGATGGAGCGCTCCAGGGGTGCGAGGAGATTGCCTGCATACCAGACGGCGGCCGGCGCCAGGAGACCCGCCAGGGCGAACCCGAGGATGCCCCCGACCACGAGACGCGAGAGGAGATCCGGGGCGAACTGCATGGCGCCCGCGACCCCGGTCGCACCCGCCACCAGCCCTCCGCCGATGCCGAACGCCACACAGGCGAGCCGCACGGCCCGCGACGTGGCCTGGAAGTGCTGGCTCACCTGGAGGGACCTCCGCCGCGCCAGGGCGATGTGCCCGGCGGCGATCCACAGGCCACAGGCCACGAGCCAGTGGACACCGGCCCGGAGGAGGAGCAGCGCGGCGATCGCCAGGAGCGCCTGCGTCGCGATCTCCACCGCATCCAGGACGACCCGCCAGTGTCTGCCGAGCCAGCGGGCGTACCGGGCGGGATCGTACCGCTCCACCTGCAGGATGTAGAGGCAGTCCAGGTGACGCTCCACGACCACCACCGCGTACGGGATGAGGGCGCGGAGGAGGGACCTCAGCCCATGCCACTGGCGGCCGCTCACCGCGAGCCCTCCCCGCGCAAGAAGGCGGTCAGCGTCCGGCCGAACTCCTCCGGCGCGTCCAGGAAGGGGAAATGTCCCGCCCCCTCGAACACCACCAGCCTGGAGTGGGCGATCCCGGCGTGCATGACCTCCACGGCGCTCCTCGGCACTTCCCGGTCGGAACTTCCCCACAGGATGAGGGTGGGCGTCTGGATCGCCGGCAACAACCCGGTCAGGTCCTCGTTGACCACCCGCACCAGGGTCGGGCGCATGCGCCCGGCCGCCCGGTAGTCCCGGGACCCGGTGCGCTCGAGCCGCCTGGCGATGATGCGACGACCGGTCTCTCCCCACCCCGGCAGGGAGAAGAGCCACTTGACCAGCTTGGTCGCGGCCACCCGGACGTGATACCTCGGACCCCGTCGGGGCCGGATCCCGGCGCCGGCCACCAGGGCGAGTCGTGAGACCAGCCCGGGCTGCCCGCTCGCCAGGCGGATGGAGATCCGCCCCCCGAAGGAATGGCCGACGAAGGCGGCGGTCTCGACCCCCAGCCCCGCGAGCCACCGCTCCACCTGTCGGGCGTACTCCTCGGTCCCCCACGCCTCGGGCGGCGGCTGGCTCCACCCGAAGCCCGCCAGATCCGGCGTGAGGACCCGAAAGCTCTTCGCCAGCTCCGAGCGCAGGCCCGCGAAGCTCTGGCTGGAGGCGCCCCACCCGTGGAGCAGCACCACGGGGCCGCCCGAGCCCTCGTCCGTGTAATGGGTATCCAGGCCGCCGACCCGGATCAGCACACGCAAACCCCATGGGCGGACCCCGGAGCCTACCCGGTACCCTGGGTCGTGTACCCCAGGGCCGCCAATACCTCGCGAGCCACCACGCGGTCGTCGAAGGGGATCGTGCGGTTTCCGAGGATCTGGTAGGTCTCGTGTCCCTTGCCCGCGATCACCACCAAGTCGCCCGCGCGTGCGCGCGCCAACGCGGCACCGATGGCCTCGCGTCGATCCGGGATTGTAGCATGAGCCTCGGAATCGGTGCACGCCTTTTTGACGCCCAAATCGATTTCGGCGATGATGGTGAGCGGGTCCTCGGTTCGCGGGTTGTCCGAGGTCACGATGACGAGGTCCGCCAGCCTCGCCGCCGCCTCGCCCATGCGGGGGCGCTTGGTCCGGTCCCGGTCGCCGCCGCAGCCGAAGACGGCGATGAGGCGGCCCGTGGCGTACTCGCGGGCGAAGGCCAGGACCCGCTCCAGGGCGTCGGGCGTGTGGGCGTAGTCCACCACCACCCCGAAGGGTTGCCCCACCTCCACCTTCTCGAACCGCCCCGGCACCGCGGTGAGCCCGGCGATCCCCGCGCTCACCCGCTCCGGGTCCAGCCCGAGATGCAGGCAGGCAGCCGCCGCCCCCAGGATGTTGGACAGGTTGTGCTGGCCCACCAAGGGCGAGGCGATGGAGAGGGGTCCCCACGGCGTCTCCGCCGTCGCCCGGATGCCGGCGAGGGTGAGCGTTCGCTCCCGCACCCGGACCTCCGCCGACGACGCCATCCCGAAGCGGATCACCCGGGCGGTGGTGGCCTGCGCCATGAAGGGCGCCCAGGGGTCGTCGGCGTTGAGCACGGCCGCGGCCTCGCCGGGCTTCGTCCGGTTCGCCGCCAGGCCCCGGAACAGGAGTGCCTTGGCATCCGCGTACCGCTCCATCGTCCCGTGGAAGTCCAGGTGATCCTGGGTGAGGTTGGTGAAGATCCCCACGTCGAACTCGCAGCCGCCCACGCGATGGAGGACCAGCGAATGCGAGGAGACCTCCATGGACGCCGCCCAGGCCCCCAGATCGCGCATCCGCGCCAGGAGGCGCTGCAGGTCGCTCGACTCCGGCGTGGTCCGCTCGCCGGGGAAGCTCACGCGACCCAGCCGGTACTCGATGGTGCCGAGCAGGCCGCAGGGGTGCCCCGCCGCCCCGAGGATCGACTCCACCAGGGAGGCGGTGGTCGTCTTCCCGTTCGTCCCCGTGACCCCTACCAAGCGGAGCGATCGGCTCGGGTGAGCGAAGAACCGCGCCGAGGCAGCCGCCAGGCCCGCGCGACTGTCGGGAACGCGGATCACGGTCAGCCCCGGCGGGATCGGGAGGCTCTGCGGGTCCCGCTCCACCATCACGGCCACGGCGCCCCGGGACGCGGCGTCTCCGATGAAGGCGTGGCCGTCCTGCCTGAAGCCCTGGATGCAGACGAACAGCGACCCCGGGACGACCGTGCGCGAGTCGTGCGCCACGCCCTCGAACTCGAGGGTCGTGGGCCCGCTCACCTCCGCCCCCGGCACCTCCGGCAAGAGCTCACTCAGGCGCATCATCCGACCCATCGCCGCGACCCGCTCCCTCTCCTTCAGAGGGGAGGCGCGAGGTGAGGGTAAGATCCAGGTTGTGACCGATCCGGGCTAGTTCGTCCGGACCAGCCGGACGTCCCGCGCCCGCGAGGGGGCCACCCGCAGGTACTTCATGGCGTCCCCGGCGATCTCCCGGAAGGCGGGCGCCGCGATGGAGCCTCCCCAGCGCATGGTCTCCGGCTCGTCGATCACCACCAGGATCACCAGCCGCGGCGCCTCCGCCGGGACCGTGCCGACGAACGAGGCCACCACCTTGCGGTGAGAGTACCTCCCGGTGGCGGGGTCCATCTTCTGCGCCGTCCCGGTCTTTCCGGCCACCGTGTACTCCGGCAGGGCGGCCGACTTGCCCGTCCCCTCCTCCACCACCATCTTCAGGATGTTCAAGAGCGTCTCCGCCGTCCGGGGGGAGATGACGCGCCGGATCACGCTCGGCTGCACCTCGCGGAGTATGGACCCGTCCTGGCTGCGCATGGCCCGGACCAGGTGCGGCCGGACCAGGTTCCCCCCGTTGGCCACGGCGGAGAAGGCGGTGGCGATCTGGAGGGGGGTCACCGAGATCTCCTGTCCCAGGGACAGGACCGAGAGCGACAGGGCGGACCATCCCTTGGGCCGATGCACCAGACCCGGCGTCTCGCCCGGCAGGTCAACGCCCGTGAGGCTCCCGAAGCCGAAGCCGCTGATGTAATGGTAGTAGAGGCTCTTGCCCACTTTCTGACCGATCTTGATGGCCCCCACGTTGCTGGACTGGGCCAGGATCTGCTCCACGCTGAGCCACCCGTACTTCTCGTGATCCCGGATGGTCGTGCGTCCGACCTCGATGGCACCGTTCTCGCCGTAGAACATGTCGGTGGGGTGAACCACCCCCTCTTCCAGGCCAGCGGCTGCCAGGATCACCTTGAAGACCGACCCCGGCTCGAAATAGTCCGTGGTCGCCCGGTCCCGCCGGGCGGCGGCCCCGAACTTGCGGTAGGCGTTCGGATCATACGTCGGCTGGTTGGCCAACGCCAGGATCTCGCCGGTCCAGGGGTCCATCACGATCGCCGTCCCGGCCTTGGCCCGCGAGCGCTCGACCGCCCGCGACAGCTCCCGCTCGGCGATGTACTGCAGGACCTCGTCGATCGTGAGGCTGAGGTCGAAGATGGGCGCGCGGGGTGTGGCCTCTTCCTGGCGGAAGATGATGCGGCCCAGGGCGTCCTGCTGCGCCGCGATGAACTGCGGCCGGCCGCCCAGCAGGGCGTCGTATTCGTGCTCCACCCCCTCCAGACCGTGGTCGTCCAGGCCGACGAATCCCAGGACGTGGGCGGCCCGCTCCTGCCTCGGATAGTAGCGACGGCTCTCCGGCGCCAGGCCGATGCCCTTGAGCCCCAGGTCGCTGACGGCGTCGGCCTGGGCGGGCTCCAGCTGGCGCTGCAGCCAGACGAATGTCTTGTCGCTGCTGAGGAGGGTCTGAAGTTCCTTCGTGGATTGGCCGAGGATGGGGGCGAGAGCACTGGCTGTCGCCGCAGGATCCTGGACCAGCGCCGGCTGGGCGAAGGCCGAGAAGACCCGCAAGCTCACCGCCAGCTCGCGTCCGGATCGGTCGCTGATCGTGCCCCGGCGGGACACGATGGGCACCAGGCGCTGGTACTGTCTGGTGGCGCGCGCCGTGAGTCGGTCGTTCTGGTGGATCTGAAGGAAGAAGAGCTTGGCGGCGATGCCGCCGAGGCAGAGCATCAGAAGGAGGAAGACCCCCAGGATGCGCGCCCTCATCACGCTGCCGCCTCTCCCCTGCCTCGGAGGGGAATCACGCCGTGACCTGCAGAGACATCGCCGCAGTCAGCCTGTCCGCCGTGCGGTCCGGTCGCGGCACCGGAGGTTCTTGCGGCGGCTTGCCAGGCCGGCTGGCCGCTCCGGTCCCGCCAGGCCTTCGCAGGCTCGGCCTTCCATGGCGGAGACGCCGGGGCTAGTGGACAGGGGCCTCGGGAATCAGGACGACCTGCCCAGGCTTCGGCGTCACCATGCCCAGTCGCGTGCGGGCGATCGCCTCGACCCGACGCAGCGAGCGGAGCTGACCTATCTCCAGTCGCAGGGCCTTGTGCTCTTGCTCCGCCGCGACCTTGCTCTCGCGCAGTCGCTCGATCTCGTACCCCAGGCGGACCACCTGGGTGTGCTGCCAGACGTAGAACAGGGCCCCCGCCAGGACCACCAGCCCCAGGGCCCAGGCGGAGATGGGCTCCACCCACCCCCACCAGTCCCAGCGCCGGCGCGAGGAGGCCCGGGAGGCGACGGCGAGGCCCGTGCCCGAGGTACCGATGGCCCTGGACATGTCAGGCTCCCTCCGGCGCTTCCGCCATCCGTTCCAGGCTGCGGAGCTTCGCGCTGCGCGCCCGGGGGTTCTCGGCCAGCTCGGTGTCACCCGGGGTGGTCGGGCGTCTCGTCAATATGCGCATGGACCCACTCGCCGCGAGGCTTCGCCAGGTCTGCTTCACGATCCGATCCTCCAGGGAGTGAAAGCTGATGACGGCCATCCGACCTCCGGGCCGGAGTCGCGCCGCGGCCTCTTCCAGGGCAGGGCCGAGACCCGCCAGCTCGTCGTTGACCGCGATGCGCAACGCCTGGAACGTCCGCGTCGCGGGGTGGATGTGCCGCGGCCAGGCGCGTCGCGGCACCGCGTGGGCCACGATGGCTGCCAGGGCCGTGGTGGTCTCGATCGGCCCGAGCCGGCGTGCCTCCGCGATGGCCCGGGCGATCCGCCGGGACCAGCGCTCTTCGCCCCAGCGGAAGATCAGGTCGGCCAGCGGGCGCTCGCCGAGCCGCGCAACCAGGTGCGCCGCCGTCTGCCCCTCGCCCCGGTCCATGCGCATGTCCAGGGGCCCCTCGCGCCCGAAGGAGAAGCCCCGATCGGCCGAATCCAGTTGCAGCGACGAAGCCCCCAGGTCGAACAGGATTCCATCGAAGGTATCCCCGGGTGGAAGAAGCCGGGCCAGCTCTTCATGCCGGCCCTGGATCAGCCAAACCCGCTCGCGGAACGGCGCGAGGCGCTCGGCCGCCCGGGCCAGTGCCTCGCCATCACGATCGATCCCCACCAGGGTCCCGGTGGACTCCATCGCCTGGAGGATTGCCTCTGCGTGCCCTCCCAGCCCGACGGTGGCATCCAGGATGCGACCTCCCGGTCCCGGTCGGAGGAGCGCCAGCACCTCCGCCAGCAGGACCGGGACGTGCACGGACACTACGCCGCCAGGGCTGCCACCGCCTCCTCGTGGACCCCCACCAGAGCGTCCAGGGCAGCCTGGACCGAATCGAAGATCTGGAAGAGGGAATGCACCCGCAGCTCCAGCATCCGCGTCAGGAGTTCCGGGCTGAGGCCCGACAGGGCCAGCGTGCCCCCCAGGTCGCGGGCACGACACAGCCGCTCCACCAGGACCCCCAGGCTCATGGCCTCGAGACGGCTCACCCCTCGGAAGTCCACGATCAGCGTCCGGCAGCCGTCCCGGAGCAGACCGCCAATGGCCGTCTTGATCTCCACCATGCTGCGGATCCCCAGGTCGCCCTGCGGATCGATCACTGCCACCTTGTGCCTTTCCGACCAACGAACCTGCATGCTGTCCTCCTAGAGATAGGCGATGCGCCGGATTCGACTCGGGTCCAGCTTCGGGGCCAGCGGGACCGTCCGGATGCGCTCCCCCCAAATTCGGCGGAGCCAGTCGGGGGCCCCCGGACTCAGCATCCATCGCTGCGCCGCTTGGCAGGGCTTCTGCGTCTCTTGCCCCGTCTCTGGCTGTGCCATATGTCCTCCTGGGACCCTCGCCAGACTAGACGCCGAGCTCGCCCAGTTTGGCCGAGAGGTCCTCGGGCGAGGGGCCCATGGCCACCTTCGCCGCCCACCGCGCCTTATCCCAGATCTCGATCTGATCCATCACGCCGATGATCACGACCTCGCGGGTGATGCCCGCTCGCTGCCGCATCCCCAGGGGGATCAGGATGCGCCCTTGCGGATCGATCGCCACGTCCTCGGCCGAGGAATAGACGAGCCGCAGGAAGTCGCGCATCTCGCGCTTGAAAGTCGGGTTGCCCCGGATGCGATCCTCAATGGCCCGCCAGGTGTTCAAGGGAAACGCCGTGAGGTAGGCCTCGAAGCTTGTAAGGACAAGGGTCTTCTCCTTTCCCAGGGCCTCGCGGAGCTTGGCCGGGATGCTGAGGCGCCCCTTGTCGTCGATTGCGTGATCGAACTGGCCCCGGAACATGTTGCGTGGCACTCATCCCACTCGATAGTTCTTTTTCGTATCTATCTACCAATCTCTCCCACTTTCTCCCACCATGCAGCGCACAATATACTTGGCCGGATTGGCTTGTCAAGAGAATTTATCTAGAATTTTCAATGATTTGAATGAGTACAAAGCGCGGTGACATTTGCGGGCCCTACGGTTGGCGTCTTCCTACGTCCTCCCACCCCACCGGTGGCGCTTCCCCCGCCAGGCGGCGGGGGGGCGGGAGTCACGGGGACGCGTGTCTTCGTGAGACCCCGTCCGGAGTCCGGCACGATGAGCGGACGGTTCGAAATGCTGTCCCACCCCTTCTGCCCCACTTCTGCCGTGCAATCCTCTTGATCGTCTCAAGGGCTCCACCTCGGTGTAAGAATTTTTTGGGTTGACACGCCAATTTATCTAGTATACTTTCCGTCCGCTTCGAAGAATCCCAGGATAGGAGGGCCTGTGAATCCTGACGCCCAGTCAGGCCCCAAATCCTCACGCGAGCCTTCCACCGCCAGCGACGTTTCACTGCGCCGCGCCGTGTTCTGCCACCCCGCCTACTCCTTGAAGACTTCACATTTCCTTGGCCTTCACTCCCTCTACGATCGATCTGGCTGCTGGGAAGCCTCGGCCCGCCGCAACAGCACACCGCCAGTGCCGGGTGGGAGGTGCACACACGGGCTGGCGCCTTTCCACTTCCAGACCAGTGCCGAGAAGCAATGTCTGTCGCTGTCCGCGCATCCGAGTCTTGGTGTCGGGGAATCCCATGGAAGGAGGGGGCGATGGAATGCCCGTGTCCAATGACCAGCCAACGGATGAAGGTAGTCGGAGGCCTCACGGCTGGCTTGTTCCTCCTGCTCGCTGGGTGCGGAGGGCAAGCGCCCGGGATGTCCGGCTCGCAGCAATCCCGTGAGGGTCGCGTCGCGCCAGCCGGACCCCCAAGCGTCCCCGGGGCGACCTACGTCGGCAGCGAGATGTGCAAAGGCTGCCACGAAGATCAGGTCAAGCAGATCGATGCCACCCTGCACGGACGCGTGCTGGGCGACAGAGGGCGCACCGACATCCAGAGGCACGGCTGCGAATCGTGCCACGGTCCGGGCAGCAAGCATCTCGAGGATCAGGCGAACCCTGCCTACAACATCCGGTTCGGCCCAACGTCCAGGCTGTCCGCGGCGGACCGGAACGGGGCCTGCCTGCAATGTCATCAGAAGGGGAAGCGCCTCTTCTGGCTGGGCAGCCAGCACGAGGCGCGCGATGTCTCGTGCACCACCTGCCATTCAATCCATTCGCCGAGGTCGGCGCGCGCCCAGCTCAAGGCCCCGGATCAGCTCAGCCTCTGCCGGGAGTGTCATGCCACAAGCATCGCCGTGCAAATGAATTGGTCCCACATGCCCGTCCGCGAAGGCAAGCTGCAATGCTCGAGCTGCCATAACGTGCACGGGACCATCACCGAGAAGCTGATCCCTGAGAACAGCATCAACGAGAACTGCTACCGCTGCCACGCGGAAAAGCGAGGCCCGTTCTTGTGGGAGCACCCTCCCGCCCGGGAGAGCTGTCTGAACTGCCACAGGCCTCACGGCACCAATAACATCCGACTGCTGAGAATTCGAGAGCCTCGGCTGTGCCAACAGTGCCACAACGAGAACCGCCACCCGTCGACCGCGTTCGCCGGTGGCACCAACGAGCCCACCGCGGACCGGCGGTTCCTCGGACGGAGCTGTGCGCTCTGCCACACGAACATCCACGGATCGAACCACCCCTCTGGCTTCGCTTTCACGCGATGAGGGAGGCTCCGATGATGAAGACCGGCCCTCGGACACCGGAGGCTGCGATGAGAGGATATCGAACAACATCGAGAACGATATTGATCGGAGTCGTGATCCCCCTCGGAGTCCTACTCCTGACACGCTCCGAGGGTCTCTTGGCGGCGGAGCCCGTCTCGCCGACGTGGGCAGAGAAGTTGCCTTTCCGGCTCACCGGCGAGGCAGAGGTTGGCGGGCAGATCGTGCAGCCGCGGGGAAACTCCCCGACCTTTGATGAGTACCGCGACCTCGACCGAACGGACCATGGCGGTCAGGGGCACATCCCGGTGGTCCCCTATCTCCACCTCCTGGGGGAGGATAAGGCCCGCACCAAGTTCGTGGAAATCGGGGGGACCAACCTGAGCCGCATGGATGCGAATTACTACCTGAACGCAGGGCAGTACAACTACTGGAAGCTCAACTTCGAGTTCGACCGGATCCAGCACGTGATCGGGCACACCGCGCAGACCATCTACGATGAATTCTCGCCCGGGATCTTCACCATTCCAGGGGGAGCCGTGGGCTCGGGACTGGCCGGCCCCCTGAATGCGGCAGCCAATCCATCCACGCCAGCCCAACGCGCTGCAGTCGTGGCGGCTGTGAATGCCCTGGAGCATGGGACGGGGCTGGGATACCAGACCGATACCGCCAGATTTGGATTCAACTGGCTTCCCCTTCCAGAGCTGAATCTGAGCGTGGGATACTCCTTCACGGACCGGGATGGAACATTCCCCTTTGGGACCGTCATCGGCAGCCCGGGAAGCAACGCGGTCGAGCTGGCCGCCCCCCGGCGGGACCGCTTCCACGAGGTAAATGCGGGGGCCGAGTATGCGCGGGACTGGTTTCAACTCCGTTTCAACTACACGTTCTCCAAGTACGAAGACGACATAAGCAAAGTCGAATGGGATAACCCGTGCGGCGCGCCGGCGGGCGGCTGCGCCAACCCATCGGGGCTGGGACGATCCTCGACCCCGCCGGACAACTTCGCCCACAGTTTCTCCGGCGCTGGGGGGGTGACCCTGCCGTGGTGGCGGACGCGGCTGGCCGGAGGCGTATCCTACAGCATGTGGCAGCAGAACGACGCGTTCCTGCCGTATACGACGATCGCGGGATCCACGGGGAACACCGATGACCTCGGGAACAGCAGCCCCAACGCCAGGATCAACGTGATCAATTCCAACGTGAATCTCACCACCCATCCCCTGCGGAACGTGACGTCCACCACCCGATATCGGTACTTCGAGCTGGAGAACCGCACCCCGGTGCACACCTTCACCGACGTGCTCAGCCCGGGTGACACTACCCCTTCACCCGCTGTGCATGAAACTGAGCCGCTTGCCTACCGGAAGCAGAATGCGAGCCAGGAGCTTGCCTGGCGGATCATCCCCCAGGTCACGGCGAAGGCCATCTACGAGTATGAGCACTGGAACCGGAAGGACCGGGAGGTGGCCAGCAGCAACGAGCACACCGTCCGGGGCGTGGTGGACGTTCGGCCGCTGAGCTGGATCTTGGCGCGCTTCTCCTACTCGCACGGGGTCCGGACGATCGGGGCTGGTGGCTATGACCCGCTGGGTGGCAATGCCGTCTCCCTCCCCCAGTTTCGCAAGTTTGACGAGGCGGATCGCACCCGGGACAAGGGGGATTTTCTCCTCCAGGTCAGCCCCCTCGACACCTTGACGCTGAGCGGGTCGTTCTTCGCGCAGCAGGACAACTACTTCAACACCACCTTCGGGGGGCTACAAGATGCAAAGGCCTTCGGCTGGTCGGGCGATGTCGCCTGGACCCCCATCGAGCGGGTGAGCGTCTCCGTCGGGTATGCCCGGGACGAGTACCAGTCGCGTGAACAGAGCTGCGCCGTCAGCGCGGCGCCACCCGCACAGTGCAACCCGCAGGATATCTTCTTCGTGAGACCTCGGGACTACCTGGACACGGTGCAGGCCGGATTGGATCTGGTGGTCGTTCCCAAGCGACTCGACCTGGGTTTCGGCTACAGGTTCGCCTTTGGTCGGAGCAGGCAGTCGGTGGCAGAGGTTACGGGTGGGGCCGCAACGGGTGACCCTGCACCCGTCCCGACCACCCAGAACAAGTTCCACGTGTTCAATGTGGTGGCCCGCTACTTCCTCACCCCGCAGTGGACGCTGAAGCTGGGCTATCAGTACGAACGGTATGAAGAGAAGGATTTCACCACCGACGGGATCGGGCCGGCCCTCGCCGGTTCGTCCAATGCGGTGCTGGCTGCAGCCGACACTCGCACGATCATCCTGGGGTCGCAGCATAATCCCTACGAGGCACACATCGTGGCCTTCTTAGTCGGATACAAGTTCTAACCTCCGACGACGGCCGATGGTCCGCAAGAATAGTTCCGTGCCCCATCATCGGGGACCTGAGCACCGCCTCGATGAACGCCCCGCGCCCCAGGATGCGTGCCTCCGCGGGGCCCTGGACCTCCTTCCATCGTAGCGAGAGGACCTGCGCCCCGCCGCCCACGCGGTCCGGCCGCCGTCCCCGGGCGAGGCCCTCCGGCCCGAAGGCTTCGTACCGCGCGACCTCACGTCGTCGGGACTGGCCGAAGTGGGTCAGGATCGTGGCGGTGTCCTGCCAGTCCCCCTCCAGCTTGCCCAGAAGCGCCGCATGGCCGGTCCACGGATACCGGCGGAACGTGGGCAGCCCCGGGACGCGGCCCGCGCGCAGGATTCAGGTGGATGCGCCGGCTCGGTTCCAGGAGGTCCGGAGGGTATTCCACCCCCATCGACTTGGACCCGTTCTGGATCTGGAACAGCTGGCCGGGCGCCTACGCCGCCGGTTGAGCTTCACCACGCTCCCGGTCGGGTCCCCTATACCGGGTCCCCCATATCAGCCCGCCCAGCCAGCGTCAGGAAGCAGACGTTGGTTCCGAAAGCAACTCGCCTAGCGTCGGGCCCAGAGATGGGCGTATCGCGCCACGGCGCGAATGGGTGCCGTGGAGAGGTCGGCCTCCATGCGGGCGAGGCCGCGGGCGAATGCGGCGTCGGAGATGAGGTGTAGCGAGGAATAGGCCTTCTCCCGATAGGGCGTGAGGTCCGTGATGGCATACGGCAGTGCCGTCGCGGTTTCCCAGATCTCGTGGAAATGCGCCCCGTGCAGCTCCGCTCGCAGTTGCGGCATCGTCGGATACCGCTGCAGGTCGACCGCGGCCGTTTCGGGAAAATATCGGCTGAGCGGCTCGCGCGTGCGGATGATCTCATCGGAATCGGTGACTGTGCACAGACACCCGGAGGGCGCGAGCTGTCGGTGAGCCCGGCGGAAATAGGCGTCTCGGGATGGCATGTGGTGAATCACGTCCACCGAGAAGATCAGATTGAAGAATGCCCCTGGGAACAGCAGGTTCTCGGCCGCTTCCTTCCTGAGGATAAGGTTTGCAGGCGCGTGTCGCTGGGCCAGGGCAAGCATCCGTGCTGACGGATCCACGCCCCAGCACGAGCAACCCACCGTCCGCGCAATGGCCGCAATGTAGTTGCCCGTTCCGCACCCGACTTCCAGGACGTTGGATGCACCGGCGAGCCGGCCGGTGCGGATCAAGTCCTGGAGCACCGCCGGATTCACCGCCCGATTCCGCCCAAACTCCTTTGCAATCCGGTCGTACTCGATCGGCTCCATGCGTTGCACCGGCGCACGATCTCCAGACGGCGTTCGCACACTACCTGATGCCTTGCCAAGCGATTCGCGAGGCGCGGGCGGGAGCTTACCGACCTGGTCGGCGCGTGTCAACCGCGAGCCCAGGTGGCGATCTGATTTCTCCTGGCTGTCTGGGAGGGTTCGGGCCCCTGTCGGCTCCCCGGACAGGATCGAACCGGGGGCTAGCGGGGGAGGACTTGGGGGTTCACGAGGCCTTGGGGGCACTCGCCCCTCAGGGCGCGGATCAGGTTCTCCGCCGCCATGGCGCCAGCGTGTCGTCGGGCGTCGGCGGTGGCCCCGCCGACGTGGGGGGTCAGATAGACGTTGTCCAGGTCGCGCAGGGGACTGTCGGCGGCGAGGGGCTCGCCTTCGACCACGTCCAGGGCGGCACCCGCGATCCGCTTCTCCTGGAGGGCACGGCAGAGCGCCGCCGTGTCCACGATGCCGCCCCGCGCCGTGTTGATCAGGAAGGCCGTCGGCTTCATCAGGGCCAGGCGCTCGGCGTTGATGAGGTGGCGGGTCGCGTCGGTGAGGAAGAGGTGCAGGCTGACGAAATCGCTCTCCCGGAGCAGGTGGTCCAGGGGAGCGTAGCCGATCCGGAGCGCCTCGGCGAACTGGAGGTCCTGGACCAGGTCGTGGGCGAGGATCCGCATCTCGAAGGCATGCGCGCGCTGGGCCACTTCCTTGCCGATGGTCCCGAGGCCGACGATCCCCAGCGTCTTCCCCGCCAGATCCACGCCCTCGTGGCGCGTCCAGCCGCCCCGGCGGACCTCGGCCAGATTCTCCCCCATTCTCCGCGCGCAGCACAGCATCAGGGCCATGGCCAGCTCGGCCACGGCATGGCGGTTCACCCCCGGGGTCGTGGTGACGAGGATGCCCTGCGCGGTGGCGGCCGCGAGGTCCACGGCATCGTAGCCCACACCCGTGCGGGAGATCACCTTCAGTTGCGGGGCCGTGGCCAGGACCCGGGCCGTGAACGGGTCCATGGACACGATGACTCCCTCAACCCCGCGCAGCAGGTCGATCAGCTCCTCCTCGGTCCGCCGGCCGGTCAGGGGGTGGTACACCGGCTCGAGGCCCGCTTCTCGAAGCCGGCGGTCCACCTCGTCACCCGGCCGGAGAAAGATGCTCGTGATCAGCACGCGCGGCTTGCCCATGGAAAACCAACCTCCCGTGAGCGGTGGGGGTCTCAGCCCGTGGATCGCATTGCGGTGGCGATGCCGTTGATGGTGAGGTGGAGGGGTTGCCGGAGGGCGGCCACGGCCGCATCCGTTTCGGGTCCCTCCCCCTGCAGGGCGCGGATGCGCCGGAGCAGGCTCACCTGGATGTACGAGAGGGGATCCACGTAAGGGTTCCGCAGGCGCAGGGATCGCTGGAGGGCCGGCTCGTTGTCCAGGAGGTCCTGCTGCTCGGTGATCCGGAGGAGCACCTCCCGGCAGGCATCGTACTCCACCCGGATGCGTTCGAAAATCCGCTCCCGTGCCGTGCCGTCCTGCACCAGCGAGGCGTACCGGCGGGCGATGCCCATGTCCGCCTTGCACATGGTCATCTGAGCGTTGTCGATGACCCGGCCGAAGAAGGGCCACTCCCGGTACATCTTCCGCAGCAGGGCTAGGTGGCGTGCCGGATCGTCGGCCAGGAAGCTCACGAGGCCCGCCCCCATCCCGTACCAGCCGGGGAGGTAGTGGCGGCTCTGGACCCAGGCAAAGACCCAGGGGATCACGCGCAGATCCTCCAGCGTGCTGACCCCGTGCCGCCAGGCGGGCCGCGAGGCGATGTTCAGGCGGCTGATCTCCTGCACCGGCGTCGCCTCCTCGAAGTACCGGAACAGGTCGGGGTCCTCCGCCACCAGCGCCCGGTACACCTGGTACGCGCGCCCGGACACCTCGGACATCACGGCAGGCCAGGACGGCTCCACCGGGGAGGCCCCGTGCGTGCCGGCGCTGGTCTCCAGGACCGCCGAGGCGACCAGCTCCAGATTCCTGGCCGCCACGGCCGGGTCCCCGTACTTGTAATAGATCATCTCCCCCTGCTCGGTGATCTTGATCTTCCCTCGCACCGTCCCCCGCGGCTGGGCGTGGATCGCCTCGTGCATGGGACCGCCGCCCCGCCCCACCGTGCCGCCCCGGCCGTGGAAGAGGCGGAGTCTGATCCCGTGGCCGGCCGCGCCGGCGGCCAGCCCCTCCTGCGCCACGTACAGCTCCCAGTTGGAGGTGAGGTAGCCGCCGTCCTTGCTGCTGTCGGAATAGCCCAGCATCACCTCCTGGATCCCGCCCCGGGCCGCGAGGTGCTCCCGGTACGGGCCGTTCGCGTACAGGGCACTCATGATCCCCGGTGCGGCCCGCAGCACGTGGATCTTCTCGAACAGGGGGACCAGGTCGATCTGGCTCACGACCCCCTCCACGTCCCGCTGCACGAGGCCCGCCTCCTTCGCGAAGAGAAGCGCCATGAGGACGTCGCTGGGGCGCTCCGTCATGCTCAGGATGAAGGCGGTGATCGCCTCCGGCGCGACCTCGGCCCGGGCCCGGCGGATGAGCCGGAACAGCTCGATGGTGTCGGCGGTCGCGGCGCTCCAGGGCGCGAAGGGAGGGACGAGGGGCCGCGGCGTCCGCAGCTCGCGGGTGAGGAGCGCCTGCCGCTCCGTCTCGTGAAGCTCCCGGATGTCCCCGTCCACGAGGCGGACGGCCCGCGCGATCTCTGCCAGCGCCGCCCGGAGCACGCCCGCATCCTGCCGGATGTCGAGGGGCGCCAGGTGGAAGCCGAAGACCCCGACCTGATCCATCAGGGTCTGGACCGCTCCCGCCGCCAGGCGCGTGCCCCGGTTCTCGGCGAGGCTCCGCTGGACGATGGCCAGGTCCGCCATCAGCTCGACCGCCCGGGTGTAGCGCCACGCCGGTTCCGGCAGGGGGCCGGCGGCGGCCCCTGCGTTGGCGGCCAGCGCCGCCTCCAGCCGCAGGCGCATGCAGCGGAGCTTCCGGCGGTAGACCTCGCGCTCGTTCGGCAGGTCGGCCGGCGACCGTAGGACGCCCAGTCGCGCCTCATCCGACTCCAGCGAGGCCAGCAGCTCTTCACTCACCCCCACCTGGGTCGTGGACTGGCTCAGGGCGGCCCCGAGCCGCGCCAGCCCTTCCCGGTGCTTCCCCAGGGCCAGGTCCTTGTGCAGGCGCAGGGTCTCCCAGGTGGTCTCGAGGGTCACATGGGGATTCCCATCGCGGTCCCCCCCGATCCACGAGCCGAACCGGAGGAAGGGCGGCACCACGAAGGGCACGCCCGGATATTGCGCGGCCAGGGCGTGTCGCAGGTCCCGGTAGAGCAGGGGCAGCACGTCCCAGAGGATCTGCTCGAAGTAGAAGAGGCCGCTCCGGACCTCGTCCGGCACCGTGGGGGGGCGGAGCCGGACCTCGTCGGTCTGCCAGATGGCCGTGATCTCCGCCACGATCTCCGCCTCCAGCGCCTCCTGCTCGCGGGGGGTCAGGAGCGGGTGATCCAGGGCGGTGAGGTGTCGCGAGATCCGCCGCGTCTTCTCCAGGATGCTCCGCCGCTTCGCCTCGGTGGGGTGGGCGGTGAGGACGAGGGTGATGTCCAGCTCGTGGAGCAAGGCCTGGAGCGCCCCGGCCGAGAGGCCGGCGGCCTTGCAGTGGGCCACGGCGTGCTCCAGCGAGCCGGGGCGGGGAACGCCGGGTGTCACGAGCTGCTCGTAGCGGAGCTTCCGGATATCGTGAATCTGCTCGGCGACGTTGACGAGCTGGAGGAATGTGGTGAAGGCCCGGATGATCTGGGTGGCGGTCGGCAGGTCCAGATCCTCGGTCATCCGGGTCATGGCGGCCTCCCCCGCCGGGGAGGAGGCCTGGCGGAGATCCTTCGTCAGGTTCCGGATCTCCTCTTCCTTCTCGAAAAGCGACAGGCCGGCCTGCTCGCGCAGTACGCTTCCGAGGAGGTTCCCCAGTCGGCGGACATCCCGGCGCAGGGGGAGGTCGCGCGCGGCTGGATCGAGGAGCGTGATCTCGTACACGGAACCTCCCGGGCCCACGGGCACTCGGATCGCCTCATTCCATGCGACGGGTCGGGGTGCCCCCTTTATAGAGGACGTACCGGCCGACCGCAAGGCCCGTTGTCGGACGCAAAGACCCGGCCGCGCGCTGGTCGGTGCGGCCGGGCCTTTCTTCGTCGAGCATCCCGCGGGCGCCGGTTGGCTCGCGCCCCCCGTCACGTCCCTATGACATGAACTCCTTCAGCCGCCGCATGGCCTCGGCCAGCCGTGGCACCGGGTGAGTCAGGGCGATCCGCAGGTATCCCTCGCCGCAGGCGCCATACATCGAGCCCGGGATCATCCAGACGTTGATGGCATCCAGGAGCTTGAAGCAGAAGTCCCGGGAGGTGAATCCCTGCGGGACGCTGGACCAGACGTAGAACGTGGCCTTGGGCTCGTCCACGCCGAGGCCAACCTCCCGGAGGCCCCGCACCACCACGTCGCGCCGCTCCCTGTAGATCTGGTTCCGCGGCGCCATGAAATCCACGGGCCCGTTGAGCGCCGTCGTGGACGCGAGCTGCATGGGGTAGTACATCCCCCGGCTCGAGTGGGACAGGATCTTGGCCATCCCGGCGATGATGTCCCGGTTCCCTGCCAGCATCCCCGTCCGCCAGCCGCAGCAGTTGTAGCTCTTGGAGAGCGAGTGAAACTCCACCCCGATCTCTTTGGCGCCGGGGAACTGCAGGAAGCTGGGCGGGAGGTAGCCGTCGAAGCCGACCTCGGAGTACGGGTTGTCGTGGACCACCACCACGTCAGAGCCCTTGGCCCACTCGATCAGCCTCTGGTAGAACTTTGGCGTGGCCACGGCCGCCGTGGGGTTGTTCGGGTAGTTCACCCAGATCATCCTCGCGCGCGTGGCGACATCCGAGGGGATGGCATCCAGATCGGGGAGGAAGCTGTTCTCTCGGAGCAGCGGCACCGGCTCCACGCGACCACCCGCCAGCGTGACACCCGCCTCGTAGGACGGGTACGACGGGTCGGGGACCAGGGCGGTATCGCCCACATCCAGCAGGCAGAGATGAATGATGAACAGGCCCTCGCTGGACCCGAGCAGCGGGATCACCTCGGTGTCCGGATCCAGGTCCACCCCGAATCGCCTGCCATACCATCCGGCAATCGCCTCCCGGAGCGGCCGGTTGGAATAGAAGCTCGGATAGTGGTGATGACCCGGATTGCCCACCGCCTCCTGCAAGGCGCGGAGCAGGTGCGGTGGCGGGGTCACATCGGGATCCCCCAGGCCGAGGTTGATGACGTCCCGACCCTCCTCGCGCATCCGGGTGAGGCGGGCGTTCATCTCCGACCCGAGATACCCCCTGAACAGATCCAGCCGCTTGGCAACATGCATGGCCACCCCCTGTGATTGAAGGCAAGACCCTCGTCGGCCTGCCCAGACACCACGGACCGGCCGGCACCGTTCATCGGCCCTGACGACATCGGCGGAGCCTCGGGGCAAACCGCTCCCTGCGGCGCTCCCATCAGTGCTTTGGGCCGCAATTACGGTGACGTATTCAGCGACCCCAACCGTTCGCACTGAGCCCTTCTGCACCGTTCGTCCTGAGCCTGTCGAAGGACGAACTGTCGCTGAGGACTGGCTTGTCGAAGTGCGGACGTTCGTGGTTCGACGGGCTCACCACGAACGGGGAGAATTACGGCACTGTACTTATGCCCAAGAGGACTTGGACGTGCAACAGGATACGCCTCTCCGTCAGCCCGTTCAATCCTTCGTCGCGAGATGTCCCGTTCTTGGAACGAATGAGGGGCTGGCGAGGCGCAACCGCTCTGGGGGAGTGCGCTACGGCTCCAGGAGGATGTTGTCGATGAGGCGGGTCTGGCCGAAGCTGGCGGCAACGAGGACCACCGCCCGGCCGGCGATCTCGGTGAGGGGCTCCAGGGTGTCGGGGTCGCACACGGCCACGTAGTCAATCTTGGCCAGCGGCATCCTGCGGATCTCCGCCTCGACCCCGGCGCGGAGCTGCGTGGCATCCCGCTGGCCGTTCCCGACCGCAGCCCGGGCCTGGATGAGGGCCTGCGACAGGATGGCGGCCTGGCGGCGCTCCTCGGGGTTCAGCAGGACGTTCCGGGAACTCAGGGCCAGCCCGTCCGCCTCGCGGACCGTGGGCAGCACCACGATGTCGAGGGGGAGGTTGAGATCGGCCACCAGGCGGCGGACCACCAGCGACTGCTGGTAATCCTTCTGGCCGAAATAGGCGCGGTGCGGACGGCAGATGGTGAACAGCTTGGTGCACACCGTGGCGACCCCGCGGAAATGGCCGGGACGCGATGCCCCCTCCCACCGGTCCGTCAGGCGCTCCACGTTGACGGATGTCGTGAACCCCGCCGGGTACATGTCGTCCGCCGCGGGGGCGAAGATGACGTCCACGCCCGCCGAGCGGGCCAGCCGCGCATCCCGGTCGAGGTCCCGCGGGTAGCGGTCCAGATCCTCCGTCCGGTTGAACTGGGTTGGGTTCACGAACAGGCTCATGACGGCCAGGTCGTTCTCGGCCCGGCAGCGCCGGATCAGGCTGAGGTGCCCTTCGTGCAGCGCTCCCATGGTCGGGACCAGGCCGATGGACTTCCCCGCTTGACGAGCGTCCTCGACCATCCGCCGCATTTCCGCTGGGCTCTGAATGATCTGCATCGCCTGGCTCTGTCTCGCCGGCCGGCTGGGTTCTCGCGGTGCCTACTTGCGGGATCCAAGGGGGACGTAGTAGTGGGTGCCTGCCCGGGTTTGCATGATCTCCTTGATCAGATCCTCGAAATCTTCCGGGCGATTGACGAAGTCGATGTCGCTGGTATTCACCACCAGGAGCGGCGAGGCGGTGTAGTGAAAAAAGAAATGGGTGTAGGCGGCGTTCAGGTCCTCCAGGTACTTGGCCGTGATCCCCCGCTCGTACGGCTTGCCCCGGGTCGCGATTCGCGACAGCAGCGCGTCGGTGCTGGCCTGGAGAAAGATCACCAGATCCGGCGGGGGCACGCGGATCTCCAGGAGCGCGTGGGTGCGCTCGTAGAGCGCCAGCTCGTGATCCTCCAGGTTCACGTAGGCGAAGATCTTGTCCTTGGCGAACAGGTAGTCGGTGATCAGCGTCTGGCGAAACAGATCGAACTGGGCCAGCTCCTGCTGCTGGCGGTATCGGTTGAGCAAGAACCAGAGTTGGGCCTGGAAGGCGTAGCGGGGCGGGTCCTTGTAGAAGTCTCCGAGGAAGGGGTTGTCCTCCACCACTTCCAGGAGCGTGCGCGCCCCCAGGCGCTGGGCCAGCCGCTCCACCAGGCTGGTCTTCCCCACGCCGATGGCCCCTTCCACCACGATGTAGCGGGGTGAGGTCGGCGTCCCTTTCATGCGGGCACCCCCGAGCGCGAGACGCGCCGTGCGGGATCCAGGCGCCGAAGAAGTTCCTCGGCCGTGATGTTGAGGATGGGATGGCGGAGGCCGGGCGCGAGCGCCACCAGCGGCTCGAGGACGAACCGCCGACCGGCCATGCGGGGATGGGGGATGACCAGATCCGCCTCTTCTATCACTCGGTCCCCGTACAGCAGCAGGTCCAGATCCATCGTCCGCGCGGCTCCCGGCTCATGCCGGTTCGCGCGTCCCAGGGCGGCCTCGATCGCCTGCAGGTGGGCGAAGAGCGGGCGGGGGAGCAGGTCCGTCTCGATCTCCGCCACCCCGTTCAGGAACACTCCCCCGCCGACCCCCTCCTCCGGCTGCGTCTCGATGAGCGGCGAGGATCCGAGCAGTCTCGTCCCGGGAAGCTGCCCGAGCCGATCCAGGGCGGCGCGGCAGTTCGCCAGGCGGTCCCCCAGATTGGAGCCGAGGGCGACGAACACGCGTGTGCTCACGGCCGCGTGATCTCCACCGACACGCCCCCGGTCACGTGGGACATGGGAGGATGGAGCTTGGTGACCCGGACGGTAACCTCCCCCACGGCGAATCGCTCGATCAACACCGCCGCGATCCGCTCGGCCAGCCGTTCGAGGAGCTGGCACTGGCCGCTGCCCCCGACCTCCATCACGGCCGCGGTCACCTTGCCGTAGTCCACGGTCGCCCCGAGGTCATCCCGGCGGCCCGCCTCCCGCAGGTCCAGACGGAGCTCCACGTCCACCTGGAAGCGCTGCCCGAGCGTCCGCTCTTCCGCGTGGACGCCGTGGTAGCCGTAGAACTGAATGCCGTGGATCAGGATGCGGTCGGACATGGGAGAAAAAGCGTACGGCTGTCCGGCGGTACGGCTGTTCGGGGGCTCGAGAGTACAGCCGAACCGCCGTACGGTCGTACTGCCGAACGCCTTCTTCACGCCCCTCGGATTCCCAGCTTCTTCAGCCGCTCCACGGCCTCGCGGATGCGGTCCACGCTGACCGTGAAGGTGGCGCGGACGTAGCCCTCCCCGGCGGCGCCGAACCCGCTTCCCGGCGTGACCACGACTCCCGCCTTCATCAGCAGCTCCACGGTGAAGCTGGTGGAGGTGAACCCCTTGGGCAGCGGCAGCCAGAGGTAGAACGTCGCCCGGGGCGGCCTGACCTCGAACCCCAGCTCGCGCAGGCCAGCCACCAGCGCGTCCCGCCGCTCCTGGTAGATCCGGCAGTTGTCTGCGACACATTGCTGAGAGCCGGTCAGGGCCGCGATGCCGGCATACTGCACCGCCTGGAAGACGCCCGAGTCGAGGTTCTGCTTGATCCGGCCGAGGCTTGCCAGGATCTCGGCGTTGCCCACGGCGAATGCCAGCCGCCATCCGGTCATGTTGTACGTCTTGGAGACCGAATGAAACTCGACAGCCACATCCTTCGCCCCCTCGACGGCGAGCACGCTCTCGGGGCGGTAGCCGTCGTAGGCCAGCTCGGAGTAGGGCGCATCGTGGGCCAGGATCAGCCGGTGCCGGCGGGCGAACTCCACGGCAGCGGTGAGGAACTTCCGGGGCGCGATCGCCCCCGTCGGATTGTTGGGATAGTTCAGCCACAAGATCCGGGCGCGCTTGAGGACGTGAGCGGGGATGGCATCCAGGTCGGGGAGGAAGCCGCGCTCGCGGGTGAGGGGCATGGGATAGGTCTCGCCTCCCGCGAAGAGGGTGCCCGATTGATAGACGGGATATGCCGGGTCGGGGACCAGGGCCACGTCCCCGGGATTGATGAAGGCCAGGGGAAGATGCCCGATCCCCTCCTTCGACCCGATCAGGGCCAGGACCTCGTTCGCCGGATCCAGCGTCACGCCGAAGCGTGATCGGTACCAGTCCGCCGCCGCCTTCCGAAAGCTCAGCATCCCCTCGTAGGAGGGATACTGGTGGTTGCGGGGATCGGCCGCCGTCATCGCCAGGGCCTGGATGATGTGCGGGGGAGTCGGCAGATCCGGGTCCCCGATCCCCAGGCTGATGATGTCCACCCCCTTCTTCAGTTGTTCCTGCTTCATCCGATCCAGCTCGGCGAACACGTACGGGGGAAGAGCTTGGAGCCGCTGCGCCTGCGTGTACCCGCCCATGAGTCTCCCTTTCGTATCCCGACTTCCGACAGCGATAGCTGACAGTGTCGTCCGAGGACCCCTCCCACTCGCTGTCCGGCCTTATCTGGTTTTCAGCCCCTGCACCGTTCGCGTACGGCTGGGCATTGGCCGTATCGATCGAGCAAATCCCCCCGTCCCCCCCTTTGTCAAAGAGGGGCGAGGGGGGATTTTGCCCGGCTCGCGGCTCGCGGCTCGGGACGCTATTTCTTCAGCCCCAGGACGTCGAGGAACTCGTACAGACCCGGGGGCTTCCCCACCACCCAGGCCGCCGCCCGCAGGGCGCCCCAGGCGAAATTGTCCCGGCTGTGCGCCCGGTGGGTGATCTCGATTCGCTCCCCCATCCCGCCGAAGAGGATGGTGTGCTCCCCCACGATGTCTCCGGCCCGGATGGCGTGGATGCCGATCTCGCCCGGCTTACGCTCCCCCACCATGCCGCGCCGCCCATAGCTGCCCACCTGCTTCAGGTCGCGCCCCAGGGCCTCGGCCAGGACCTTGGCCATGCGCTCGGCGGTGCCGCTGGGCGAGTCCTTCTTGAAGTGGTGGTGCGCCTCGATCACCTCGATGTCGTACCCGTCGCCCAGCGTCCGCGCCACCTGCGCCAGGACCCCGTAGAGCACATTCACCCCCACGCTCATGTTCGGGGACTGGACGCAGGGGATCCGGGCGCACAGCTCCCTGGCCTTCCGCAGGTCCGCGTCGGCGAGGCCGGTCGTGCCCAGGACCATGGCGACGCCGGAGGAACTCGCCGCCGCCAGGTGCTGCATGGCGGCCGCGGGCGCCGTGAAGTCCAGGACGACCTGGGCGCCGGGCAACGCCTTGCCGAGCGACTCCACGATGGGGACGCCCAGGGGGCCGGTCCCGGCGACCTCACCGGCGTCCCGGCCCAGGTCCACGTGGTCCTTGCGCTCCACCGCTCCCACGACCTGAAACTCCCCGCTCTCTCGCAGCAGGGCGATCAAGCGCCTGCCCATCCGCCCTGCGGCACCGGTGACGACGGCCTTGATCACGCTCCCACCCCTTGTACAAAACGTAATCCGAGTTTCACGTATTACGTTTTGCCTGCAATCACGCCCACGCGCCCGTGCGCCCCTGCTGGCCTAGAGAAGCCCGTAGTTCCGCAGGGCCGCCTCCAGCTTCTTCCTGTTGGCCTCGACCATGGGGCACAGCGGAAGCCGAAACTCCTCCCGGATCTTGCCCATCATCGCCAGGGCCGTCTTCACGGGGATGGGGTTGGTCTCGTAGAACATGGCCTGGGACAGCGGGAAGAGCTTGAGGTGCAGCTCGCGGGCACGCTTCCAGTCCCCGTTCAGGAAGGCGTGGGTCATGTCGGCCACGTCCTTGGGCACGATGTTGGCCACCACGGAGATGATCCCCCGGCCGCCCACCGCCATCAGGGGCAAGGTCAGCGTGTCGTCCCCCGACAGGAAGCTGAGCTTGTCCCCGCACAGGACGATGTCCTGGGTCATCTGCTCCAGGTTCCCCGTGGCCTCCTTCATCCCGACGATGTTGGGATGATCGGCGAGCTGCGCCACGGTCTCGGGCAGCATGTTCACCCCGGTCCGCCCCGGGATGTTGTAGAGGATCAGGGGCAGATCCGCCGCGTCGGCGATGGCCCGGCAGTGCTCGATCAGGCCCTTCTGGGTCGGCTTGTTGTAGTAGGGGAGAACGATCAGGGCCGCGTCCGCCCCCGACCCCTTGGCGTGCTTGGTGAGGCTGACGGCCTCGGCCGTGCTGTTCGACCCCGTGCCGGCCACCACCGGGATCCGCCGGTTGACGGCCTGGATGACGACGTCGATGACTCGCCGATGCTCCTCGTGGTCCAGGGTCGGGGACTCGCCGGTCGTCCCGCACGGCACGATGCCGTCGGTCCCTGCGGCGATCTGAAACTCCACCAATTGCTTCAGCGTGGCCTCGTCCACCTTCCCGTCCCGGAACGGGGTGACCAGCGCCACGAGAGAGCCTTGGAATACGCGTTTGGTCATGGGCGCACCTCCCTGCTGAGCCGCGTTGATTTGGTCACGGGTCTTCGTCGCCTCCTCCGCCGGAGCGCCGAGGCGATCCGCTCCACTTCAGGCGACCTCGTCCAGGGTCCGCTCCCCCAGGAGGAGGTCCTCGTAGGTCTCGCGATCGCGGACCACGGCATATCGGTCCCCGCGGACCATCACCTCGGGCGCCCGCGGGCGGGCGTTGTAGTTGGACGACATGGTGTGGCCGTAGGCCCCCGCCGACATCACGGCCAGCAACTCTCCCACCTCGTAGCGGGGCAGGGTCCGGTCCTTGGCCAGGAAATCCCCCGACTCGCAGATGGGTCCCACGACGTCCACCGTCACCTCGTCCCGGCCCGCCATCCGCCGCACCGGCCGGATGGCATGGTACGAGCCGTACAGGCTCGGCCGGGCCAGATCGTTCATCCCGGCGTCCACCACCAGGAAGCTCTTGGCCGGGCCCTCCTTGGTGTACAGGACCCGGGCCAGCAAGATGCCGGCGTTGCCGACCAGGACCCGCCCCGGCTCCAGGACCACGGTCGCGCCCAGGTCCCTGATCACCCCCAGCAGGGCGCGGGCGAATTCCGCGGGGAGGGGCGGCTCCTCGTCCTTGTAGGTGATCCCCAGACCGCCGCCCACATCGATGTAGCGAATGTCCATCCCTTGCGCGCGCAGCCTGCGCGTGAGGTCCGCCGTCTTCTCCAGGGAGTCCACGAAAGGCCCCACGCTGGTGATCTGGGAGCCGATGTGCTGGTGAATCCCCACGACCTCCAGCGACGGCAGACCCCGGGCGACCTCGTACTCCTCCACGGCCCGGTCGATGTCGATCCCGAACTTGCTCTGCCTGAGGCCGGTGGCGATGTACGGGTGCGTGTGCGGGTCCACGTCGGGGTTCACCCGCAGGGCTACCCTGGCGCGCGCCCCCATGTCCGAGGCCACCGCGTGGATCAGGCGCAGCTCCTGGTCGGATTCCGCATTGAACATCAAGATGTCGGACTTGAGGGCGAACGCGATCTCGTCCCGCGTCTTGCCCACACCGGCGTAGACTATCCGCTCGGGCGGCACCCCGGCTCGAAGCCCGCGGAACAACTCGCCCCCCGACACCACGTCCAGACCGCCTCCCAGGTCGGCGAACAGCTTGAGCACGGCCAGGTTCGCATTTGCCTTCAGCGCAAAGCAGATCAGATGCGGGACCCCGGCAAACGCCTCGTCGAAGGCCTGGAAGTGGCGGGTCAGCGTGGCATGACTGTAGACGTACACGGGCGTGCCGACCTCGGAGGCGATCCGGGCCAGCGGCACCTCTTCACAATACAGATCGTCACCCCGGCGGTGAAAGTGATTCACGCATCCACGCCTTTCACATACATAGAGGACCGGCAGAAGAAGGACGGCAACCTCGTGAGCCAGAGAATTGGAGAATGGTTACCACACGTGGTCCAACCTGTCAAAAGCAAAAGGGCTTCCCAGGCAAGAAAGGCAAGAATCTGGGCGTGCAGCGGTGCAGAACTTAGCACAGCGAAGCGTGAAGGCGCAACCCGCGCGCGACTGGAAGAGGGCGACGACCGCCAGGGGCACGGGGGCTGCAGCCGACCGACGGCCTATTGATCTGGGGTTGATCACTGCCGCGCCCACCTCTCAACGCGAGATTCGCCACCTCACCGCCGAGGAACCGATCCGCGTCCGGGCCTTCTGGGAGCAGTTCTTTGCTCGCTCACCCCAGGCCCGCATCGACACCGAGGAGATCTTCGCAGTAGGCGTCCGATGCGTGGTGCGGTGGGCGTACCACTGGGTTCGGGAGGGGAAGGCCGGCCATGTCCGCGGCGTGGACATCTTCCGTGTTCGCGACCAAGAGGTTGTCGAGAAGTTGTCTTACGTGAAGGGATGACAGACGGGAATTCCAGGGGCACCATACTTGATTCTTGAGTTGGACGAGCGGGGGAAGTACAGTCTTGAAATGGTGCGCCTCGCACGGGTCGTGGCCCCGGCGCTCCCCCACCACATCACGCAACCGGGGAACCGGCGGCAGGAGACGTGCTTCTGCCCCGAGGAGTCTCAGGCATACATCGCCCTGAGGGGGGAGTGGGGTCTATCGTGCGCGGTGGAGGGCTGGGCGGACTGTCTGATGCTTCACCCCGTCCGCTTGATGGCCGTCCCGGATTCGGAAGACGGTTCGCTGGAGAGGTCTGAGGAAGAGGCCCGGCGTCTTCGCCGGTATGAATGCGCCAGGCGGTCCCCGAGGGACGAGCCATTCACCAGGGCCGTTGAAAGGCAACTCCGTCGAACGCTGCGGCGGGGAACGCCGGTGCCCAGGGCAGCAAGGTTTCATAGAAAGATAAGGATGGTGTCCCCGGAAATCCACGGGCGGCCGCCACAAGTGAGCCGCAGGGCGTTAGCCCCCAAAGAATGTTTTCCTTGACGCATATACTCTTCGTATATACACTCAGCCGTGATTACTTGGGATGAGCGCAAACGGCGTATGAATCTCAGGAAACATGGATTTGATTTCAGCGATGCCGAAGAAGTGTTCGTGGGGGTCACGTACACGTATGAAGACGACCGCTTCCACTATGGTGAGCTGCGATTCGCGACCCTGGGTCTTCTGCGTGGCAACGTGGTCTCCCTTGTGCACACCGAGGAGGGCGATCACATCCACGTGATCTCCATGCGAAAGGCGACGAGACGTGAGCAGGAAATCTATTTCCAGAGCATCGGAAACTGACTGGGCCCGCGTGGCTTCCCTGAAAGACCGCGATATCAAGGTCAGTCGGAGCCACCCGGAGGCCGATCCCCTGCACATCGTGCGGGGGATTGTCCGGAAGGGGCTGAAGGCGGTTTCTCCCAAGCAAGCGATTTCGCTCCGGGTGGACCCCGATGTGCTCGATTGGTTTCGCGCGCAGGGGGGAGGTTGGCAGACGCGGATGAACGCCGTCCTCAAGGCTTACAAGGAGGCGGCCTCTCGTTCTCGGGGTCTTACTCGGAGAGCGCCCAAATGAAAGCTCTCCAAAACTTGAAGCTTTCTCCGCCCGCTACTCGGCATTCAAGGGCGATCGGGATGGGAAAGTCGCGCTCCTCTCCCTCTTCAGTCGCGAGTCGGTAAGGGGCTTTGGCGAGGACGTGGTTGCGGGTGGACCTCTGAACCTTTGGGCTATGAGGGGAAAGCCAGCGGTCAAAGGGTACAAGGTATGACAGAGAAATTCAAGAGAAACGGCCGCTTTTCCCCCCCTCCCGCCTTCGCTCCCTTTGTCTCCCTTCAGCTACGGTTCACGGACAGATCACGGACAGCGCTCGCTCCTTCTGGCCTGCGACGGCATCCGGAGATTCAGGCGGATTCTCACTCCAGCGCCCGCACCAGGGTTCGCAGCTCGGTCAGGTGACTGGCCTTCATCGCCGTCTGGCCCGCCACCAGGCTGGGGTCCGTGTACGTCGGGGGCGTCTTCCCCGCAGCCGTGTAGGCCTGGGCCAGGGCCGTGCGGAGGTCGGTGAGGTGTGCTGCCCGCACGGCTCCTCCGGGGGCGGGGGCCGTCCCGGTCCAGGCAGCGGCCGGGAGGTTGTAGCGCGCGCGGAGGGTGTTGATGGCCGTCAGGAGCTGGGTGAAGTGGACGGCCTTGATGGGGGTGCTCCGCGCGCTCAGGGGGTCATCGGTGAAGACGCTGGTGCCCACCGCCACGCTATAGGGAGTCCCGGGGGCCGTGTTCGGGGCCCGGCGGATGTTACCCGCCGCATCCCGGGCCTCCAGGTAGTACTGGACGCCCGTCTCGGTCACGGCACCCTCGGGGATCGTGCCGCTGTAGGTGGCCCCCGCAGCCGTCATGGCCGCGGATATGTAGTCCCCCGCCCCGGTCGTCCGATAGAACAGCGTCGCCGTCTGAACGCCGAAGTTATCGGTGATGGTGGCCGTAACGGCGATGGCGAGGTTCACTGCCTTGCTCGCGACTGGGGCGTGCGTGATGGTCGGGGGTGTGGCGTCCTGGAACGTCGCCGTGACGACTCGCGCCTGCGTCATGCTCACCGTGCAAGTGCCTGTACCGGTACACCCCTCGCCGCTCCAGCCGGCGAAGGTGGAGCCACTAACGGTGCTGGCGGTGAGAGTGACGGATGTGCCGCTCGCGAGCGGCGTGCTCGTGCAGGTGCTCCCGCAGGCGATGCCGCCGAGGTTGGAGGTGACAGTGCCGACGCCGGTGCCGGCAGGGGTGACGGTGACGGTGTAGGTCCGAAGTGTAAACGAGGCCGTAACGCTGCGCGCTTCGCTCATCGTCGGCGCGCAGGTTACCTCCGTGCCGCTGCAGGCGCCGCTCCAGCCGGTGAAGGTCGAGGTGGCGTCGGGGCTCGCCGTGAGGGTGACGGGCGCGCCCATCACGAAGTCCACGGTACAGGCGGCCCCACAGGTGATACCCGCGGGAGCGGAGGTCACGGTGCCGGCGCCGGTGCCCTGCCGCGTGACCGTCAGGGAATACGAGGGCGGCGGCAGGCTGAAGCTCGTGCGCTGGACGTTCGAGATGCGGAGCTCGTCGATCTGCGCCCCGCCGCTCCCCGCGCCGGAAAAGACCAGCACGGAGCCGCCATACCCGCTGGCGGGCATGCCGGTGTTCGCGTCGCTACCGACCAGCACGTCGTTCAGGTAAAGCTTGGCGCCGGTGCTGCCCCAGGTCACCGCCACGTGCGTCCAGGCGTTCAAGGGCACCGTCACGGCTCCCGAGTTCATGCTGAACGCCGCCCAGGCGCTTGCCTGGAGCTGCCCCGTCGGACTCACGCCTAGGCCGAACGTCCACCCCGCGCACGCACCCGGGTACTGCCCCTGCGCGATGGAGACCGCTGAGTCGTAGGTGGTGAGGTAGGTCCAGAACTCCAGCGTGCCGTTGGCCTGGCTCAGGAGCTGGCCGCCGGGGTACTGGAGGTACGTCTGCGAGTTCACGGGCTCGCCCGCCGGGGGATACAGGCTCAAGGCCTGGTTCAAGCCATTGGGGCCCGGGCCATATGCATAGGCCGGGGTCGCTGCGGGCTCCATCTGCCAGCACGGGACGCCAGTCTCCCGGTAGGCCAGGATGCTCGAACTCGTGCTCCCGTCGAAGTGGTCGAGCAGGATCGTGCTGGCCTCTGTCGCGTACGGCGTGACCGCCCCCGGACCCGCCGTCTGGGTGAATGTCGCCGTTACACTCTTGGCGGCGTCCATGATCACGATGCAGGTTCCAGTCCCCGTGCAGGCCCCGGACCAGCCAGTGAAGGTCGCCCCGGGCGTCGGGCTCGCCGTGAGGGTCACCTGCGTGCCCGCCGCGTAGCTCGGCCCGGCCGGCTCCGCCCCGATCGTGCCCGTCCCGGTCCCAGCCGTGGCGGTGGTCAGGGTGTAGGTGGCCGGCGCCAGGGCGAACGCCGCCGTGACGTTCCGGGGGCCGTCCAAAGCGAGCGTGCAGGTCGGGTCGGTGCCCGCACTCGCACAGTCCCCGGTCCAGCCGCTGAAGCTGGCGCCGCTGCCCAGGGTGGCCGTGAGGGTCACGGACGTGCCCGGTGCGAAGCTTGCCTGGCAGGTGCTTCCGCAGACGATGCCCGCGGGGGCCGAGGTGACGGTGCCACTCCCCGCACCCGCGTGGGTGACCGTGAGGGGATACGTGCTCACGGGCAGCGCGTAGCGCAGGATGACGACATCGTTCTGGCCGACGGTATTTCCCTCGGCGGATGCGTAGCTCTTCGACTCGCCGACCACGTAGAGGTCCACGCCGTCGGTGGCCGCGCCGCTGGCAAGATCGTCCTGGACGCCGCCGTGGAGCGTCATGACAACCGTGTCGCCGCTCGTCGGGCTGAGCTCGAGAACGGCGATGTCCTTCCCGCCGGCGCCGTAGCTCGCGGTGTAGCCCACGGCGAAGAGGCGGCTCCCTACTGCCGTGATCCCGGTGAGCACGTCGGTGCCGGCCCCTCCGGAGGTGCGGCTCCAGAGAAGGCTGCCGTCCTCCGCGTACTTCTGGACGAGGAAGTCCTCGCTGCCCTCCCCCCCCGGCCGCACGTAGCCGGCGGCATAGATCGCCCCCTGAAATGCCGTGACCGCCGCAAATCCTCCACCCATGGCGTCCGCGGCTTTCTGCCGCCAGATGAGGTTGAGGCTCGCATCGTGCTTCCACAGTGCCGGCACGCCGAGGGTGTCTCCCTCTTGGGACCAGGCGCTGTAGCCGGCCACGTAGAGATTGCCGTTCAGCCCGGTCACACCATAGGCGCCCGAGCCACCGCCACCCTGCGGAATGTAGCAGTTCCCGAGACTCACCCCGACGCTGGAGTCGGTCGCCGCGGCGAGACGGGCGCCGGTCGTGCTATCGGACTTCACCACCGTGTAGGCGGAGTAGCTGCAGGGCTGGCCGCCGCCGACGGCGAAGACGTAGGGGGTGCCGTCCACCGTTACCACCGCGGACGCGTTGAGGTACTCCACGCCGCCGTAGCTGAAGAGATTGGGGGTGGTGACCCACTGGGCCCCGTCCGCCGCGCTCCCCGCACTGCCATCCGCCGCGAACTTCCCGAGGTAGCTCTTGACTTCCTTGTCGCCCACCGAGTCGCTGGAGAGGCTGTAATTCCAGCCGACCGGGTAGACGCCCTCGGCCGTCGCGGCCAGGCCGAAGAGCGCCGTCCCGTTCTGGATCGTCCGGCTCCAGGCGGGCGTCCCGAGCGGCAGGGGGTACTTGACCAGGAGGCTGGTGTCCGCGTCGGTCTGGACCGCCGTCACCGATCCGGTGGCATACAGGGCACCGTTGGAGATAGTGAGACCCGTGCCGCGCTGGTCGCCGGCCCCGCCCAGGAGGGTCGCGGTGGGGGTGGGGAAAGCCTGTGGGGCCGACGGCAGGCCGAAGCTCGTGCGCTGGACGTTGGAGATCCGGAGCTCGTCGAGCTGCGCCCCGCCGCTCCCCACGCCGGAATAGACCAGCACGGAGCCGCCGTACCCGGGGGCGGGCCTGCCGGTGCTCGCGTCGCT
>DATIFO010000053.1:0-14916 GCA_035455275.1 Methylomirabilis sp. (SeqCode) | reverse complement strand
CCCCCAGACGTACTCGTCCACCATCACATCGCCCAGGACGAGCACCCGGCTGCGTGAAAACCGGCCCAGATATCTCTCCAGCTTCGCGCGGTTCATGCCCCCATAAGTCCTCGGTAAAACGCTGCCTACGCTATCCTATTTCCCCCAGGAATTCAACCCGCATCTCCCACAATCGATCCGCGTGCGGGTCCCGGTGTGTGGGCAAAACAACAGCGGCGAGAGAGACCATCCCTCGCCGCTCTTGCGGGTTCCCCGGCTGGCAAGACGCCCGGCTCACTCCCGCGCGTAATTGTCCACTCTCCCCACAGGTATTGCCCCAGGTTCGGCCGGAGGCATGATACCAGTCTCACGCCCCCCGGACAAGCAGCTTGAAGGCCAGCCGCGGATGTGTCGTGGCCCTCGCGCCACAGAGCTTCCGGAGGATCAGACCTCGCGAGCCTCGGGCCCCAGCCCCCTCCTCCGGAAGAAGTCGATCGTCTCCTGAAGACCCGCGTCCAGATCCACCGTGGGCTCCCAGCCCAGGCAGGTACGGGCACGGGCGATGTCGGGCTGCCGCACCCGCGGGTCGTCCACGGGCGAGGGGCTGTAGGTGACAGGGAGCGCTCGGCCCAGAATCCTTTCCACCGCGGCCACGAGATCGCGGATCGTACATTCCGAGGGATTGCCCAGGTTGACCGGATCCACCTCGGGAGACAGGAGGAGGCGGAACAGCCCCTCCACCAGGTCGGAGACGAAGCAGAAGCTCCGCGTCTGGCGGCCGTCGCCGTAGATCGTGAGCGGCTGTCCCTTGAGGGCCTGGATCAGGAAGTTGGAGATCACCCGTCCGTCGTCGGGACGCATCCGCGGTCCGTAGGTGTTGAAGATCCGGGCGATCCGGGTCTGGACCCCGTGATAGCGGTGATAGGCCATGGTCATGGCCTCGGCGAAGCGCTTGGCCTCGTCGTACACCCCGCGCGGCCCCACCGGGTTCACATGGCCCCAGTAGGTCTCGGGTTGCGGGTGGACCTGGGGATCACCGTAGACTTCCGAGGTCGAGGCCAGGAGGAACCGCGCCCCCTTGGCCTTGGCCAGCCCCAGAGCCTTGTGGGTGCCCAAAGACCCCACCTTCAGGGTCTGGATAGGCAGACGCAGGTAGTCCACCGGGCTGGCGGGTGAGGCGAAGTGGAGGATGAAGTCCAGCGGCCCTTCGACATACAGATACTCCGTCACGTCCTGCTTGATGAAGCGGAAGGCCTCACGCCCCAGAAGGTGGGCGATGTTGTCCATGTCCCCGGTGATCAGGTTGTCCATGCAGATCACCTCGTGCCCCTCCTGAAGCAGCCGATCGCACAGGTGGGAGCCGAGGAATCCGGCGCCGCCGGTGACCAGCGTTCGCAGTCGTCGGCTCACGGCAGCGACCTCCCGGACCCGGCCCCGCCATGGCCCACGCCCACATACTCGAACCCGAGGCCCGTCATCCGTTCCCGCTCCAGGGCATTGCGGCCGTCCAGGAGGAGCGGGCGCACCATCCGGCCTTTGATCCGGGCCCAGTCCAGCCTGGCGAACTCCGGCCACTCCGTGCACAGGACCAGGGCCTCTGCCTGGTCCGCCACGACATATGGGTCCGGACAGATCGCCAGCTCGGGCACCACCTTCTGCGCCTTGCCGGCCGCCTGCGGATCGTAGCCCCGGACCTCGGCCCCCTCCTCCAGGAGGCGGCGCGCGATGAAGAGCGCGGGGGCCTCCCGGACGTCATCGGTGTGGGGTTTGAAGGCCAGGCCCAGGAGCCCGATGCGCTTCCCGCGCAGGATCCAGAGGGCCCGCCGGAGCTTCTCCAGGACCATCTCGCGGCGTCCCTGGTTGATCCGCTCCACCTCCCGGAGGAGCGCGAAATCGTAGCCGTTCTTCTCCGCGATCTTGACGAATGCCTTCAGATCCTTGGGAAAGCAGGAGCCTCCGAATCCGATCCCGGCGTTCAGGAACGCCCGGCCGATACGCTTGTCCAGTCCCACTCCCTTGGCGACCTGGAGGATGTCCGCTCCCGCCAGCTCGCAGACGTCGGCCAGGGCGTTGGCATAGGAGATCTTCAGCGCCAGGAAGGAGTTCGAGGCATGCTTGATCAGCTCGGCGCTCGCCAGGTTCGTCACCAGAAAGGGCACCGCCCGGTCCTGCCGGCAATCCGCGTGCATGGGGCAGCGGAACCGGCCCTCCACGATGGGCGCGTACAGCTCCCGCAGGACCTGCTCGGCCCGTGGATTGGAGACGCCAACGACGATCCGGTCCGGATGCAGGAAGTCTTCCACCGCCATCCCCTCGCGCGTGAACTCGGGGTTGCTGGCCACGTCGAATTCTATCCCGGGCCGCTTGCCGTAAATGGCCAGGGTCTTCTCGATCCAGACGCTGGTCTGGACGGGCACCGTGGATTTCTCCGTGATGAGGGTGCTCTGGGTGGCATGCTCCGCGATCCGCCGGGTCGCCAGCTCGACGTAGGAGAGGTCCGCCTCACCACTCGGAAGGGGCGGGGTGTTCACACAGATGAAGATCACCGCCGCCCCCCGGACTGCCGCCGTCACGTCGGCGCTGAACACCAGGCGTCCGGCGGCGCGACAGCGCCGCACCATCTCCTCCACGTGAGGCTCGTAGATCGGCATGGCGCCCTGTTGCAGTACGTCGATCTTGGACGCGTCGTCGTCCATGCACACGACCTGGTGGCCGATGTCTGCCAGGCAGGCGCCCGTCACCAGCCCCACGTACCCCGTCCCGATCACGCTGACCCGCATGGCCATGGCTCCTTGGGCTCCCGGTACCCTCGGGCTAGGCGCGGCCGGATTGCCGCGCCAGATCCGTGTCCACCATCAGGTCGACAAGCTCTTGGAATGAGACCTTGGGGGTCCAACCCAGCACCCGCTTGGCCTTGCTGGCATCCCCCTGGAGGAGGTCGACCTCCGCGGGGCGCACCAGGGCGGGGTCAACCACGACGTGGTCCTGCCAGTGGAGGCCGGCCCGGGCGAAGGCCCGCTCGCAGAGTTCCTGGACGCTGTGGGTCTCCCCCGTGGCGATGACGTAGTCGTCGGGGCGCCCCTGCTGGAGCATGCGCCACATGGCCTCCACGTAATCCCCGGCATAGCCCCAGTCCCGGCGGGCGGCCAGGTTCCCCAGGGGGAGAGCCGTGGCCGTGCCGGCCTTGATCCGGGCCACGGCGTCGGTCACCTTCCGGGTGACGAACTCCTTCCCCCGGCGGGGGGACTCGTGGTTGAAGAGGATCCCCGAGCAGGCGAAGAGGTTGTAGCTCTCCCGGTAGTTCACCGTGAGCCAGTGGCCGTAGAGCTTGGCCACCCCGTAGGGGCTCCGGGGATAGAAGGGGGTGGTCTCGGTCTGGGGGACCGCCTGGGCCTTCCCGAACATCTCGGAGGAGGAGGCCTGGTAGAAGCGGATCTCCCTGTCCACCAGGCGGACCGCCTCCAGCATCCTTGTCACCCCCAGGGCCGTGAACTCCCCGGTCAAGACCGGCTGCTCCCAGGAGGTGGGGACGAAGGACATGGAGGCCAGGTTGTAGACCTCCCGGGGACGGACTGTCTTGAGGAGGGTGATGAGGGAGAGCTGGTCCAGGAGGTCTGCCTGGCAGATCTCCACCCGTCCCCGGAGGTGCTCGATCCGCTCGAAGTTCTCGGTGGAGGACCGGCGGACCATCCCCACCACCCGGTAGCCCTGGGTGAGGAGGAAGTCGGCCAGGTAGGAGCCGTCCTGGCCCGTGATGCCGGTGATGAGGGCGGTGGGGGGGCTCATGACGACTGCTCCCGCATTGATCGGACCAGGTCCTTGACCTCCTGCGCCCGGTCCTTGGGGCAGATCAAGACCCCCTCGGGCGTCTCCACCACGACGAGGTCCCGCAGGCCGATCGTCCCGATGGGTCGGGTCGTGCCGTACACAACACAGCCGTGGCTGTCACGGGACACGTGACGCCCCACCACCGCGTTGCCGCACGCATCCACGGGAAGGATCCGGTGCAGCGCGCTCCAGGCCCCCACGTCGTCCCAGGAGAATGTCGCGGGAACCATGTAGACATTGTCCGCCCGCTCCAGCACCCCCACATCCACCGATACCCGTGGCATCCGGGGGAAGACGCGCTCCAGCGCGCCGGCCTCGTCAGCCGTCCCCAGGAAGGGCCGGATCTCCTCGAGGCAGCTCCAATGCACGGGGAGGTGCTTGGCCATGGCCTTGAGGATCGCCGCCGCGTTCCACAGGAAGATGCCGCTGTTCCAGTAGTAGCGGCCGTCCGCCAGGAAGCGCTCGGCCGTCGTCCGATCCGGCTTCTCCGTGAAGCGGACGCAGGTCCTGGCCGCGGCGTACTCCGGTACGGTCTCGCCGGCCAGGATGTACCCATACCCCGTCTCGGGTCGGGTCGGCGGGATCCCCAGGGTGACCAGGCCGTCCACCCGTGTGAGGAGCGTCAGCCCATGCCGGATGGTCTCCTCGAAGGCGTGGAAGGGGCGGATGTAGTGGTCCGAGGGGGCAACCAGCATGCAGGCCCCCGGTGACCGGTATTCGATGACGAGCGCCGCCAGGCCGATGCAGGCGGCCGTATCGCGGCCGGCCGGCTCCAGGACGCAGTTCTCCTGCGGGAAGCCGGTCAACTGCTCCCTGACGATGGGGGCAAGATCCCGTCGCGTGGCCACCAGGACGTTGGCCTGGCCCGCCAGCCTCACGGCCCGGTCCACGGTGTGCTGGAAGAAGCTCCTGCCCTCCAGGAGCGGGGGGAACTGCTTCGGGTGGGAAGGCGTGGAGAGCGGCCAGAACCGCTCCCCGCTCCCACCGGCCAGGACCACCACGAATACTTGCTCCATGCTGTCACCTTCGCCGCTCAACGGAATCGCTGCAACCCCAGTAGGGTGTGCGACTCTCGGGCGCAAAAACCAATGACCAAATTCCAATCATACGCGCGTACCATTCCATTGGTCATTTGTCATTGGTCATTGGTCATTTTTCCGCGATGCGTCCGTAGTCATCCGCCCTGCGGATGATGTCGTCCTCGCCGAGATAGTCGCCGTGCTGTACCTCGATGATGACCACGGGCCTGCGTCCGCGGTTCTCGACCCGGTGCCAGCTCCCGCGCGGGATCACCACGCACTGGCGCTCCCGCAGCCTGAGGCAGCGATCGCCACGGACCACCGTGGCCGTGCCGGCCACGACGACCCAGTGCTCAGCGCGCCGGCGGTGCTTCTGCAGGCTCAGCCGCTGGCCCGGCTGGACCACCAGCCGCTTGATCTTGTACCCCGGCCCCTCCTCCAGGGTGCTGAAGCTCCCCCACGGCTTCGCCACCTGCTCCAGCGGCCGGCTCCTCGTCGCTCCGGGGTCAGACATGGTCAATTTCATACTCCGCCTCACGCCGTCTTCCCCAATGCCAGGCCGCGGCCCCAGGCGAGCAAGGCGTCCACCTCGCTCTCCGTTGGGGCCTCGGCGTAGATCCGGAGGACCGGCTCCGTTCCTGAGGCTCGGAACATGATCCAGCTCTCGTCCGCACGGGTCAGCTTGACCCCGTCCATGGTCTCCACGTGCCGGACCGGCTGGGACAGCAAGCGCTCGGGCGGCGAATAGCTGACCGTCGCCACCACCCGATCCCGCTCCTGGAGCGACGCCAGCCTGAGATCGATGCGCCCATATCTGTGAGGGCCGTGCTGGGCCTCCATCTCTCGGACCAGGACCCCCAGGGACTTGCCCGTCATCGCCATGTACTCCAGAAGATGCAGGGCGATGAGCGCCGCGTCGCGCTCGGGGATGTGCCCCCGGACGGCGAAGCCCCCGCTCTCCTCGCCGCCCACCAGGGCGTCGTGCGCCTGCATGGCCTCGGCGATGAACTTGAACCCGACCGGAGTCACCACCAGGGGAAGTCCCACGGCGCGGGCCTCGGCGTCCACCATGTGACCGATATTCACGGATTTCACGACGGTCCCACGCTCTTTGCGCTGCCCTGCCATGTGCCGGACCAAGAGCGCCAGCGTCTGGTGGGGCGTCACAAGATTGCCGGCCTCATCCACGGGCGCCACACGGTCCGCATCCCCATCGAAGGCGAAGCCGACCCGCGGGCCCGGCCCCTCCCACCCCCTCACGAGGTCAAGAAACGCGCCCAGGTTCGCGGGGATCGGCTCTGGGTGCAGGCCGCCAAAGCCGGGATTCAATTCCGCGTGGGACTCCCGAACGACGCAGCCGGCCCGGCGCAGCCGCTCCACCAGCAGCCCCTGCCCCGCCCCGTACATCACGTCCAGGGCCACCCGGATGCCGCTCCGGCCGATCTGCGAGAGGTCTACCAGTTCCTCCAGGCGATCCAGCCACGGCCCCCTCGCGTCAAAGGATCCAATTTGGAAATTCGAAATTCGAAATTCGAAATTCTCCCGGCCTTCGGCCCGGAGCCGGCGAATCTCCTCCTCCACTCCCCGCGTGAAGGCGACGGGGGCGGAGCCGCCAAAGCCGGACTTGAACTTGACCCCGGTGTACTGGGGCGGGTTGTGGCTCGCCGTGATGACCACGGCCCCTGCGGCCCGAAGCCGCACGACGGCGTAGGAGAAGGCCGGCGTGGGGGCAAAGGCCTCCGCCAGGCTCACCCGAACGCCCTCCCCCGCCATGGCCTCGGCCGCGGCACTGGCGAATTCGCGTGAAAGGAATCGCGTGTCGTGGCCGACCAGCACGTGGGGCGGCTCCTGCCCTCGAGACTCGTCCCGGACGCGTCGCGCGATGGCCCGAGCCACCAGACGGACGCTGGCAAAGGTCACGTCATCGGCGATGACCCCTCGCCACCCGTCTGTTCCAAAGCGAATCTCACTCATTCAACATGCCCAAGACATATCCGGAGGCGTTCGGCTGTACTGCAGTACGGCAGGTCGGGGAGTCCCAGAACAGCCGAACGCTCGATCCACCGAGCTGCCGAGCTCCCTCGTCAGCATGCTGCGTATTCTCCAGGAGCCTCTCCCGCCCGTCAAGGGGACACCCGCCCGTGGGGGAGAGGACTCTGCTCTTGTTGCTCTCCGCGAGTCGGGGCTCACGCCTCCGGCACCGGGTAGACCCCGTGGGGGAGGAACTCCAGTCGGACGGCCATCCCGGCGCGCAACACCCCACCCTCCATCTCATAGTCGGTGATCAGGACGGGTCCCAACTCGGTCTCGACCGTGTAGTCGGCCGAGGAGCCGAGGTAGGAGACCTTCTGGACGGTCCCGGCGAGACCGTCGCCCTGGGTTCGGATCCGGATGGCCTCCGGCCTGGCCAGCACTGTCACCGGCCCGGGCTGGAGCGAGGGGCTCATCACCTGCAGCCGCTGCGGCCCGAGGACCACCCGGGCGTGGCCGTCCACCATTGCCTCCAACCGGGCCGGCAGGAAGTTGGCTTCCCCGATGAACTCCGCCACGAACCGATTACCCGGCCGCCGGTACAGTTCGTCCGGCGAGCCGATCTGGGAGATCCGTCCCTTATCCATAACCACGATCTGGTCCGAGATGGCCAGCGCCTCGGCCTGATCGTGGGTCACGTAGATCGCGGTGATTCCCAGCCGCTGCTGGAGCAGCCGGATCTCCTCGCGCATCCGCTTGCGCAGCTTGGCGTCCAGATTGGACAGCGGCTCGTCGAAGAGCAGGACCTTGGGCTGCATGACCAGCGAGCGGGCCAGCGCCACCCGCTGCTGCTGGCCGCCCGAGAGGGCGCTGGGGCTGCGGATCCCCATCCCGGCCATGCCGACCAGCGCCAGGACGTCCTCCACTGACTTCCGGATCTCCCCCTCCGGCCGCTTCAGCACCCGCAGGCCGTAGGCCACGTTCTCGAACACGCTGAGGTGCGGGAACAGGGCATACGACTGGAACATCATGGTGACGTCCCGGGCGTTGGGCGGCAGATGCGTGACCTCGGAGTCTCCGATGAACACCCGGCCGCCCGTCGCGGTCTCGAGGCCGGCCACGATGCGGAGTGTCGTCGTCTTCCCGCAGCCGGACGGGCCGAGGAGGGTGACCAGCGACCCCGGCTCGACGGCGAGGCTGACATCGTCCACCGCCATGGTGTGACCGAACCGCTTGGACACGTGCTCCAGGGTGACCCGCGCCGCCTGAGCATCCGCTCGCGCCGTCATGCCAGACCTCCGCCCTCCACGCCGCCCCGCACGGCCGTCTTCCCCACCAGCAGGTACATGAGGACGATCGCCAGCGCCATGATCACGATGAGGACCGTACTGTACGCCGTCGCCAGACCGTAGCGGCCGTTCTCCGCCTGGTCCAGGATGACCTTGGTGGACAGTTGCCACTTGGCGCTCACCAGGAAGACCACGGCGCTGATGGCGGTCACCGACCGCACGAAGCTGAAGACCAGGGCCGAGATGATCGCCGGACGGATCAGCGGCAGGACGATTCGCCGCAGGGTGGTGGCGAACGAGGCCCGCAGCGTGACCGAGGCCTCCTCCAGCGCCCGGTCGATTTGGGCCAGGGCCGCAATGCCGCTCCGGATCCCCACCGGCATGTTCCGGAAGACAAACGAGATCACCAGGATGGTGGCGGTCCCGGTCAGGAGGAACGGGGACTGGTTGAAGGCCATGATGTAGCCGATGCCGATGACCGTCCCCGGGACGGCGAACGAAAGCATGGAGGTGAACTCCAGCACCCCCCGCCCCGGGAACTGGTGTCGGACCACCAGGTAGGCCAGCAAGATCCCCACCGCCGCCGTGAGGGGCGAGGAGACCCCCGCCAGGATCAGGGTGGTCTGCAAGGCGTCCATCCCATCGCGCAGCAGTTGCCGGTAGTGCCGGAGGGTGAAGGCGTTGTTGATTCCCCAGATCTCCACGAACCCGCCGTAGACGACGAACAGGTAGAGCGCCATGGTGAAGAGGCACCACGCGGCGCAGGAGCCCAGCAGGCCGATCTCCAGGCCTCGCGGCAAGGCCATGGGCTTGCCCGAGGGCGGCTTGCCCGTGACCGTGACGTAGGAGCGCTCCCCCAGCCAGAGTTGCTGCAGGAGGAACGTGGCCAGGCTGAAGATCAGCAGGACGATCCCCAGGGATGCGGCCAGGGTCTGGTCGAACCGCCCGATGATGGCGAAGTAGATCTCCGTGGAGAGAACCTCGAACTCGCCCCCCAGGACGATGGGGTTGCCGAAGTCCGCCAGCGACTCGATGATGGTGAGCAGGAAGGCGTTGGCCAGTCCCGGCCTGAGGAGGGGCAGCGTCACCTTCCAGAAGGTTTCCCACGGCCCCGCCCGCAAGGTGAGACTGGCCTCTTCCAGAGCGGGGTTGACCGACTCCACCACGCTGGCAATCACCAGGAAGGCCACGGGCGCGAACGAGAGGGTCTGCGCCAGCGCCAGCCCGGGGAAGCCGAAGATGCCCCGCGTCTGGAGCCCCAGGAGCGTGCTGGTCACAAACCCCTGCAGGCCGAAGAGCAGGATGATGGCCAGACCGACCACGAAAGGAGGCGTGATCATGGGCAGCAGGGAAAAGGAGCGCAGCAGGACCGTGATCCGCGATCGGGAGCGGGTGGCCGCCAGGGCGAACGCCAGGCCGATGACGGTCGACAGAACGCCCACGAAGATCGCCAGTCCCAAGCTATTCCCCAGCACGCGCCAGAAGGACTTGTACCCCATGAGGGTTTCGAGAAACAACCCCGGACGGATCCCGCGGCCGTCCATCACGCTGTGCTGGAGGATCGCGAAGATCGGATACAGGACAAACAGCAGGACGAAGAAGGCGAGGACCAGGATGCTTGCGGCGATGAACGTGTCCGCGCGGATGTAGCCCCCCTGCGACAGGCCGTAGGAGAGCACCAGGAGGCAGATGGCCAGCGCCAGGATGCCCCCTAGTCCGAAAGCGTAGGGCCTGACCCCTGCCACCAGCGTGAGCCAGACGACCAGTCCGCAGCCGGCGATCCCGCCCCATAGCGCCGGGCGGTGCGGCCGGCGCTGCGGCGCGAACCCCGTGGTGACCCAGATTCCTGCCAGTCCGATGAGCAGCCAGAATCCCGGGAATTGCCCCGACAGAGCGAGCGCTGTAAGCGATGGCCCGGCTGCTCCGAGCCGGAGCCACTGCCCCTCGCGGGCCACGAAGGGCAAGACGCTGGTTGTCGCCAGGAGGCAGAGCCCCCCCCACAGGCAGGCCGGATTACGGACAGCGGTCACGTGGACTCCCAGCAGCAGCTCATGGCCCATCGCTCATGGCGTACGGGGCTTCCCGTGAGCGATGGGCCGTTCGGTCAGCGGGCCTGCGAGAAGACCTGTTCCGTCCAGCGCTTCAGGATCCGATCCCGATTCTTGGAAGCCCACATGAAGTCATACTTGATGGTCTTCACGTGCTCGAAGTCCACCCCGTGCTTGATGACGACCGGCGGCAACGGGGTGTTCTTGTTGGACTGTAGCTGGAAGGACCGGAAGTCCTTGGCGATCACCTGGGTGGTGGGCGTCAGAGCCCAGTCGATGAACTTCTTGGCGTTGGCCATGTGGGGCGCCCCCTTGATCAAACTGAGGCCGCCGATCTCGTAGCCGGTGCCGTCCGCGGGAGACACCGCCTTCACGGGGAAACCCTCCTCGGCGAACATGACGACGTCATGCAGGAAGATGATGGCGATCGCCACCTCGCCGCGCCCGGCCAACTGTCCCGGCGCCGAGCCGGACTTGGTGTACTGGGCCACGTTCTTGTGCAGCTTGGCCAGGTACTCCCAGCCCTTGTCCTCACCCTTGAGCTGGAGGATGGTCACCAGCGTCGTGTACGCGGTGCCCGAGGTATTCGGATTGGCGATGGCGATCAGCCCCTTGTAGTCAGGCTTGGCCAGGTCATCCCACGACTGGGGCATAGGCTTCCCCAGCTTCTTGAGCACACCCTCGTTCACCGCCCAGCCCAGCGGACCGGCGTACAGGCCAAGGGTGCGGCAGCCGCCGATGGGGTCCCGCATGAACTCGCGCAGCTCTGCCATCTTGGGAGAACAGTACGGCTCTGTGAGCCCCTTCTCCGCCGCGTCGAAGTGCGGGTCGCCTGTCCCTCCGAACCACACATCGCCCTTGGGGTTCATCTTCTCCGCCTCGATCCGGGCGTACATCTCGTTGCTGCTCGCCCGGATCCACTCCACCTTGATGCCTGTGTCCTTTTCAAACTTGCCCGCCACGGCGGCCACCCAGTCCCGGTCCGGGCTGCCGTACAACACCAAGACGTTTTCCTGCGCCGCAACGCCTGTCGCCGCAGCCACCACCATGATTCCCACCAGGAGCCACCACCGGAAGCGCATGACACCCTCCTTTCCATCCCCCTCGATTCGGGCTGTAGCCTAACAAGAACGGCGTGCCTGTTTCAAGTCTGAAGGAGACATTGGGCACTCCACCCGGCATTTCCCCGCCCCAGCCACCGGGCGGGCGGACCCCTCAGTGTTGCTTGGCAAAGCCCACCACCACGTAGGTGCCGCTGGTCGGGTCGGTGCGGAGCTCGATGAAGCCCTGCTTCTGGGCGTCCTCCAGCAGGTCGCTGAACGTGCGGTACCCGTACGCCCGCTCGGAGAAGGCCGGCCGCTTCCGCTTCATCGTGTCCTTGATCCTGGAGGACCAGAGGATCTCCTTGTTCTCCCGGATCAGGCCGGCAACGGCGTCGAACAGCAACTCGAAGACCTCGCGCTTCTCCTTGGGAATCTCCTGCACGCCGGGCGGCGTGATCCGATCGGGGGTCCCCAGGTTCTCGTAGAAGATGAACTCGTCGCAGTTGTCGCTGAGCAGCGTGGAGGTGGAGCTCTTCATCCCCAGGCCGATGACGCGCTTCCCGTTCTCCTTCAGCTTCGAGACGAGGGGCGAGAAGTCGCTGTCCCCCGAGACGATCACGAAAGTGTCGATGTGGGGCTTGGAGTAGCACAGGTCCATGGCGTCCACGCACAATCGGATGTCCGCGGAGTTCTTGCCGGTGGTGGTCCGCTTGGGGATCTCGATCAATTCGATGGCGGCCTCGTGCAGGTCCTGTTTGTGCTTGGCGTACCGACTCCAGTCGGCGTAGGCAACCTTGACGATCACCTTGCCTTTCTCCACCAGTCGCTCCAGGACCCGCTGGATATCGAACTCGTCTTTGGCATGCTTGAATCCGAGCGCCAGGTTTTCGAAGTCTATGAAAACCGCCAGGGTGTTCTCTGCTTCTGGCATCTCAGCTCCCGAGGTAAAGCGTATTCTCAACCCCCCGCACTCTCTCGCATTCCCCATCACGTTCTACGCTTTACGTCTTACGCACTACGCGTCCACCTTCGGGACCAGGCTCAACGCCGCATCGATCGTCGACTGCGGCAGCTCGTAATCCGGAAGCTGCCCCGCGAGGTAGCGCTCGTAGGACGCCAGGTCGAAGTGCCCGTGCCCGCACAGGACGAAGGCGATGGTCTTCCCTTCTCCCCGCTCGCGGCACCGCAGCGCCTCGTCGATCACCACGCGGATGGCATGGGACGGCTCCGGCGCGGGGACGATGCCTTCGGTCCGGGCGAACGTCAAGGCCGCCTCGAAGATCGGATTCTGATGGACCGCCACCGCCTCGATGATCCGCCGGTCGTAGAGGGCGCACACCAGCGGCGCCATACCGTGATAGCGCAATCCCCCCGCGTGGATCGGCGCCGGGATGAATGAATGCCCCAGGGTGTACATCTTGATCAGAGGCGTCGTGCCGGCCGTGTCCCCGAAATCGTACAGGTACCTGCCCTTCGTGAGACTGGGGCAGGCCGTTGGCTCCACCGCCACGATGCGCAGTCCCGGGGCCTTCCCGGACAGCTTCTCCTGCACGAAGGGAAACGTGAACCCGGCGAACGAGCTGCCGCCCCCGACACAGCCCACCAGGAGGTCCGGGTACTCCCCCAGGATCTCGAACTGCCGCTTCGTCTCCAGGCCGATGACCGTCTGGTGCATCAGCACGTGGTTCAGGACACTTCCCAGAGAGTACTTGGTGCCCGGGCTGGTCGCGGCGTCCTCCACGGCCTCGCTGATGGCGATGCCGAGGCTTCCCGGCGAAGCTGGATCCTTGGCCAGGATGGCCCGCCCGGCGTTTGTGTCCGTGCTCGGACTGGGCACCACGGTCGCCCCCCATGCCTCCATCATGACCCGGCGGTAGGGTTTGTGTTCATAGCTGATCTTCACCATGTACACCTTGCACTCGAGTCCGAGTTGCCGGGACGCCAGGGCCAAGGCGCTCCCCCACTGTCCTGCGCCCGTTTCCGTGGTAATCCGCCGCACCCCTTCCTGCTGGTTATAGTAGGCCTGCGCCACGGCCGTATTGGGCTTGTGGCTGCCCGCCGGGCTCACCCCCTCCCACTTGTAGTAGATCCGGGCGGGCGTATCGAGTGCCTTTTCCAACCTGCGGGCCCGGTACAGCGGGGTGGGTCGCCACAGACGATAGATGTCCCGCACCGGCTCGGGGATCTCTACCCATCGCTCCAGGCTCACCTCTTGCTTGATCAGCTCCATGGGGAAGAGGGGCGCCAGGTCCGCTGGTCCGATCGGCTGCATGGTCCCCGGGTGGATCACCGGGGGCAGGGGGAAAGGGAGGTCCGCCTGGAGGTTGTACCACGCGGTCGGCAGGTCTTTCTCTGAGAGCACCACCTTCGTCTCGGGCATCGGAACCCTCCCCTCAACGGTCAGCCACTAGCCGTTGGCCTTCGGCCTGCAGCGGAAAACGTAACGATCGGAACGGAAAATTCTGCCTTCACCCCTCGGTCTGCCACTGCTCCCTTGCCCCATGCACCAGCGCGCCCCTGCGCCTCCGCCCAATCACGGCTCCATCTGGATCGGCACCCAGGCCCCGTCGGTCCGGAGGCTCTGATTCACAGCATCCACCACGGCGGTGGACGCCAGGGCCTGCCGCAGGGTCGGCCGGTGCGGCTCCAGATCGGCTGGTCCGCACTCCCTGTCATGGAGCTTCCGGACATCCTCCAGGAAGGCCCGCACACTGTCAATACCGTACCCCCGGTACTCCCTGGATCCGTCCGCCATCGGATAGCTCTGCGTGAAGTACGGGTTGAGGTCCTCGATGCCATCCGCCTCCGTCACGAGCCGGAGCCCGCGCTCCTTCTGGTCGCTCTCGAATCGCCCCAGGGTGCCAATCACCTTGAGTGATTGGTACGACAGGGCCGAGGTCGAGTTCGGATCGATCCAGTTGGCCAGGAACGTCGAGACGAAGGGGCTGCCCGACCCCGGCACCTCCCACTCCACGCAGGCCTGCACGGAATCGTAGGCATGGATCGAGTGCTTCCAGAGGTGGCAATACTGCCCCACGCCCATGGCCCGGCGCGGGACCGCGCGGAGCGCAAAGTGCAGGACATCCAGGAAGTGGACGCACAGATACTGGAACGGGTTGGTCCGCTCCACCCAACTCCGGAAGATCGCCTCCGGGATGACGCGCCGCTGGCTGTACTCGGTGATGGAGTAGAGGGGCGTGCCGATCCGCCCGTCCTCCATCGCCTCCCTGAGCTTCAGGTTCATGAGATCCCAGCGCTTGTGGAAGTCCACGGCCCCGTACACCCCCAGTTCCCGGGCCAGGCTCACCAGGACCCGGCCCTCGGCCAGCGTTGGCGTGAGCGGCTTCTCCACGAGCACGGGCAGTCGCCTGCGGATGACCTCCGTCGCGATGGGGGCGTGCAGGTCGTCCGGCACCACGATGATGGCGCAGGACCGCTCCCCCAGCTCCGCCAGGGCCCTCCGCCAGGCATCGGGATCCCGGCCGTCTCGCGGAAAGCCCTCGAAGCGGGCCGCGCAGCCGAGTCGCCGGTTCAGGATGGTCAGCTTCTCGGTGAAGGCCTCGATGGATTTCGCGCTGGTGGCCGCGACCAGCATGCGTCCCACCAGGCCGTCCCGGTGGGCCTGGATGACCGCGGGAAGGACCGTCCCGCAGGTGCCCGTGCCCCGCCCGCACACGTGCATGCCGGCCCCGATCACCAGGACGTCTATTGGAGAGTGCTGCGCTTCCTTGCGCACTGT
>DATIFO010000052.1:0-3268 GCA_035455275.1 Methylomirabilis sp. (SeqCode) | reverse complement strand
CCCCGCGCTTCGCGCCCAGACGATGATGCGGTAGTTCGGGTTCGCTGCGGTGGGGGTCCAGGTGACGCTCACGCCAGGGGCCCAGTCCCGGAGCAGGGTGTTGGCGGTCCCATCGAAGACCCACCACTTCGTCTCGTAGGGGGCAAGCCCCCCGGTCAGATTCGCGGTGAACGTGATGGGCGTATTTACAGTTCCGGGCGCTGCATGGTCCGCCGTGATCCCGGGGATGGTCGGCGGCGGGGTGACCTCCACAGTCGCGATGGTGCTGTCACTCAGGCTGGAGGCGTTGGTCACCGTGACCTGGAAGGTGAGCACCGTGTTCACCAGGACCGGTGGCGCCGTGAATGTGGCGAGGGACGTGTTGCCGCCGGTGAGCGTCACCGGCAGGCCCGCCTGCTGGATCCAGCTAAACGTGAGCGGCTGGCCCTGCGGGTCCGTGCTGCCGCTGGCGTTCAGGGTCACCGTCGCCCCCACCACCACGGTTTGATTCCCGCTGGCGACGATTGCCAGGGGTGGGTTGATGCCGGCCGGCCCGCACAGCGACGGCGGCCCAGGCGCGGGTGGCGTCATTCCCGGGATGGTGTTGGTGAGCGGGAATGGCCTGAGCTGTCCGACGATGTTGGTATCAATCCCCCGCCACGGCCCTGAGCCGTTGACGAGGAAGGGGAAGTCCTGGAAATTGACCGGGAGGAACCGGACCGCCGGGTCGCCGAAGACAGCGGGCACGGCGGTGACATACTCGCCTACCGGGAGCCGGTACTTCTGGCTCTGGAGTCCGTTCGCGGCCGGCACCGGGTTCTTCCCGGTGTAACGCGCCACCCACTCCCGTGTGATGGGGAACAGGCCGAACTGATCCACCCCGCTGAACCGCCCCCACGGGATTTTTGCCGGCTCTTGGGGGATGCCTCTCACCAGCGGGAGTTCCGTCTCCGCGCCTGTGCAGGGATCCATCTTGATGGCGAACAAATCCACCGTCTGTGTTGGGTCAGTGAAGTACCCGACGAAGTTGATGAGCTTCGTGACCTCCTGGGGCACAGGCACCGGTGCCGTGATGGTGTTGCCGCCCACGCCGATCACGGAAGACTCGATGAACATGTAGGCCGGCGAGGCCCCGGGGGAGGTGTAGATGCCGAGCATGGCGTTGATGCTCCAGGCCGAGGTATACTGGCCCGCCAGCCCTGGCACCTGTGGGTCCTGGGTGAGGGCGCCCGAGTACGCGATCCAGTCGCCCACCATGAAGGGCGCCTGCTGATTTGGATCCCCCGCGGGAACAGCCCTCGCCTCCGCATTGACGACTCCCGCCACCGGAGGTGGGGCGTTCGCGACTGGCCCGAGGGTGAAGTTGCCGAGCGGCATCGTCGGCGCGGCCGGGTCGAGCGGGCGGTTCCTCTGCGGGCACAGGGGGTCGGTTTCCGCGGGGGGCGTCAGGCCTGGAAGTACGGCCACCGGCGGGATCGCACGGGGAATGCACATGGGGTAGCCGGTCTGGGCGTGGATCGTCGGGTTGTCGGTGTCCGCGGTGAAGCGCGGGTCAGCCGATTGCGGCAGACCGAAGCGGCCCACCGGGTCGTTGATCCGGATGCGGGCACCCGTGTTGCAGTTCCCCATCACCCCGCCGGCGTGCAGCTCACCCTTGCTGTAATCGATGCAGTTGATGACTCCCTGGCCGATGTTGAGCGACTGCTGCGACAAGGACACCAGGCCTGCGACGTACTTATCCGCGCCGTCAGCCTCGTCCACGATGCGATTCCCCACGATGATGATCTCGTACGTGGTGAGTGGCGTCGTCACCTGGCCTGTGCTCGGATTGGTGAAGGAGTCCGACATGGCGAGGCCTGTCTGCCCGTTCCGCCCCTTGGAAGAAAGACCCCAGGGTGGTGGGGCCTGATCCCACAACTCCTGCCATGAAAGGAAGGTCCCGGGCATGAGGACGATGGTGTTCCGAGGGATGACGACCGTGTTCCCGTTGACAGTCACCGTCCCTCCGGCGAGCGGATCGCCTGCCACCCCCTCCGCCTCCAAGGTCATCGCCTGGATGAAGCCGATGAGCTTGAATGGTGAGGCAGCCGGCGGTTGCGGGTACAGCGCGGCGCCTGCCCAGCCGCACCACGAGAGCTGGGTCAGGATCAGCACCGCGATCATCGTCCTGGATCGCATCGTCGCTCCTCCTCGCCTTTCTGGGAAACGAATCGCGCCCATGCCATTGCGCTTCTGGCACCAAGCACTAAGGCGCCGACGTGAAGCTATAGTCGTTGAGTTTCCAGATCGTCCCGGACCGAGTCCAGAGCCGGACGAAGATCTTGACGCTGCCGCCTGGGAGGGGGCTCACCGTGGCGGAGCGACCTAGACCCTGCGAGCGGTTATACAGGTCGACGCCTCCCTGGGTCGTCCCCACGGAGAGCCAGTACTCCGCGGCCCCCACCGCCTGGCTCCAGGTGAAGGAGGCAGATGGGCCGGGCAGGACGCTACCTGGCACGGGGCTCGTGAGGGCCGCTGGGACGACGGCCTCAGGCAGGGGATTGATCGGGAACACCACCACCCGGGAGACCGCGCCGGTGTTGACGCTGCTCCCCGCGCTTCGCGCCCAGACCACGATCCGGTAGTTCGGGTTCGCCACGGTGGGCGTCCAGGTCATGCTCGCTCCTGAGGCCCAGTCCTTGAGCAGGGAGTTCGCGGTCCCGTCGAAGACCCACCACTTGGTCTCGTAGGGGGCGACCCCACCGGTCAGACTCGCCGTGAAGGTGATCGGCGTGTTCACGACCCCGGGCGCCCCATGGTCCGCCGTGAGGCTGGGGATGGTCGGTGGCAGGGGCTGCTGGGCGGTGATCGGGAACACCACCACCCGGGAGACCGCGCCGGTGTTGACACTGCTCCCCGCGTTCCGCGCCCAGACCACGATCCGATAGCTCGGGTTGGCTGTGGTGGGAGTCCAGGTCATGCTCGCTCCTGAGGCCCAGTCCTTGAGCAGGGAGTTCGCGGTCCCGTCGAAGACCCACCACTTGGTCTCGTAGGGGGCGACCCCACCTGTCAGATTCGCCGTGAAGGTGATGGGCGTGTTCACGACCCCGGGCGCCGCCCTGTCCGCGGCGAGACTGGGGATGGTCAGGGGCGGGGGCGGCATCACCCTGACTGTCACGACACCCGTGGACACCCCTCCGCGGCCGTCGGCAATCGTGTACCTGAAAGAATCGGTGCCGATGAAGCCGGCGTTCGGCGTGAAGGTGACCGTGTTGCCGGCAACGATGGCCGTGGTGCCGTTGCCGCCGTT
>DATIFO010000051.1:0-23784 GCA_035455275.1 Methylomirabilis sp. (SeqCode) | reverse complement strand
AGGAGGTGCGCAAATGAAAGTTGCTCCCATGGGGGAAGTCAGGAACAATTTCGCCAAGTATCTGATCGCGTGTGAAGGGGAACCGGTTTTCGTAACCAGGAATGGCAGGATTACCGCGGTCATTGAGCACATCCGCGATTCCGATGTGGAGGATTTCCTGCTTGAACGTAGCCCACGGTTCCGCCGGATGCTCAACCAAGTCAAGCGTGAGAAGGGAGGGATCCCGCTTTCCGTATACCGGAAATCCCGCGGCATCTGATCCCCATCTTCTTGAACCGGTCGCACGGGGCGGCGGAGCATCTGCAGGGAACACACCCCGGAGGTTCGCTGGACCGATTCGCGGACTCAGCCGCGTGCCGGGCCCCGCGACGGCCAGCCCAGCTTCCAGACCGCGCGACATGATGGGGGGAACGGCTGGCGCTGTTCCGATCGCATGCGGGCTATCGCCGGTCACTGCACGTGAGGAACTACGCTACCATGGATTCCGGCGGACTGTGGGCCGCTGGGGTTGGCCAGAGCCCGAGATGCGTGAGAATCTTCCCTGTCTGCCGTGCCCGGCACAGGCAGGTCGATCGCCTCGGACTGCTAGATGAACGCGAGGATCAGATCTATGGTGCGCGATTTCGCGAAGGTGACAAAAGTGGCAGCGTCCCCTATTATTAAAGAATTCTGCCTCGTCAGAAGAATCTTTGGGTGAGTTCCGGATTGGAAGCAACACTCTCAATAGGGCCGCTATCATCAGAGCATCAGTGGTGATGGCGAACAGGCCCCCAGGTCCTTCCACAGAGGGGAGAGCCTGAGTGCTCTCAGGGGCCATCTCGCGCGGCGCCCGTATTCCCGCGAGATCCCCCGCGGACTCCACCGGCACATCGGGCACCGTGTCCAAAACGGACCGCCCCACGGGTGTGCGTGAGGCAGGGGCGCCCGTGCCCGATCGCCAGACGGCGGAACCCGAACGGGGGAACGGGCTTGACGGGTCCCCCTCCACCGGAGTAGCGTGAGAGCGATTCGAGGGGGGTGGGTCGTTGGGAACGGCTTGGGAGTGCGTGCGCCGTGAGAATGGGAGGCTCCGCAGAGACTCGGGGAGCCGCCGGGTGGCGCTGGACGCTCCTGGGCGCACGGGGGCGACGCCCCGTGCCGCGGGCGCGTGGGGCCGCGGTCCGTTCGGGCCGCCGGCGATCATACGCACGTCGCAGGCCGGCTGGAGCATGCCGGCGCGGTAGGACGGCAGGAGAGTGACCGATGCACCCCGAGACTCCCCCGCACTCAGAGATGCACCGGCAGCGAGACGCCGCCGTGGGGGGGGGGGGGCGAACCCTCCAGGCCACACCCCGACCCGGACATGCCTGACCCGGCGGCCGGCGCCACCTCGGGCATCCCGGTGGTCGGCCTGGGCGGGTCGGCGGGCGCCCTGGAGGCGTTCAAGCGGTTCTTCGCCGCCCTGCCCGCCGACAGCGGGGCCGCCTACGTCGTCATCCAGCACCTGGCCCCGACCCACGCGAGCCTGCTCCCGGACCTCCTCGCCCAGCACACGCGGATGCGGGTGGTGCCCGCCGAGGACTCCCTCCCCGTGGAAGCGAACTGCGTCTACGTCATCCCGCCCGATACCTCCCTCGGCCTCCGCGAGGGGCTCCTGTCCCTGACAAAGCCGGTCCCGCCGGGCGGCCTCCGGATGCCCATCGACGTCTTCTTTCGCGCCCTGGCGGACGATCGGCAGGAGCGGGCGGTCGGCATCCTCTTCTCCGGGGCTGGCGCGGATGGCACCCTGGGCATCCGGGCGATCCGGGGGGCCGGCGGGCTCACGCTGGCACAGGACCCGCAGTCCGCCCAGTTCGGCGAGATGCCGCGGAGCGCGATCGCCACGGGGCTGGTGGATGCCGTCCTCCGTCCCGACCGGATGGCGGACGCACTCCTGACCTACCTCCGGCACCCCTACGTCCGGAGCGGGGAGCCGGCCAGCGTCCGGGCGGCCACCGGCGCGCCCGGCGGCCTCGCCGACATCCTGGCCGTCGTCCTGGCCCAGACGGGCTGCGACTTCCGGTGCTACAAGCAGAGCACCATCCTGCGCCGGATCGAGCGCCGGATGGGGGTCCGCAGCCTCACGGACCTCGCCCAGTACTGCGCCCTGCTGCAGCAGGACGCCACCGAGGTCGGCCAGCTCCTCAAGGACCTCTGCATCAACGTCACGGCGTTCTTCCGGGATGCGGAGGCGTTCGAGGTGCTCCGGCAGACGGCCCTCGGGCCGCTGGTGCGGACCAAGCCGCCCGACGAGCCCATCCGGGTCTGGGTGCCCGGCTGCGCCACCGGCGAGGAGGCGTACTCCCTGGCCCTGCTGCTGACGGAGGAGTGCGCGGCCGTCGGCCGGCGGGGCGCCGTGCAGGTGTTCGCGACGGACATTGACGAGGAGGCCCTGCAGGTCGCCCGCGCGGCCTGCTACCCGGAGAGCATCGTCGCCGATGTGGGGGACGCCCGCCTGGCGCGGCATTTCGTCCGGACGGACCGGGGCTACCAGGTCACCGGGGGGCTCCGGAACGCGGTGGTCTTTGCCGCGCATAACGTCCTCGCCGATCCGCCCTTCTCCAAGCTGGACCTCATCAGTTGCCGCAACCTCCTCATCTACCTGGACGCCGACACGCAGGCCAAGCTGGTGCCCCTCTTCCACTTCGCGCTCGCCCCCGACGGGTACCTCTTCCTGGGCACGTCGGAAGGCATCGGCGGCCAGACGGACCTCTTCGCCCCCGTCGCGCGCCCGGCGCACATCTACCGCCGCCTCCCGGCAACCCGGCCCCTCCCCCTGGAGTCCCCCATCCTCCCAGGCCCGCGGCGGCCGCTGAGTCCGGCGGGCTCGGGCGCCGGCCGGCCCCCGGCGGCCGTCTTCGGCGAGGTGATTCGGCAGGCGTTCCTGCGCCACTTTGCCGCCAGCGTCGTTCTGGTGGACCGCCAGGGGCACATCCTCCAATTCCATGGCCCGACCGACAAGTACCTGACCCTGCCGACGGCCGAGCCGACCCTGAACCTCCTCGACCTCGCCAAAGAGGGGCTGGCCGCCCGGCTCCGGACGGCGCTCCGCACGGCCGGCGACGCTGGCACGCCGGTGGTGTTGGACGGCCTGCCGACCACCCGGGCGGACGACGCGCCGTGGGTCCGCGTGACCATCCTCCCGAGCGCGCCGCGGGGCGAGACGGACCGACTGCTCGCCGTGATCTTCGAGGACGTGTCCCGGCCCGTGGCCGCCGCGGGCACCCCGGGGCCCGGGGAGCGCGAGACGGTCGTGCAGCAGCTCGAAGCGGAGCTGCGCGACACGCGGGGGGACCTCCAGGGCACGATCGCGGACCTCCAGGCCACCAATGAGGAGCTGCGGGTCGCCAACGAGGAGGTGAGTTCCGCGAACGAGGAGCTCCAGTCCACGAACGAGGAGCTGGAGACCTCCAAGGAGGAGCTGCAGTCGGTCAACGAGGAGCTGACCACCGTCAACAGCGAGCTCCAGGAGAAGGTCGAGCGCCTGGACGCCGCCAACAGCGACCTGGCGAACCTCCTGGCGTCCACGCAGCTCGCCACGCTCTTCCTGGACAGGGAGCTGCGGATCCGGTTCTATACGCCGACGTTGACGCAGCTTGTGCGGCTGATCCCCACGGACACGGGCCGCCCGCTCGGCGACCTGGCGGTGGACTTCCTGGACTACGACCTGACGGCCGACGCCCGGGCCGTCGCCCAGGGGGCCGACGCCGTGGAGCGGGCGGTGCAGCGGGCCGACGGCCCGGCCTACCTGGTGCGCGTCCTGCCGTACCGCACGCCGACCGGGGAGACGGACGGCGTGGTGGTGACCTTCAGCGACGTGAGCCGGGTGCGCCAGGCGGAGCAGGAGATCCGCCGGCTGGCCACGGTCGTGCGGGACTCCAACGATGCGGTCATCCTCTCCGACCCGACCGGCGCCATCCTGGCCTGGAACCGCGGGGCGGGGGAGATGTACGGCTGGAGCGACCGCGAAGCCGTGGGAATGCACATCGCCGACCTGACGCCGCCCGACCGGGGTGGGGAGCTCGCCGACCTGCTGGAGCGGCTCCGCACCGGCCAGACCGTCGCGGCCTTCGAGACGCAGCGCCGGACGAAGGACGGCCGTCTGCTGGATGTCTGGGTGACCGCGACCGCCCTGCGGGACGCCTCCGGGCGCCGCGTGGAAGGGATTGCGACCACGGAGCGCGACATCACCGCGCGCAAGCGCGCCGAGGCGGCACTCCGCGAGGCCCACGCCACCCTGGAGCAGCGGGTCCAGGAGCGGACGGCCGCCCTGTCCCAGGTGCTCCAACAGCTCTCGGTCCAGGCCGACCACCTCCGCAGCCTCGCCTCGGAGCTGACCCGGGTCGAGCAGCGGGAGCGCCTCCGGTTGGCGGAGCAGATCCACGACGGCCTGCAGCAGCTCCTGGTGGCGGCCAAGATCCGGGTGGCCCTGCTCGTGCGCACGGCCGACCCGCGGATCCGGGCGGAGTGCCAGGAGATCGGCCAGTTCCTCGACGACGCCGTCGCCGATGCCCGCTCGCTCACGGCGGAGCTGAGCCCGCCCATCCTCCGCACCGGCGGGCTCGTCCCCGGCCTGGAGTGGCTGGCCCGCTGGAGCCAGGAGAAACACCACCTCGCCGTCCACGTGGAGGCCCCAGCCGCCCCGCTCCCGCCCCTGCCCGAGGACCTCACCCTCGTCCTGTTCCAGGCGGTCCGGGAGCTGCTGTTCAACGCGGTGAAGTACGCCCAGGTCCCGGCGGCCACCGTGACCGTGGCCTGGGACCCGCCCGGCCTCACCCTGACCGTGACCGATGCCGGGGTCGGGTTCGACCCCACGGCCCTGCGCGGGGCGGGCGGCACGGCCGGCGGGTTCGGCCTGGCCCGGATCCGGCACCGCCTGGAACTCGTCGGGGGCTGCGTGACCATTGCCAGCGCGCCCGGCCAGGGCACGCGCGTGACCCTCGCGCTCCCGCTCCCGGCGGTCGACCCGCCGGCCGTGCCGCCGGCGCTCGCCCGGCCGACGGTTCCCCCGCAGGCAGCGGGCCTCCCGGACGCCGGGCGCCCCCAGAGGATTCGGGTCCTGCTCGTCGATGACCACCAGGTCGTCCGCCAGGCGCTCGCGCAGCTCCTCCGCAGCGAGGCGGACCTCGAGGTGGTGGGAGAGGCGGGCACCGGCACCGCCGCCGTGGCCCTGGCGTGCGAACTCGCGCCCGAGGTGGTCCTCATGGACATCAACCTGCCCGATCTGAACGGGGTCGAGGCCACGCGGGCGATCCGCGCCGCCTTCCCGGCCATCCGAGTGATCGGCCTGTCGATGTATGATCGCGGGGACCAGCAGGCCGCCATGCAGGAGGCCGGCGTGGTAGCCTACGTGAGCAAGTCGGGGCCCGCCGAGGCGCTCCTCGCGGCGATTCGCGGGGGGCGGTGACCGGAGCGTCGCACCCCCTCGACTGGAGGGACGGTCCCCTCTCGGCCAGTCTCCCGAGTCCCACCGTGCCCGTTCCCCCGTGACCGCGGAGGGATCTCCGCGACGGTCCGCCGGATGTCGTCTCGGCTTCGGGAGTCGAGATCGGGTTGGTTTGCCTGCACCCAGAAACTCCTCAGTGCTTGCTCGCCCTTGGCCATCACCTTTCTGATGAAACCCTGCCACTTTCACCGTGACGCTTCCACCGGATCGGGTAAATTGCCACGCGTATGATACAAGGCCACTTCCAGCACGGAGAAGTGGCGGAAGCCGTAGGCGCGTCGGGTGACCACCCGGACTTTGTTGTTCAGGCCCTCCACGGCGGCGGAGGAGAACTCCTTCTTCCACTCGAACCAGTTCAGGATCAGCGACTCATGCTCTCGCAGGGTCTGGGCGACTTTCCGCATGGGGGGCAGCCCGCCACGCCGGGCGCGGGTGATTCAGGCATCGAGGAACGTCTCAGCCCACCGCGGATGGTGGTAGGTCCAGAAGTGGGCGAAGGCCTCTTGCAGGCTCCAGGCACGGGCGGTCTTGAGCTTGGAGTGAATGACCACATCCAACTGCGCCCGGGCTTTCCCTCGCACCCGGGCCCGGGGCTTGAGCAGGAGCCAGCGGGTCTGCTTCAGCCGCTCGCCCCGGCGTTGGCCGCGGAGCGTGGCGCCTTCGCCGCGGCGCACCTGGTCCACCGCCTTGGTCAGCAGCGCCGTCAGGTGGAACCGATCCAGGATCTGGACGGCCTGCGGCAACTGCTTCCGCAGAAGGGGATCATGATGTGGGAGTCTATCCTCAGACTGGCGATTGTTAGATCTGATACTACGTTGCATTCCAAGGATTATGTCTTTTCAGATCGTCGGGTAATATCCAGCATTCGTAGGCGGATGACCCCTGCCGTCTTTGTCTCCTTATCTCTTACCGCCCTCTTTTGCCCGCTACCATCACCTCGACCCCACGGCGGCGGATGGCTTGCAGGAGGGGGCGGGGGGCGGCGGGGTCGGTGATGAGGACGTGGGCGGCCTCGATGCGGCCGAAGCTGGCCAGGGTCACGCGGGCGAACTTGGTGTGGTCCGCGACCAGGACGACCCGGGAGGCCTTGCGGATCATGGCCAGGTTCACCTCGACCTCGGCCAGGACCGGCGTGGTGTAGCCGGCCTTCAGGTCCACCCCGTTTGCCCCGAGGAAGAGCAGATCGATCTGCAGCCGCTCCAGCGTCCACAGGGCGGGCGGGCCCACCAGGGCATCCCCAGGGGTGCGGAAGTGGCCCCCGACCAGGATGATGTTCGAGTGGCCCCGATCCAGTTCCAGGGCGATGTTCGTGGAGTTGGTGATGAAGGTCAGGTCGGTCCGATCGGCCAGGGCCCTCGCCACGTGCCAGGTGGTCGTTCCGGCTCCCAGGGCGACCACGCTTCCGGGAGACACCAGGGTGGCCGCCTCCTTGGCGATGGCGCGCTTCTCATCCACGTGCTCCTGACGGGTCGCGGAGAAATGGGACTCCTCCGCTTTCCTGACCTCCAGGACCGCCCCACCGTGAACCTTGCGCACCAGGCCGCGGTCCCGCAGCAGCGAGAGGTCCCGGCGAACCGTCATCTCCGACGCGCGAGTCGATCGGGCGAGCTTCCCCACCGACACCACACCGTGGCCTTCCAGGAGACCCAGGATCTTCTGCTGGCGGACTAGCGGGTGCATGGTCAAATCCTCAGATCAAGTATCCACCACCAAGGCACCAAGACACCCAGGATCAGGAAGCCTCAATGGCCGGTGGCAGACACGGATCGAAACCTTCCGGCATGTCCCTTGGTTCGGTTGCATCTCAAGAATGCCGAGGGATTTTCTTGGTGCCTTGGTGTCTTGGTGGTGAATCTGCACTCCTACGCACGGGGGGACTGTGGCGGCCGGGGATTCCTCCCGGCATCGCCAGGACCGCGATGATCCGGTCGTGGAGCTTGCCGTTGCTGGCCACGGTCTCACCGCCGTAGATGTCGAAGACGCCGCCCCGGAAGTCGGACATGCGGCCCCCGGCTTCCTCCACGATCAGCCCGCCTGCGGCGATGTCCCAGGGGGACTGGTCGATCTCCCAGTACCCGTCAAATCGACCGCAGGCCACGTAGCACAGATCCAGCGCGCCGGCCCCCCGGTCACGGACGCCGAGGCACAGGGCCGAGAAGCGGCCGAAGGTTCGGGACACCGACCCGACGAATCGCCGCACCCGGTGAGGCAGGCCGGTGGCCAGGAACGCCATCTCCAGGGTCGCAACCTCAGAGACCCGGATGGACCGGCCATTGCGCCAGGCCCCGTGCTTGAGGACGCCCACAAACGTTTCTGCATGGATCGGGTCGTGCACCACACCCAGCTCCACGCGCCCCCTGCGCTCGGCTGCGATGGACACGCAGAAGGTTGGCACCCCCCGGGCGAAGTTCTTGGTCCCGTCCAACGGGTCCAGGATCCATCGCCACTCCGCCTCGGGCTGCTCGTTCAGTCCCTCCTCGGCCAGGATGCCGTGCGTGGGAAACCGGCGGCGCAATCGCCTCACGACGAGGGCCTGGCATTCCTCGTCGGCGGCGGTCACCACATCGGCCGGTCCCTTCATCCGCACCTGCACTACCCCCTGGAACTGGCGCGTGAGAATGCGACCCGCGTCCTCCGCGGCCGCGATGGCCTCAGCCACCAGCGGTCGAAGATCGCTTGGCAGCCTGGCGATGCGAAAGGGCTCTGTGGGCATCAACTCTCCTTTGCAGGGAACAGCATGACGTCCGACGCGTGGACGGCGAAGCGGATCTGCTCCCCTTCCTTGCGGAGGCGGGCGGCGTCCGGCTTGTGCTCGTCCACGTGAATCAGGGAGCCGTCGGACAGCCGCAGGCGGTAGCGCAGGATGGACCCGAGGAATTCCCGACTGACCACCACCCCCTGTCCCGGCGTGGCCCCCGGGTATTTCTCGGATTCCCCGAGGAGACTCACGGCTTCGGGACGGAACACCGCCAGGGCCCGACCCGCCAGTCCATCCGAGCGCCGCGCGCGGAGGATCCACCCGCCGACGTCCACCCCGGTCCACTCCCCCTGAGGGCCCACCACACGGCCCGCGAGGGTATTGCTGGTCCCGATGAACTGGGCCACGAAGGCGCTCTGCGGGCCCTGGTACACGTCCCACGGGAAACCGACCTGCTCCACGCGTCCGGCGTTCATCACGGCCAGCCGCTCCGAGATGGCCAGCGCCTCCTCCTGGTCGTGCGTCACGTAGATGGTGGTGGTTCCCAACTCCCTCTGCAGTCGCCGGATCTCCGTCCGCATCTCCACGCGCAGCTTGGCGTCCAGGTTCGACAGCGGCTCGTCCATCAGCAGGAGGCGAGGCTGGATGGCCATGGCCCGGGCCAGCGCGACCCGCTGCTGCTGGCCGCCCGAGAGTTGATCCGGCCGCCGCCCCGCCAGCGCTTCCATCTGCACTAACTGGAGGGACTCCGCGACCCTCCGGCGGAGATCCTCCGGCGGCACACGCCGGGCCCGGAGGCCGTAGGCCACGTTCTCGAACACCGTGAGGTGCGGGAAGATCGCGTAGTTCTGGAAGACCATGCCGATGTCCCGGCGATGGGCAGGCAGCGTGTCCAGCCGCTCCCCGTCGCACAGGATGCGCCCGCCATCCGGCCGCAGGAACCCGGCGATGCAACGGAGCAGCGTTGTCTTCCCGCACCCGCTGGGGCCCAGGAGCGTGAAGAACTCCCCGCCCTGCACCTGGAGCGATACACCGGCCAGCGCCTCCACCTCGGCGTAGCGCTTCCGGATTTCCTCGATGGCCAGGAATGTCCCCATGCCCCACCAGCCCCCTCCCCCTACCCCCTCCCGCCGAGGGAGGGGGAAGTGGTGAGGAGATCAGACGGCGGTCACGGCGCGCTCGCCCATCGCCCAGTTCACGAGCAAGACCGGGATGAAGACCGCCACCAGGAGGATCGTGGAGGCGGCGGCGGCGCTGCCGAAGTTGCTGCTGCTCACCTGCCGGTAGATGACGACGGTGATCGTGGACCAGGCGCCGAAGTACAGGAAGATGGTGGCGCTGATCTCGGTGATGGTCTGGACCCAGGTGAGGATCCCCCCGGAGACGATCCCCGGGAGCATGAGGCGGGCCGTCACCTTGGCAAAGCTCCTGAGCGGCGAGACCCCCAGGCTGATGGAGGCTTCCTCCACCGAGGGATCGATCTGGTGGAGGATGGCGGAGCCTGCGCGCACCGAGTACGGGAGGCGGCGGATGAAGTACGCCAGCAGGAGGATGAGGAACGTCCCGGTCAGGACGATGGGCGGCTTGTTGAACGCCACGATGAAGGCCACGCCGATGACGGTCCCGGGGATGGCGTAGGGGACCATGATGCAGGAATCGAGCGCCGTCGTGGTCGCCGAGCGCCGGCGGACCACCAGGTAGGCGATGAGCGTCCCCAGGAGGACGTCCAGGAGGGTGGACACGCTGGAGAGGAGGAAGCTGTTGGCGATCGCACGGGGGACGTTGAAGAGGACCTCCCGGTAATTTCCCAGGCTGAAGTTGGGATAGAGCACCGGGCCGCGGCTCTCGAAGAATGAGGTCACGGCCACGACGGCTGCCGGCACCAGGGACAGGGCAACCACGAGGTACGCGTAGGCAGTCACCAGCCACCGGACGCTAGGGCGGGGCCGCACCGGCGGGATGGGCCGGACTTGCGACATGGCGTATCGCTTCCGCCCCACCGCCCAGTACTGGACCAGCAGGATGGCGGTCGTGCACAGGACCAGCAGCGTGGCCGCCGTGCTCGCCTTGGCGGGGGTGCCCCCCATCTCGTCCACGAACAGGCTGTACACGATGGTCGGAAGCACCTGGTATCCCTCGCCGATGATCATGGGCGCCCCGAAGTCGGCGAAGGCCGTCAGAAAGACGAGCAACGCGCCCCCCAGAACGGACGGCATCGTCACGGGGACCGTGATGGTCCGGAACACGCGCCAGGGGCTGGACCCCAGACCCTGGGCCGCCTCCTCCAGCGACTGATCCAAGGCCTGGAGCGCCCCCGCCACCATCAGCAGCACGAACGGGTACAGGTTGAGCGAGAGCGCCAGGACGATTCCGTGCATCCCGTAGACCGTGGGGATGCTGACGCCGACCTTCTGGAGGAGCGTCGTGACATAGCCGGCGCGCCCGAAGAGCAGGATCCAGGAGTAGGCCCCGATGAAGGGCGGCGACACCAGCGGGAGGATGGCCAGCGACTTCAGGACCGCCTTCCCCGGGATATCCACGCGGGCCACCAGGAACGCCACCGGCACCGCCACCAGCAGCGCGCAGAGCGTCACGAGACTGCTGACCAGGAAGCTGTGCCCGATGGTCCGGGAGTAGTAGGGATAGGCCAGGAAGTCGCGATAGTGGGCCAGCGTGAGCCCGCCGTCCTCGGCGAGCAGGCTGGCCCAGAGCAATCGCCCCAGCGGGATGATCAGCAGGAGCAGGAGGAGGGCAAAGGCGATGCCCGTCACGCCCGTCCAGGCGTCGAAGCGGTTGCGCATCACGCTCTTCTAGAACGTAAAGCGTAAAACGTAACACGAAGCAGTCCCTTACGTTTTACGGATTACGTCTTACGTTTCACTTCACCCGCACGATGATGTCCTGCCACTTCTTCACGAAGGGCTGGTAATTCTTCCCGGCCCACTCCATGTCGTAGGCCACAGCCTTGATCTCGCCGAGGGGGGCGAAGCCCTTGGGCGGGTTCACATCCGTCCGCGCCGAGCGAAGGGAGAACTTCTCTGCCAGGAGGTCCATCACCTCTTTGGAGACGACGTAATCGAGAAACGCCTTGGCCGCCTTGGGGTGCTTGGCCCCCTTGATCAGGGCGTTCCCATCGGGCGGGACCGAGGTGCCGTCCTGTGGATAGATCACCCCCACCGGCGCGCCTCCGGCAACCTGGCGCATGGCGGCGTCCTCGTAGGTGAGGCCCGCATGGTACTCGCCGTCGGCGACCCCCTTGGGCACCCGGCTGGAGGACGGGAGGATCTTGGCGTTCCGCATGATGTCCTCGACAACCTTCCAGCCGGCGTCGTTGTCGCCGAACACGGTGAGCAGCGTCGCCAAGATGGTGTAGGACGACCCCGATTTGTCCGCCGCCGCGTACGCGATCTTGTCCTTCCACCTCGGGTCCGCCAGGGCCTTCCAGGTCTTGGGAGCGTCGGCGTCGCTCACCAGCTTCTTGTTGTAGACGATGACCATGGGGGTCACGTTGTTGGGCTGGACGCGACCGGCCGCCATTCCCTTCTTGTAGATGGCGTTGATCTTGGCGTCCTCGGACACCGTGTACGGCTCCAGGAGATCCGCATTCGCCGCCAGCGGCTCTGCGGCCAGGGCCCAGAACACATCCCCCAGCGGGTTGGCCTTCTCGGCCTGCGCCCGCTTGATGACCTCCCCGGTTCCCGCCTCGACGAACTGCGCCTTGATCCCGGTCTTCTTCTCGAACATCGGCCCCACGGCCTGCACGATGGTGCTCTGCGCCGCCGTGTACACCACCACCTGCCCCTCGGTGTCGGACGCCGCCGCCGCCGGCCCGGCGAGGGCCGCTGCCAGCACGCCGAGAACACCTGCCACCCACCACCAGCGTCTCATGTCTGCCCTCCTTCGCTCCGTCTCAGGCCAACTGCAATGAGGCATCCGGCCCATGCTGTTCAGGCGCCTGCTTGCTCGAGACGCACCGAACCGCCGAACACCCGAACGCTTGTACCTTCACGCTCCATGAACCTGTCCATCCCACCCGATCGCGCTCACGCGTTGCAGTCCCGTGTAGGCCACCGCCATGGTCTCGCACTCCAATGCCTCCCCGGGTGCGAGCGTCCGGTGACGCCCGGCCGCCGCCGCCAGGTCCAGTTGATGCGGCCAGCCGGTCCACGGCTCCAGCGCCACGTGGTAGTGGCCCCGCCATCCCCCGTACACCATCCAGCACCACAGGACCGGGAACACCTCCCGCGGGAAGCAGAGGCCGATCCCCACCTCCGCCTTCGGGTCCGTCAGGGCCACCCAGCCGTCGGTCAGGCCGGTCGCATAGTGCCCCTCGCACCATCCCTGCGTCGCCGGAGGGACGATGCGGATGTCGTGCGAGCAGCCGGACACCGCGGGCGCCTTCGGCCACGCATAGGTCGTGCCCACCGGCCCGAACGGCGCCGTGACCGTGTGGCCCACCACCCCCTGGGTGGCGGGGGCGTCGATCCGGTACCCCGCCTCGATGTGGAAGCAGGGATGGATGCCCCAGCCGAAGTCCATCGCCTGCGTCCCCAGGTTCGTCAGCCGGTGCCGGAACCGGATCACCGGCTCTTCCGCCGTGAGGCGGATCCACTTCTCCATCCGCGCGGCCGAGATGATCGTCGTGCGGGAGAGATGGACGCAGGCCTCGGCCGGGCCCTCCCGCTCCACCTGCCACGACCACGGGAGCGACCAGAGTTCTCCCAGGTAGGGATAGGTCTCGCCCTTGTACCGGCTGACATCGCAGGTGGGAAAGACCTCGTCCCAGCCTCCTGGCCACCAGTCGTCGAAGTTCTGCCCGAAGACCGGGCGCCGGGGCTCCAGGCGCGGGTTTCGCCAGAGCAGATTCCGGTCGGCCGGCTTGAAGACGAGGTCCAGGATCTTGGCCCCGACCTCGGGGAGCAGGGTGAGGCGCAGGCGGGCGTTCTCCAGGATCAGGGCCCGCAGGTCGTGGTATCGCCAGTCCGGATCGATTCGAGCGGCGACCATGGTGTCCTCCCGGGATCCCCACCGCCGTCCGCCGGACTAGATCACACGATCGAACAGAAATCAACACGAAATCACATCCTGCCCTGCCGGGGACTGGAGGGGGGATGGGAGCCATGAAAAAGCGCTTGACGCTCGGGACCGTCTGGGGTAGGTGTATTCCCGTTAACGCTAACACGCCAGCCGGTGACCATGTCGAAGCCTGTCGGCACCCCCATCACGCTGAAGCATATCGCGGAGCACACGGGGCTCTCCATCATGACGGTCTCCCGGGTGGTGCGCGGCCGCCCGGACGTGAGCCTGTCCAGCCGGCGGAAGGTCATGGCGGCCGTTCGGCGGCTGGGTTACATCCCCAACCCCGCCGCCCAGCTTTTGGCCAGCCGCACCGCACCCGGGGCGGGAAGCGATCGCATCATCGGCACCATCTTCAGCCGCGAGGTCGTCACCGCTCACAGCTACTTCGCCGGCATCATCCAGGGGATCGCCGACGAGGCCCGCCGCTGGGACTGCCACCTGCTCTTCGGCTACGGCCTGGGGGATTCCGCCGGGTCGCTGGACTATCCCAAGATGATCCGCGAGATGATGACCCGCTGGCTCATCCTGGTGGGCAAGGTCCGCCCGCGATTCGTGCGCCAGTTGCGTGGCAGCGGCTTCTCCCTGGTCCTGGTGGACATGCGGCCGCCCGCCCGGGACATGGACGCCGTCGTCTGCGAGGACGCCCTGGCCGCCTACACCGCCACCTGCCACCTCATCAAGCTCGGCCACCGGCGCATCGCCCTCCTGCGGGGGCCGGGGCGCCATCCCTTCTCCCACGCCCTGACCAGCGGCTACCGGCGCGCACTCCACGAGGCCGGCATCCCGCTGCGCGAGGAGCTCATCCTGGAGGCCCCCATGCGCCCCCAGGGAGGCTACGAGGCGGCGGAGGCCCTGCTGAAGCGGCCCCGCGGCGCCACCGCCATCTTCACCAACGACGACATGGCCATCGGGGCCCTGCGGGCGGTCCACGACCGGGGTCTCCGCGTCCCGGAGGAGATGGCCCTGGTCGGCTTCGACGACATCGAGTACGCGGCCCACACCACGCCGCCCCTCACCACCGTGGCGGTCCCCAAGGAGGAGATGGGCCGGCTCGCCGTGAGGCAGGCCATCGCCCAGATGGAGCAGGGGGACCAGCACGTCTTCTCCACCACGGTCGTCTCCCATACGCTGGTGATCCGCGCCTCCTCCGGCCCCAGCCTGCCCCATGCCGAATACCCCCAGAGACACGGAAGGAGCGAGTCATGAGCGACACCCTGGCGATCCGCGGCGGGACCCCGGTCGTCCCCACAGGCCTGCATCGGCGCTGGCCGGTGATCACCGAGGAGGACAAGGCGGCCGTCCTGGGCGCGCTGGACAGCGGCATCGTGAGCGGCCCCTACGCCCCGCAGGTCAAGGCCCTGGAGGAGGAGTGGGCGCGCTACTGCGACGTCCGCTACGCCCTCACCACCAACAGCGGGACCGCGGCGCTGCACACCGCGGTGGCGGCTGGCCGGATCGGGACCGGTGACCAGGTGATCACCACGGCCTTCACCTTCCTGGCCACGGCCATGGCGGTCCTCCACCACAACGCCGTGCCCGTTTTCGTGGACATCGACCCGCGGACCTACAACATCGACCCGGCCAGGATCCAGGAGCGGATCACGGCCCGCACCCGGGCCATCATCCCCGTCCACATCCATGGCGTCCCGGCCGACATGGATCCCATCCTGGACATCGCCAGGCGGCACGGCCTCCTGGTGATCGAGGATGCCGCTCAGGCCCATGGCTCCAGCTACAAGGGGATGAAGGTCGGCGGGATCGGGGACATGGGCATCTTCTCCTTCCAGTCCAGCAAGAACCTCCCCGCGGGCGAGGGCGGGATCTTCGTCACCAACCGGGAGGACCTGAAGGAGCGCGCCAACATGTTCCGGATGTTCGGCGAGGACATCCGGGAGAGCGACAAGCATACCTTCGATCCGGCCCGCCCGCTGGACGGTGCCCGCGAGTACAACTCACTCGTCATGGGCTGGATGTACCGCACCACCGAGCTGACCGCGGCCCTGTGCCGGAGCCAGTTGCGCCGCCTGGATCAATCCCTGACCCATGCCCGGGGAAACGCCGCCTTCCTCAGCGAGCGCCTGGGGAAGGTCCCGGGGATCACCCCGCCCTACGTCCCCCCCGGCTGCACGTCGAGTTTCTACCAGTATCGCATCCGCCTGAACCCCCGGGCCGCCGGCTCCGACCTGCCGCCCAAGGCCTTCCGCGACAAGGTGCTGGCGGCCCTGAAGGCCGAAGGGGCGGAGGTCAGCCTCTGGCAGACCGTCCCCGTCCCGGGCCAGACCCTGTTCCAGGACCGGGGCGGCTACGGCCTGTCCTGCCCGTGGAAATGTCCCCTGGGTCAGGAGGTGAAGTACGACCTCGCCGAATACCCCCAGACGCTCAGGCTCCTGGAAGATTCCCTGGTGGTGGGGTCCCACTCTTACCCTCTCTTCCCGCAGTCGCTGGCATTGATGCAGGCGTACGTGGAGGCCTTCGAGCGGGTCTTCGCCAACCTGGATCAGGCGCTCAGCTAGCCGTGGAGACCTGCGACGGGGATCGGGCAGTCGCAGGTGTGTGCGATTGCCGGATACTCTGACCGAACGAAGGAGGAGCTGCCATGAGAAAGTGGGGGTTGCCGGTCCTGCTCCTGATGGGTCTCCTGGCCCTGTGTGCGCTACCGGCCGCGGCCGGCGAGAACAAGGTGGTGATCCTCTGCAGCCCCGATCCCGCCTGGTGCGAGGCGGTGAAGCGGGAATTCAGCAAGGCCACGGGGATCCAGACGGAGTTCGTGCGTCTCAGCTCGGGCGCCGCCCTGGCCCGGCTCCGCGCCGAAAAGGCGAACCCGACGTTTGACGTCTGGTTCGGCGGCAGCGGCGACTCTCAGTGGGTCGCCCAGGCGGAGGGCCTGGCCGAATTCTTCCGACCCAAGGCCTGGGGAGACCTCCGGCCGCAACTGACGCGGGCGGTGGACGGCCACTACATCCCGCTCTACACCGGCATCCACGGCTTCGGTGTGAACGAGAAGATCTTGAAGGAGAAGAACCTGCCGGTCCCGGAGACCTGGAAGGAGCTGGGCGACCCCAGGTACAAGGGCCTCATCGCCATGCCCAACCCCAACACGTCGGGCACCGGCTACGTGATGATGACCACCATCATCCAGATCTACGGCGAGGACCCGGGCTTCGAGCTGCTCAAGGCCATCCACCGGAACGTCGGCCAGTACACGCGGAGCGGCGGCGACCCCAGCCTGCTGGCGGGCCGGGGGGAGGCCCCCATCGGCGTCTCCTTCGCCAATGACGTGGTCGAGCGCGGCCGGAAGGGCTTCCCCATCCGCTTCATCGCCCCGAAGGACGGAACCGGCTACGAGATCGGGGGGCTCAACCTGGTCACGGGCGCCCCGAACCGCGCCAACGCGCTGAGGCTGATCGACTGGACGCTGGAGCCGGAAAACCAGAAGCTGGGGCCCCAGAACGGCGAGGTGAGCATTCCCTCCCACTCGAAATCGGCCGTGGATCCCGACGTCCCCCGCTTCGAGGAGGCCAAGGTCATCAGCTACGATTTTGGCAAGTACGGCACGCCGGCGGTCCGGGACGGCCTGATCCGGAAGTGGACCGAGCAGGTGTTCCCGTTGCCGAAATAGCGAGGTGAATGGCCGGAATGGTGGATCCGCGGGCCCTCGGGGCTGCCGATCCCCGGGTCCGCCGTTTCGCCATTGCACCGCGATCTTCCATGACCGCTTATCGACGCGAAACGATCGTCTGGAGCCTGCTCACCCTGGGTGCCTTCGCGGTCCTGCCGTGGGGGCGCGTTGGAAAGGCGTTCCTTGCCTTCTCGTGGTCCGAGACCGGTCTCGGACAGGTGGTCGGTCACTGGCCCCTGGCGGTCGTGGGTCTGGCCGCGGCCCTGGTGATCCCGCTCGCCATCGGATGGAGCGGCAGCCGGACGGTTGGACGGATCGTCCTCGCCCTCTCACTCCTCGGGACGGCCACCGGCCTCATCCAGGTGGGCGGAAGCGGCCGCGCCTTTGGCCTGGGGGCCATGATCAGCCTGCTCGGCCTCCTGACGCTGGCCGGCATCGGGCTGGCCCAGGCGGGCCTGCTCCGGGGAGGCGCCTTTGTCGGCGCGGGCATCCTCTGGTCGGTCGGCCTGGTCATCATCTTCATCCTCTACCCGCTCTGCACGATGCTCCAGGCCAGTGTGGTGATCCAGGGTCACCTGACCGGCGCCGGTCTGCTCCGGTATCTCGGCTCGCCGATCTTCCTCCTCCTGCGCCACCCGGAGTTCCCGCTGGACCCCATCCGGTGGGGCGCGGGGACCGGCCTGGGGATCGGCCTGGCGGCGCTCCTGTACCGCTGGCGGGCGACGGGTCGCGCTGCCGCCGGACTGTCCTGGGGTCTCGGCATCGGGGGGGGCGCGGGGCTCTCCACCTTGCTGCTCCTCGGCATGGGGGCGCTCCGGAATAGCCTGTTCCTGGCCGCTGTCGTGGGCTGCGTCTCGACGGCCCTCGGCTTCATCTTCGCGTTGCTGGAATCGCGCAGCCGTCTCTGGACGCGTCACCTCCTGGGACCGCTGTCGGTGCTGCCCATCATCACCCCCGCCTTCGTCCTCGGCCTGGCCATGATCTACATGTTCGGCCGCCGCGGCTTCATCACCCACACCCTGCTGGGGCTCTCCACCAACGCCTTTTTCGGCCCCCTGGGTGTGGGCCTGGCGCAGGTCCTGGCCTTCACGCCGATCGCCTACCTGGTCCTGGTGGGCGTGATCCGCTCGCTGGATGTGTCCCTGGAGGAGGCGGCCCGGACCCTGCGCGCGGATCGCTGGACATTGTTCCGGACGATCCTCTGGCCCCTGGTGCGTCCCGGTCTGGCCAACGCCATCCTGCTGGTCATGATCGAGAGCCTGGCCGACTTCGGGAATCCCCTGCTGCTCGGGGGCGGCGCCCCGTTTCTGCCCACCGAGATCTTCTACGCCATCGAGGGCCGCTTCGACCAGCACGAGGCCGCGACCTACGGGCTGATTCTCCTGTTGGTCACGCTGGCCATCTTCTGGCTGCAGCGGCACTGGCTGGGCCGCCGCTCCTACGTCACCGTGACGGGGAAGCCGTCCGGGGGCCAGCCCACGTCCCTCCCGCGCGCCCTCGACCTGGCGCTCACCGGCGTGTTCCTGTTCTTCGCGGGCCTGGCCGCGCTCCTGTACGGCTCCATCCTCTTCGGGAGCTTCGTGAAGCTGTGGGGGATCAACCACACCTTCACCCTGCAGAACTACCGAGACCTCATGAGCCACGGCGTCCCGGTGCTGCTGGACACCATGCGCCTGTCGGTCCTGGCCGCCTTTCCCTCAGCCGGCCTGGGATTCCTCATCGCCTACCTGACCCTGCGGCACCGGTTCCTCGGCCGGACGGCGCTGGAGTTCTCGGCCATGCTCTCCTACGCGATCCCCGGCACCGTCATGGGGATCGGCTACATCCTGGCCTTCAACGCGGGAGCCCTCCAGCTCACCGGGACGGGCGCCATCCTCGTCCTGGCCTTCATCTTCCGGGGCATGCCCGTGGGCATCCGGAGCGGGGTGGCCGCCCTCACCCAGCTCGACCCCAGCCTGGAGGAGGTCTCGGCCACGCTGAAGGCGGGGACGGCGACCACGCTGCGACGGGTGGTCGTGCCCCTCATCCGAGGGGCCATCTTCACCGGCCTGATCTACAGCTTCGTGCGCGCCATGACGGCCGTGAGCCAGGTCATCTTCCTGGTGTCACCGGGTCATGACCTGGTGACGGTCCTCATCCTGTCGTGGGCGGAGTACGGCACCATCGGGCGTGGAGCCGCCCTATCCACGCTGCTCATCCTGGTCCTGGCGGTATGCATCCTTCCGGCTCACTGGCTCTCCCGCCGGCGGACCATCGGGGTGGTGGAGGCGGCGGCCGACTGAGGGGCGCACGGCTCGCATGCGCCACGGAGGCATTGAAAGGAGAGACGCATGGCTCGGATCCGGATGGGGGTCGTCGGCTGCGGTCTGATCGGTCAGATGATGCATCTGCCTCACCTGAAGGAGCTGCACGAGCTGTTCGAGGTGGTCGCCCTCTGCGACGTCTCGCCGGGCACCCTGAGGTACGTGGGGGACTATTACGGGGTGAGCAGGCGCCACAGCGACCACCGCGATCTCCTGAAAGAGCCCCTGGATGCCGTCGCGGTGCTCTCGGCCGATTCCCACGGGGCCGTCATCGCGGACTCCCTCAAGGCCGGGAAGCACGTCTTCACCGAGAAACCGATGTGCTACACCCTGGGCGAGGCGGACGAGATCCTGACCGCCCAGAAGCAGGCCGGCACCGTCTGCATGGTTGCTTACATGAAGCGCTACGACCCCGGCTTCCGGTACGCCCTGCCCCGCATCCGGAGCCTGAAGGACCTGCAGACCATCCAGATCGCCGTGCTGCACCCCTCGGAGGCGAACCAGATCGGTCACCACGACATTCGCCGCTGCATGGACGTCCCGGTCGACGTCCGGGCAAGACTCCGGGCGGAGCAGGACGCCCTCATCCGCGAGGCGATCGGCGACTTCACCCCCCTGGAGCGGCGGGTCTTCGCCGACAACCTCCTGTCCACCCTGGTGCACGACATCAACGTCCTGCGCGGCCTGTCCGGCGATCCCGACGAGGTGCTGTTCACGGACGTCTGGCACGGGGGCGAAGGGATGCTCACCTGCCTGCGCTACGCCACGGGCGTGCGGGCCATCCTCAGCCTGCAGTACCTCCCCGACCTCGCCCACTACGAGGAGACGGTCGCGTACTACGCCAAGGCCGACCGGGTCCGCCTGGTCTTCCCGTCCCCCTTCTTCCGCAACCTGCCCACCCCCGTCATCGTCGAGGGCATGGAGGAAGGGAGGCCCGTCGAGAAGCACGTCATTGCCTCCATGCAGGAGGCCTTCAAGGAGGAACTGCTGCACTTCGCCGAGTGCGTCCAGAAGGGGTCACAACCCATCACCACGCCAGAGGAGGCCAGGGGCGACGTGGCCCTGCTCCACAAGATCTTCCACGCCATCAAGCGGCCGCTGGCATGAGGGGTGAGATGGCCGGGGGAGGCGCGTTCGGGGGTGCGGTGGCTCGGTCGTTCGGTGGTTCCCGTACCGCCGTGCAGCCGAACCGCCGTGCAGCCGAACACCTCTTACCGGAGACCCAGGCGGCGATCGAGGCGGCCGAGGCTGCCGGGGGAATCCTCCTGCGTCGGCTCAACCGCGCGAACAGGGTGCGATTCAAGGGGTCCAAGGACCCCGTCACGGCCGCCGACGTCGCCGCCGAGCGCTGCATCCGGACCATGCTCGCCCGGCGCTTCCCGCAGATCGGCTTCCTGGGTGAAGAAGGCGGCTCGGTGGTGGGAGCGGACGGGCGCTGGATCGTGGACCCTCTGGACGGAACCATCGCCTACATCACGGGGCTGCCCTTGTTCTCCGTGTGCATCGCCCTGGAGCGCCGGGGGCGGATCGAGGTCGGCGTCCTCTGCCTGCCCAGCTCCGGTGAGCTGTTCGTCGCGGAGCGGGGACGGGGCGCCTTCTTGAACGGGCGTCGCCTCCACGTCTCGCGAACGACTCGCCTCCGCGACGCCGTGATCGCCCTCTGGCACGACGACACGGTTTGGGGGAACCGGCGGCTGCGCGAGCGCATCGCCGCCCTGGCCCTCCAGGTCCGGAGTGTCCGCATCTTCGGGGCGGGTTTCTCCCTGGCCTGTGTCGCCGCCGGCAGACTGGATGCCTACTGGGAGCAGAGCGCCAAGCCCTGGGACATCGCCGCGGGCGCCCTGCTGGTCCAGGAAGCCGGCGGTCGCGTCACCGCCGGAACCGGCCATCCGTTCGACGTGGAGCGCAACACCATCCTGGCCAGCAATGGCCGGATCCACCGCCGCCTGGTCGGCCTCCTGAACGGCCGGCCGACCGGTGGTTCTCGTCCGGCCGTCCGGCCGTCCAGTCAAACCGCCGAACCGCCGAACCGCCGAACGGTCTTATCTCGGAGGCGCTGATGCCCACCACATCACCCATCACACTCGGCGTCGCGGTCCTGGGCTACGCGGGCGTGGCGCGGGCTCATCTCAACGCCCTGAAGAAGGCCCCCCACATCTTCTGGCCCTTCCCGGTCCGCCTCCGCCTCCTCGGGATCGGCGGGCGCTCCCTCGCCGGCGTGGAGGAGGCGGCCCGCCGCTACGGCTTCGAGTACGGGACGGCGGAGTGGCAGAGACTCGTCGAGGACCCGCGGGTCGGCCTCTTCATCAACTGCGCCCCCAACGACGTGCATGCGGGACCGAGTCTCGCCGCCGTGGCGGAGGGCAAGCACGTGCTCTGCGAGAAACCCCTGGCGCGGGACGGGCGGGAGGCCCGACGCATGTGGGAGGGGGTGCGTCGCGGCGGCGTCCGGCACCAGGTGAGCTACAACTACCGGTTCGTCCCCGCCGTCCGGCTCGCACGGGAGATGATCCTGGGCGGGGAGCTGGGCGACCTCATCCACTTCCGCACACGCTACACCGACGACACCCTGAGCGACCCGGCCACCCCCCACACCTGGCGACAGGACAAGCGGCGCGCTGGCACCGGCGCCGTGGGGGACATCGCCTCGCACGTCCTGGACCTGGGGCGCTTCCTGGTGGGGGAACTCAAGCGGGTGGCCGGCCTCTCCCGGATCGTGGTCCCCCGCCGCCCCGTCGGGCCGGGGTCCCGCCAGTCCAAGGTGGTGGACGTCGAGGACCTGTACGAAGGCGTCCTGGAATTCCAGAACGGCGCCGTGGGGACCCTGGAGGTCTCGACGTTCTGCCCCGGCCGGAAAAACTATCTGACCTTCGAGGTGAACGGGACGCGAGGGAGCCTCGGTTTCAACCTGGAGCGCCTGAACGAGCTGGAGGTCTTCCGGGTCGAGCCCAAGGGCCGACGTGACCGCGGCTTCAAGACTGTCCTGGTCACGGACGGCGATCATCCGTACGGCGGCAAGTGGTGGCCGCCCGGCCACATCCTGGGGTGGGAGCACACCTTCGTCCACCAGCTCCAGCACCTGGTGGCGGCCATCGCGGGCAAGGGAACGGTGGCGCCGCTGGCCGCCGACTTCCATGACGGGTATGTCAATGCTATGCTCTGTGACGCGCTGGTCAAGGCTGCCCGGACGGGGAGACGGATCCAGGTCGCGGACGCAAAACGTAAAGCGTAAGAAGCAGCCAACCACCGCGAGTTACGTCATCACGTTTCACGCTTCACGTCTCACGGCTTACGTTTCACCTTGACCCTTGACCTCCAGAAAGAGAAGTGAGAGGCTTCTCGCATGCAGACCGAGCGCAGCCCGGAAGGGGGTGATGGCCGGGACGGAAATCCCTGCTGGCGTTGCATGTATGGCACAACGTGCTGTCTCATTCCGGAAGGAGAGCGGCGATGAGCAATCGAGTCGCAACGAGTCTGACTTTCCTCCTTGGCCTCACCTTGGTGTTCGCCGGGATGGCGGCGCCATCCCCCGTGGCGGCCGCGGCACCGACGGAGCTGGTCATTGCCGACAGCCAGTCGGGGGCCAACTTCCAGGCCTACTGGCAGAAGTTCGTGATCCCGGCCGTCAAGCAAGCCCTGGGGGTCAACCTCAAGTACCTGGTCACGAGCGACGCCGAGCAGATCCAGAAGGCCAAGGCCTGGAAGCCGGGCCAGGGGGACATCCACATCCTCTTCCCCAAGTCCATCGCCACCTGGGTGACCTCGGGCTTGCCCCTGGAGACTCTCAACCCGACAAATGTTCCGAACTCTGCCAAGGTCGACCCCCGCTACCTGAAGTCTGACGAGGGCGTGGACCTGCAGAGCAAGGGCGTCCTCTACTGGCGCACCTCCTACGCCCTGATCTACAACAGCCAGAACATCAAGAACCCGCCCAAGTCGTGGAAGGAGTACTACGATCGGCGGGCCGAGTTCAAGGGGCACATCGGCTTGATCCGTCCCGACGCCAAGTCCAGCTCGGCGTGGCGGCAGCGGCTCACCTTCCTTCACGGCTTCCTGAAGGAGAAGATGACGCAGCCCATCGGTCAACTGGAGAAGGATCCCGCCTTCATCGACGCCTGGAACAAGCTCAAGGACTTCGGCAAGTATGCCAAGCTTCCGCTGCCGGCGGAGCCCCCGAACATGTTCGAGGACTTCAATGCCGGCGACACCTGGATCTCGCTGTACGCCCAGGACTACTCCTTGTGGTCGGCGCGCCAGGGGACCATGCCCCCCAGCATCAAGGCCGTCTATCCCGAGGAGGGCGCGGACGAGATCGGCACGGGCTACCTCGCCGTTCCGGCCAACATCCCCCCGGAGTACAAAGAGGTGGCCTTCAAGGTTGTCAACTACCTCCTCTCCGACGATCAGCAGATCCGCCTGATCACCACCATGTGGCAGTATCCCGGGACGGACATCACCGACCAGGTCCCCTCCATCGTGTGGGAGATCATTCCCAAGCTGGACGTCCTGACCAAGACCGCCATCCCGCGCGAGCGGATCCGGAAAGACATGATCGACTACATCAAGGGGCATGCGAAGGAGCTGGTTCCATAACCCGCGCAGCCAAGCACGCTCGCGGCCG
>DATIFO010000050.1:0-10167 GCA_035455275.1 Methylomirabilis sp. (SeqCode) | reverse complement strand
GATGCAGTTGACCTCGGGGACGCAGAGGTACTCGGCGCAGCCCCCGTCCATGGTGTAGCCGCCGATGATCTGGTAGGTGCGGCAGAGGTTGTCCTGGCCGCTTAGACAGGCGGCGCACTGGCCACAGGACCATCCAGGGGACAGCATGATTCGCTGCCCCACCTTCACGCGGGAGCAGAGCGACCCCACCTCCGCCGCCTCGCCCGCGATGTCGCAGCCCCCGATCTTGGGCAAGGCCACTTTGACGCCCGGCAAGCCCTTGCGCAGCCAGATGTCGAGATGGTTCAGGGCGACGGCCTTCACGCGGAGCTTCACCTCGGTGGGCTTGGGGGATGGGTCGGGCACATCCTCGTACCGGAGCACCTCGGGTCCGCCGTGCTCGTGGAACCGGATGGCTTTCATGGCACCTCCCTGTGGGTAAAGCGTAAAGACGTAAGACGTAAGAATAGACAAACGAGAGCACGGAGAAACGGGGAGAGAGACCGACTGCCCTGACGCGGGCATCGTATGGGGAGAGTTGAGCGTTGTCAATTTCGAGTGAGGGTGAGTATGGCGGGGTCTTGGGGTTGCGATCACGCGCCCGCTCGGAAGGAGGACGGCATCGGATTCAAGCGATTCCCCCCAACTCCCCCTTACCAGAGGGGGGCGAGGGGGGATTTGGGCGGACTGACGGCCTGGAAAGAGACATCGGAGTTCGGAGACGAAAGTTGAGATCGTTGCCCTTCTGCTGCGCGAGTTCGGCGGCGCATCCGCCGAGGAGGATGACTGTCAGGCCAAGGACAGTCGCGCTGGATGAGCCGGGAGAATCCACGGCACCGCATCCTCTAGGCGATTGGCTCGGCTGGCCCGGGAGGTCGAGGAAACCTCGCTTGCCTGGAACCGGTGCGATGGTCGCTCACCATTTCGTGAATCATCTCCGCCAGACGACAGACCTCCGCGGACTTCCGGGTAAGGCGCACGAGGGGGTGGGCCGCGGCACGGGCATCGGCCTGGCCATCACCGAGCGGGCCGTTCGCCTGCACGGCGGCAGCGTGAGCGCCGCCAACGCCCCGGACGGCGGCTTGGTTGTCACCATCGTCCTCCCCGTCGCCGCTTCCTGACGGGCGGAGGCTTCCGGGCTCGTCACGGGGACTCACCGGCCGGCGCACGGGAATGAAGCATCGCTGACAGCCTTGCTGATTTGGATTCTTCTCGGATTGGGGTATACTCCGACCCTCGGAGGTGCGCATGCTCGTGCTCGGGATCGAAACCTCGACCATGCAAGGGGGAGTCGCCCTGGTCGGCGACGGCGGGCTGGTCTCCGAGTACACGCTGAACGTCGAGGCCACCCACTCGGAGCGGCTGCTTCCCACCATCGACCGGATGCTCCAGGATGCGGGCATCGGTCTGGAGGGCCTGGGCGGGATCGCGGTCAGCATCGGGCCCGGGTCCTTCACGGGGCTCCGCATCGGTCTCAGCTCGGTCAAGGGCCTGGCCTACGCCACGGGCCTCCCGGTCGTCGCCGTGCCGACGCTGGAGGCGCTGGCCTGGGCGCTGCCTGCCGCCCGATGGCAGGTCTGTCCGGTCCTCGACGCGCGCAAGCAGGAGGTGTACGCCGCGCTCTTTCAGCACGAGGCCGGCGGTCTCCGCCGCCTCATGGAGGACGTGGCCCTCTCGCCCGGGGATCTCTGCAGGCGGATCCGCAAGCCCACGCTGTTTCTCGGGGATGGCGTCGAGGCATACGGCGATCTGTTCCACCATCTCTTGGGGGACAAGGCGCTGCTTCCCCCCGTGGCCAGCCGCGGGGCGCGTCCCGCCTGTGTGGCCGAGCTGGGGCGGGGACGCCTGCTGCGAGGGGAGCGAGATGCGGTGGAGTCGCTCGTCCCCCGCTATCTCCGCCCGTCCGAGGCCGAGCTGCGCCGCCAGCAGAGTTCGGCCGGACGATCGCTTGGTGCTTGAATGCTCCGCCCGCCGCCGAATGGTGAGCGGCGTCGGCCCCCGTGGGGTCAGTCCGGGTCACCCATGGACGTGCTGATCGAGCCGATGCGACGCGAGGATTTGCCCGAAGTCCTGGGCATCGAGGCAATGTCCTTCGGACTTCCCTGGACCCAGGAGATGTTCGAGAGCGACCTGGACCGGGGGGCGCTGGCGGATCTGCTGGTCGCCCGGCTGGCCGGCGCCGGCGTCCCACCTCCCGTCGCTGGCTATACCTGCGTCTGGGTCGTCGGTGAGGAACTCCACATCAACAACCTGGCCGTGGACCCGCGCTGGCGGCGCCGTGGCATCGCGTCAGCCCTTCTGGCGACGATCCTGGAGCGCGGGAGGGAGCGGGGGGCGCGATGCGCATTCCTGGAGGTGCGTGCGTCGAACGCGGGGGCCCAGGCGCTGTACCGCCGCTTCGGATTTCGGCCCGCGGGCATCCGCAAGGGATACTACTCCCACCCCCCGGAGGATGCGCTGATCATGAGGCGGGATGGGGTCTGACCCAGGTGGACGCCGTCGGTTGCGGCCCTTGACAATCTGCACCGGGCGTGGATACTCTCCGTCGCGCCCATAACGAGGCGGGTGGATCGTCGCCGTGGGCAACCGCTCGAGGGCGACGTGAGGAGGAGCTGACATGATCGACAAGGAACTGCTGGAGATCCTGGCGTGCCCCAAGTGCAAGGCGGAGGTACGGCTGGACGAGGCGGCGCAGCGGATCGTCTGCACCTCGCCGGGTTGCGGCCTGCGCTATCCCATCCGCGACGGGATCCCGGTGATGCTGATCGATGAGGCCGAGGGGGGACCCGTTCGACAGGCTGAGGGCGGGCCGGGGGGTGCCTGACCGCCGTCCCGCCCGACCGGAGGATGCATGCGCGCCCTGATTACCGCGGGGGGCCGGGGAACCCGCCTCCGCCCCCTGACCCACACGAGCAACAAGCACCTCATCCCCATCGCCAACAAGCCCATGATCCACTACGCCCTGGAGGCGATCGCGGCGGCGGGGATCACGGATGTGGGGATCGCCATCAACCCCGACACCGGCGAGGAGATCCGGAGGGCCCTGGGGGACGGCGCGCCCTGGGGCCTCGCGCTCACCTACATCCTCCAGGAGGCGCCGCTGGGTCTGGCCCACGTGGTCCAGGTGGCGGAGCCGTTCCTCCGGCGGGAGCCGTTCGTGTTCTTCCTCGGCGACAACGTGGTGGTCGGGGGGATCCGCCCGTTTGTGGACCGGTTCCACACCCGGAAGGATCAGTGCCATCTGGTGCTGGCCCGGGTGCGGGGGCCCCAGCGATTCGGGGTGGCGGAGGTGGCGGGCGACCGGGTCGTCCGCGTGGTGGAGAAGCCCGCCCAGCCGCGGAGCGACTACGCGGTCACCGGCATCTACGTGTACGGCCCCCCCATCTTCGAGGCCGTGCGCGCCATCCGGCCGAGCGCCCGGGGGGAGCTGGAGATCTCCGACGCCCACCAGTACCTCCTCGACCACGGCTACCGGGTCGGCTTCTCCGAGATCACGGGCTGGTGGAAGGACACGGGGAAGCCCGAGGACCTGCTGGAGGCCAACCGCTTCGTCCTGGATCAGGTCCTGGACGGCTCGGGGCCCACCATCCGCGGGGAGGTGGACGCGGCGAGCGACGTCGCCGGCAAGGTGGTGGTGGAAGCGGGGGCCCGGGTGATCGCCAGCCACATCCGCGGACCGGCCATCATCGGCCAGGACGCCGTCATCGAGCGAAGCTACATCGGGCCGTTCACCGCCCTGGGGCAGCGCTGCGTCATCCGGAACAGCGAGCTGGAATACAGCATCCTGTTCGAGGACACGCAGATCCTGGATGCGGACGTGCGCATCGAGCGGAGCCTCCTCGGTCGGGAGGTGATCATCCGGCGGGGGGAGGAGCGGCCGAAGACGCAGAAGTTCATCCTGGGGGATCAGAGCATCATCGAGCTGTGCTAGAAGACAGACGTTCCGCGTCCCGCGGTGAACGGTGCACGTGACCGGGAAAGACGTGCGGCGTCCCGCGTGGAACGGTGCACGTGAACTCTCGTCATGAGTAAAGCGGCTGATGGTTGATCGTTTCGAAGACCTGAACGCGTGGAAGACGGTGCGCGAGCTGACTCGATTAATCTTCGAGTTGACTGAGAAACCGGAGTTCTCGCGGGATTACAGCCTGAAGGATCAGATTCGCCGGGCAAGCGTCAGCGCCATGAGCGACATAGCAGAGGGTTTCGAAAGCAGAACTCAGGGGCTCTTTGTTGATCTGCTTGGCCGCGCCAAGGGGTCAGCGGCAGAGGTTCGGTCTGACCTGTACGTTGCTCTGGACAGACAATACATCAGCAACGAGGAATTTGGCGCGGCGTACGACCTTGCCGACAAGGCAGCTCGGCAGATTGCAAATCTGATGGCCTACCTCGAGTCAACTCCTCGCCCGCGCCGTACGAGGAAGCTGTGCGGCACGCGTGCAACGCGGAACGCTGAACGTTCAACGGTTGAATGATGATCCACGGGGTCCGGGTCAAGGCGCTCACGGTCCTGCCCGACGACCGGGGGTTCCTCATGGAGATGCTCCGGGAGGACGAACCGATCTTCGAGCGGTTCGGCCAGGTCTACATCACGGGCTGCCTGCGGGGTGTGGCCAAGAGCTGGCATTACCACAAGACGCAGACCGACCACTTCGTGTGTGTCGGCGGCACGGGCCTGGTGGCGCTCTACGACGCCCGAGACGACTCGCCCACCCGGGGGATGGTCCAGGAGGTGATCCTCCACTCGCCCCCGTCGCGGGAGCCCGCGCCGCTCCTGCTGAAGATTCCCCCGCTGGTCGTCCACGGCTTCACCGCCCTCGGGTGCGAGGAGGCCCGCATCATCAACATCCCGACACTCCCGTACCGGCGCGAGTCCCCCGACGAGTATCGCTATCCCTGGAACAGCCCGGAGATCCCGTACCGCTGGCCCGCCGAAGTCGTCCGCGGAGGCTGAGACTACCACAGAGTATTGAGTCTGCTCAGTCCATCGAGTCCGCCCGGCCTCATGACCTGGACAAGTGGATGCAATCGACACAGCACACTCAACGGACCCAACGGACTCAACAGACTCAAGGGACTCAACGGACTGGATAATGCGCATCGTGGTGACGGGGGCCCGGGGACAGCTCGGGGTGGAGTTGGTGCGCGCCCTGGCCGCCTGCGGGGAGGTGATCGGCTGCGACCTCCCGGAGTGGGACATCACCGGGACGGATTGCGCCGATCGGCTGGCGGCGCTCCAGCCGGCATGGGTGGTGCATGCGGCCGCCGCCACGGATGTGGACCGCTGCGAGCGGGAGCCCGTGTTCGCCATGGCGGTGAATGCGGAGGGGACGCGGCAGGTGGCGGAGGGCTGCCGTCGGGCCGGGGCCGGGCTCATCTATCTCAGCACGGACTACGTCTTCGACGGGCGCAAGGGGGTCCCGTACCTCGAGGGGGACCCGCCAGCGCCCCTGAACGCCTACGGCCGCTCCAAGCTGGAGGGGGAGGCTGCGGTCCAGCGCCTGGTGCCGCAGTGGGCCATCGTGCGGACGGCCTGGCTGTACGGGACACACGGGCGGAACTTCGTGAAGAGCATCTGCGAGAAGGCGGCCGCCGGGGAGAGCCTCCGCGTCGTGGATGATCAGGTGGGCTCGCCCACGTATGCGACCGACCTCGCCGACGCCATCGCGCGGCTGCTCCCTGCGGGGCGAACCGGGATCTACCACGTGACCAACAGCGGGGTCTGCTCCTGGTACGAGTTCGCTCGGGAGATCCTGCGTCAGGCCGGCCTCGGTTCGGTATCCCTGCACCGGATCACGTCCGGGGAGCTGGGCCGGCCGGCCCACCGGCCCGCCTATTCAGCCCTGGCGAATGGCGCGTGGCAGGCGGCCGGTCTTTCGCCGCTGCGGCCCTGGCCGGAGGCCCTGGCCGCCATGCTGGCCAGCCTGCGGTCGACGGCGGCTCCCGCAGGCCCGGCGTCACCCTCCGACTGAGGGCATGCCCTTGATGCGAGCCTTGGTGACCGGCGCGGCGGGGTTCGCGGGATCCTACCTGGCGGAACTCCTCCTGTCTCAGGGGGTGGAGGTGTGCGGCATCGTCCAGCCCGGTGTCTCCTCGAAGAATCTGGACGGGATCGGGGAATCCTCCGGGGGCCGCCTTCGTTTGGCGGAGGCGGACATCCTCCAGGCGGAGGACCTCCTCCGAATCGTCCGCGAGAGCCGCCCCGATCGGGTCTTCCATCTGGCCGCCTCGGCCTCGGTCCGCCGGTCCCTGGATGATCCGCGCGAGGCGTTTCAGGTGAACGTCCTGGGCACGCGAAACCTGCTGGAGGCCGTCCGCGGCGCCGCCATCGCGCCGCGGGTCCTGGTGGTTGGCTCGGCCGAGGCCTACGGGGAATCGGCCCGGCTGCCCCGGCCGCTCCAGGAGGACGATCCGTTGTTGCCCGTCAGTCCGTACGGGACCAGCAAGGCAGCGGTCGAGGCCGTGGCGTCCCGGTACGGATTGGGGTGCGGGCTGCACGTCGTCCGCGTCCGTCCCTTTCCCCACTGCGGACCGCGCCAGGCGCCCCAGTTCGCGCTGCCCGACTGGGCCCGGCAGCTTGCGGAGATCGAGGCCGGAGAGCGCCCCCCCAGGCTGCGCGTCGGGAATCTGTCCGTCCGGCGCGACCTCTCGGACGTGCGAGACGTGGTGCGGGCCTACGTCCTGGCCTTGGAATTGGGCCAAGCGGGCTCCGTGTACAATGTCTGCTCCGGGCGGCTGTACGGCCTCCGAGAGGTGCTTGAGGCCCTGATCCGCTCGGCCCACCGAGACGTGGAAGTCGTGGCGGACAGCCAGCGGCTGCGTCCCCACGACCTGGAGGTCCTCGCGGGTTCGGCAGCGGCGCTCCGCGCCTGCACGGGCTGGGAGGCGGCCATTCCCCTGGAGAAGACCCTCGACGACCTGCTGGGGTACTGGCGCGCTGAAGTCCGCAGCGGCCCTCCGCGTCGCCGGCAGGCGGACGCCTAGCCCCGATCTGGAAGCCGCAACCTCCTCGGCGCACCCCAGGCGCCCCGCCACGCGGCACGACCTTTCCCTTCGGTGTTTCCTGGAGCGCGCGGGCATGTCGTGCGCGCATGCCATTGTCTCCGCCGCCTGTCTGTGGTAGGCTGCCACTGCTCGCCATGTGCATCGGTCCGAGGGTAGTGACTGCCAGACTTCGAGCCGGCCAACCTCGCATACCTCAGCAGGAGGTCGCATGATCTCGCGATACAGCCGACCCGCGATGACCGCCATCTGGGAGCCGGCCAACCGGTTCGCCCTGTGGCTCAAGATCGAGATCCTGGCCTGCGAGGCCTGGCACGAGCTGGGGGAGGTCCCGGCGGATGCCCTGGAGGCGATCCGGGCCAAGGGGGGCTTCGATGTGGCGCGCATCGACGCCATCGAGCGCGAGGTGAAGCACGACGTGGTGGCCTTCCTCACGGCGGTGGCGGAGCGGGTGGGACCGGCGGCCCGGTACCTGCACCTGGGACTCACCTCCTCCGACATCCTGGACACTGCCCTCGCCTGCCAGATGCGCCAGGCGGCGGATATCCTTCTGGCCGATGTGGAGGCCCTGGCCGCGGTCCTGAAGGAGCTGGCGACGAAGCACCGGAAGACGGTCATGATCGGCCGCACCCACGGGATCCACGCCGAGCCCACGACTTTCGGTCTGAAGCTGGCCATGTGGCTGATGGAGGTGCGGCGGGCGCGGGAACGGCTGCTGCGCGCCCGGGAGGTGGTGAGCTTCGGCAAGCTCTCGGGGGCCGTGGGGACCTTTGCCAACGTCCCGCCCCGGGTGGAGGAGTACGTCTGCGCGGGGCTCGGGCTCTCGCCGGAGCCCATCTCCACCCAGATCATCCAGCGCGACCGCCACGCCGAGTATCTGGCGGTCCTGGCCATCGTGGGCGCCTCCCTGGACAAGTTCGCCACCGAGATCCGGCACCTGCAGCGCACCGAGGTCCGGGAGGTGGAAGAGCCATTCGCGGAGGGACAGAAGGGCTCCTCCTCCATGCCCCACAAGCGGAACCCCGTGGCCTGCGAGCAGGTCTCGGGCCTGTCCCGGCTGCTCAGGAGCAACGCCCAGGCAGGCCTGGAGAACGTGGCCCTCTGGCACGAGCGGGACATCAGCCACTCCTCGGTGGAGCGGGTGATCCTGCCCGACAGCACGATCCTGCTGGACTACCTGCTCACGCGCTTCCGCGAGATCCTGGAGGGGCTGCGGGTGTATCCGGAGAACATGCAGCGCAACCTGGAGGCCACCCACGGCGTGATCTTCTCCCAGCAGGTGCTGCTCACCCTGGCTCGGGCCGGGGCCTCCCGCGAGGCGGCCTACCGCATCGTCCAGCGCAACGCCATGCGGGCCTGGGAGGAGGGCCAGCCATTCAAGCAACTCCTCCACGAGGACCCCGAGGTGCGCACCATCCTGGGTCAGGCGGAAATTGAAAGCTGCTTCGATCTGGGGTATCATCTGCGCCACGTGGACGACATCTTCCACCGTGTCGGGCTCCTCTGAGACGCGCGGACGGGGAGGGGCGGATGGCGACGCTTCGGCGTAGGCGAAAGCTCTACGAGGGGAAGTGGAAGGTCCTCTACGAGACCCGCGACCCCGCCCTCCTGATCCAGGAATTCAAGGACACCCCGACCTTCGGCGCACGATCCGCCCGGGGGGCGCTGCCGAGACGCGGGGCCATGAAGAACCAGATCTCGGCGACGCTCTTTGCCCTGCTGCAGAAGAACGGGATTTCCACTCATTTTGTCGAGGTTGCTGGCGCGCGGGAGATGCTGGTGCGCCGGCTGGAGATGATCCGGCTGGAGGTGGTGATCCGAGACATCGCGGCGGGCAGCCTGGCGAAGCGCCTGGGGATGGAGGTCGGTACCCCGCTGCCGGTCCCCGTCCTGGAGTGCTATTACAAGAGCGACGCCCTGGACGACCCGCTGGTGAACGAGGATCACGTCCGGGTCCTGGGGCTGGCCTCCTCCGAAGAGCTGCGGGCCATCCGCGAGATGGCGCTTCGGGCGAACAGCATCTTGCTGCCGTTCTTCGCCGAGCGGGAGATCCTGCTGGCCGATTTCAAGCTGGAATTCGGACGCCACAAGGGCGGCCTCATGCTGGCCGATGAGCTGACGCCGGACGGCTGCCGCTTCTGGGACCGGATCACCCGGGAAAACCTGGGGAAGGACCGGACCCGTCGCAGCCCGACGCGCGAGGCGGCGGCCTATCAGGAGATCTTCCAGCGGGTGTGCGCCTGATCAAGTCAAGGACGGTCGGCTGTACGGCAGTACGGCCGTTCGGCAGTACTACGGGTCGGTGGTTCGGGAACCACCGAACCCTCGAACCATCGAACCACTGAACGTTCTTATCGAGACCGGGACTGCGAGGCAAGCATGTTCGAGGCTCACGTTCAGGTGACGCTCAAGAAGAGCGTCCTCGACCCCCAGGGCGAGACCGTCCGGGGGGCGCTCTCGACCCTGGGGTTCCACGGGGTGGAGGATTGCCGCATCGGGAAGTTCATGGTCCTGCGCTTGAAAGAGACCGATCCGGCGAAGGCGAGGACCCAGGTGGAGGAGATGTGCCGGAAGCTCCTGGCAAACCCGGTGATCGAGGACTACGTCTTCCAGCTCCGCGAGGTGGCCGGATGAGATTCGGGGTCCTGGTTTTCCCGGGTACCTGGAGCCATCAAGACTTCGCCCACGTCCTCCAGGATGTCCTCGAGACGGACTGGGGGTACGTCTGGCACAAGGATACGTCGGTGGCGGGCTACGATTGCCTGATCCTGCCGGGCGGCTTCGCCCACGGGGATTATCTCCGCTGCGGGGCCATCGCCCGCTTCTCGCCCATCATGGACTCGGTGGTCCGCTTCGCCCGGGACGGGGGACCCGTCCTGGGAAGCTGCAACGGCTTCCAGATCCTGTGCGAGGCGGGCCTCCTGCCGGGGGCGCTGCTGCGCAACCGCTCGCTCCAGTACCGCTGCCAGTGGGTCCAGATCCGGACCGAGCACTGCGATACCCCCTTCACGCGGACGGCGCGGCCCGGCCAGGTGCTGAAGATCCCCATCTCCCACGGCGAGGGCCGCTACCACGCCCCGCCCGAGACCCTGGCGCGCCTCACGGACAACGGGCAGGTCGTCTTCCGCTACTGCACGCCGGAGGGGACGCTGGCGGAGGAGGCCAACCCCAATGGCTCGCTGGAGCACA
>DATIFO010000049.1:0-11229 GCA_035455275.1 Methylomirabilis sp. (SeqCode) | reverse complement strand
CGGATTCTGGGCGCCATCCTGTTCGAGAACACCATGGACCGGGAGATCGCCGGGTCGCCGAGCGCGGACTATCTGTGGAATGTGAAACAGGTGGTGCCGTTTCTGAAAGTGGATCAGGGCCTGGCCGCGGAGACGGGCGGGGTGCAGTTGATGAGGCCGATGCCCGAACTGGCTACGTTACTCGCCAAGGCAAAGGCCAAGCGCATATTCGGAACCAAGATGCGGTCAGTCGTCAAGCAAGCCAACGCCGGGGGCATCAAGGACATCGTGAACCAGCAGTTCGAAACCGCTCGGCAGATTCTCGCCGCGGGCGTCGTGCCAATCATCGAGCCGGAAGTGGATATTCACTGCCCGGAAAAAGCCCAGGCCGAAACCTTGCTCAAAGCCGCCATCCTCGAGAAGCTCAACGAACTGCCAGCGGATTGCCTGGTCATGCTCAAGCTCACCCTCCCGGAGGAGGATGACCTCTACGCCGACTGTGTCAGTCATCCCAAGGTCGTGCGGGTGCTGGCGCTCTCAGGCGGCTATACGCGGGAAGATGCCAACAACCGCCTGCGCCGGAATCATGGCGTCATGGCAAGCTTTTCGCGAGCCCTGGTCGAGGGGCTGACGGCTCAGCAATCCGGTGTCGAGTTCAACGCCCGGCTGGATGCAGCTATTCAGAGTATCTTCGAGGCGTCCAACACCTGAGCGGGGATGACCGGAGAAACCGGAGAGCGATCAGATGTCGGGGGCGGACCACGCTCACAGGTCGAAAATCGGGACCACGAGGGACTTGGGGTATGGACAGAAGCTCTGTGAAACTTGCCCCGTCAATTCTCGCGGCTGACTTCGCGTGTTTGCACCAGCTGGTGGCTGAGGCCGAGCAAGCCGGGGCGGACCGGATCCATGTTGACGTGATGGATGGGTACTTCGTGCCCAATCTTTCCATGGGGGCCCCGATCGTCCAGTCGCTACGACGGGCGACGAAGCTACCGCTCGAGACGCACCTGACGATCTCGGACCCGGACGCGTTCTTGGACGAGTTCGTCGAGGCCGGCGCGGATTCGCTTCTCGTCCACTGGGAAGGCAACGTCAACTTGCACCGGACCGTGCAGCGCGTTAAGGCCCTGGGCAAACGCGTGGGCGTGGCCATCAACCCCGCAACCCCCGCGGCGCTCCTGGAGGAAATCCTGCAGGACGTCGAGCAGGTGCTGGTCATGACGGTCAACCCGGGGTTTGGACATCAGCATTTCATCCACACGACCCTGCCGAAAATCCGACGCGTCCGTCAGATGATAGAAACAAGCAAGCCCGGATGCGACCTGGAGGTGGACGGGGGCATCGATGCGGCAACCGCACCACTGGTCGTCGCCGCCGGAGACAACGTGCTGGTGGCCGGAACAGCGGTGTTTGGTGCAGGGGGAGGCGTGGCGGCGGCGATGAACCGGGTGCGCGCCAGCGTCCAGCCACTCTGGAATCAACCTCGCGGAGTCGCGTGAGGAAGAGCGGCAAAGGAGTGCGTGATGCAACTTGGAATCGTCGGTCTAGGAAGGATGGGGGCAAACATGGTGCGGCGGCTCCTCAAAGGAGGTCACCAGTGCGTCGTCTTCGACACGTCACCGAAAGCGGTGACCGAGTTGGTCCAGGAGAAGGGGGCAGGAAGCTCCTCGCTCCAGGATCTCGTGACCAAGCTGGAGAAGCCCCGGGTGGTCTGGCTGATGGTCCCCGCGGCCGCCGTGGACAAAACCATCGCCGATCTCTTGCGCCATTTCGAGGCAGGGGACATCCTCATTGACGGCGGCAACTCCTATTACGTGGATGACATCCGGCGCGCTAGAGACCTGGCAGTCAAGCGCATCCACTACGTGGATGTGGGGACGAGCGGGGGTGTCTGGGGTCTGGAACGCGGATACTGCCTGATGATCGGTGGCGAAGAGGAGGTGGTCAAGCACCTCGATCCCATCTTCTCGACGCTGGCGCCGGGCGCGGGTGAGGTCCCGCGCACGCCTGGGCGCGAACAGCTGGACGGGACCGCCGAACGGGGCTACCTGCACTGCGGCTCCAATGGCGCCGGTCACTTCGTCAAGATGGTCCACAACGGGATCGAGTACGGTGTCATGGCTGCCTACGCCGAAGGATTGGGGGTCTTGCGCGACGCCAACGTCGGCAAGCAGCAGCACGCCATTGACGCCGAGACGACGCCCCTACGTGACCCCGAGCACTACCGGTACGACTTCAATCTGCGCGACATTGCGGAGGTGTGGCGACGCGGCAGCGTGATCGCCTCGTGGCTGCTGGACCTGACGGCGGCCAGCCTGGTGAAGGATCCGACGCTCTCCCAGTTCACTGGGCGTGTCTCGGATTCTGGTGAGGGCCGGTGGACGATCAAGGCCGCGATCGACGAGGCCGTCCCAGTGCCGGTGCTCACGACGGCGCTCTACGAGCGATTCAGCTCGCGCGGCGCGGCGGATTTTCAGGACAAACTGCTGTCCGCCATGCGTTACCAGTTCGGCGGCCATGTGGAAAAAGTCCCCGGCAAATAAGCGCGCGAGACTTGGAGATCATGGATGAACGATTCACATGCGGATGCCCTGGTATTTTTTGGCGCCACTGGCGACCTGGCCTACAAGAAGATCTTCCCGGCGTTGCACGGGATGGCCAAACGCGGCCACCTCAGCGTGCCGGTGATTGGCGTGGCCAGGTCTGGGGATCTGGAACAGCTCCGGACCCGGGCGCGCGAGAGTCTGGAGAAGCACGGGGAAGTCGATGCCGAAGCGTTTGGGAGGCTCTCTGCGCTGCTGCGCTACGTGCGCGGTGACTACGGGGACCCAGCCACGTTTCAGGCCCTCCGCAAGGAGCTTGGCGCCGCCCAGCAGCCAGCCTACTACCTGGCGATTCCGCCGACGCTGTTCGGGCCGGTCGTGGAGCACCTGGAAATGTCGGGCTGCAATCGGGGCGCTCGCGTCATCGTCGAAAAACCGTTCGGAAGAGACCTCCCCTCTGCGCAGGAGCTCAATCGGATCCTGCTCCGCACTTTCGACGAGTCCTCGATCTTCCGCATCGACCACTACCTGGGGAAGCGACCGGTGCAGAACATGCTCTTCTTCCGCTTCACGAACACCTTTCTGGAGCCGTTCTGGAACCGCCATCATGTCGAGAGTGTGCAGATCACCATGGCGGAGAACTTCGGGGTTCAGGGCCGCGGCGCCTTCTACGAGGAGGCGGGGACCATCCGGGACGTGGTCCAGAACCACCTTTTCCAGGTGCTCGCCAACCTGGCCATGGAGCCCCCCGTCCACCCAGACGGCGAGTCCATCCGGGACGAGAAGGTCAAGGTCTTGCGGGCCATTCCACCCCTGGAGGAGCAGAGCGTGGTCCGGGGGCAGTTCCTCGGCTACCGAACCGAGCGGGGAGTGGCGCGGGACTCGCAAGTGGAGACCTTTGCGGCCCTGCGGCTGGAGGTCAATTCCTGGCGCTGGCAAGGGGTCCCCTTCTACATCCGGGCCGGGAAGTGCCTGCCCGTGACCTGCGCGGAGGTGGTGGTCCGGCTCCGTCGGCCGCCGGCGGTGTATCAGGGCTTCAACCTGACCCCGAACTGGTTGCGGCTGCGGATCGGTCCCGAAGTCACGATCGCCCTCGGCATGATGGTGATGGCCCCCGGGGAGGAGACGGTCGGGCAGGCGACGGAGATGATCGCGAGCAGCTCCCCCCGCGCGGATGAGATGGATGCCTACGAGCGGGTGCTGGGGGATGCCCTGAAGGGCGACGCCACCCTGTTTGCCAGGGAGGACTACGTGGAGGAGGCTTGGCGAATCGTCGACCCGGTGCTGAAGGCGGGCACCCCGGTCTATGAATACGAGCCAGGGACCTGGGGGCCGAAGGAGGTCGAGCAGCGCGCAACACCTCCGGGGGGCTGGCTGGATCCAGTCATGGCTGGCTGAGGCATCTCGGCTGCGGTCGAATACGGGCGGCCCGGTCTCAGCCGAAGCGGAGGGAACGGGTAAGTTGGAGATCTTGGCTGACCCAGAGGCGGTCGCCCGCGCGGCTGCTGCGTGCATTGCCGCGGAGGCGCGGGCGGCAGTGGCGGCGCGCCAGCGCTTCCTCCTAGCCGTCAGCGGCGGCCAGACCCCGTGGCAGATGCTGCGGCTCCTGGCACGCGAAGAGGTGCCGTGGGGGGGCGTGCATGTGTTCCAGGTTGACGAGCGGCTGGCCCCGGCGGGACACCCGGACCGGAACCATACCCACCTGCGCGAAAGCCTGGGGCAGGCTTCGCTACCCTCCGACCAGCTCCATGCCATGCCGGTTGAGGCGGAGGACCTGACCGCCGCAGTCGCCCGCTATGCGCGAACCCTGCAAGAGTTCGCGGGCTTCCCGCCGGTACTCGACCTTGTCCACTTGGGTCTCGGGCCCGACGGCCACACGGCCTCCCTGGTGCCAGGCGATGCGGTCCTGGATGTGACCGACGCGGATGTGGCGCTGACCGGGATCTACCAGGGGAGGCGGCGGATGACACTGACATATCCGGTCCTGAACCGCGCCCGGCGGATCCTCTGGCTGGTGACCGGGAGCGAGAAAGCGGGCATGCTGGTGCGCCTCTGCGCCGGCGATCGGTCCATTCCTGCGGGACGGGTGTCCCAGGATCAGGCCCGGGTTCTCGCCGACCAGGCGGCGGCAAGTCTGTTAGCCTCGGGCTAAAGGAGAATCCATACTGCCGCCGGTCAGTGGCGCTTGGGGTCCAGGGGGAGGCCAGGCATTTGTCCTGTCGTCCTGGCGAGGAGAGGATCATGGGTGCAACGCAAGTGGCTCAACCAATGACGAGCGCGGAACTCGATCAGATGTGTATCAATACCATTCGCACGCTCTCGATGGACGCGGTCCAGCAGGCCAGATCCGGACACCCCGGCACGCCGATGGCGCTCGCGCCACTCGTCTACACCATCTGGAGCCGCGTCCTGCGCTTCGATCCGCAGGACCCGATCTGGCCTAACCGCGATCGGTTCGTGCTCTCGAATGGCCATGCTTCGATGCTGCTCTGGTCCGTGCTTCACCTGACCAAGACCCAGGCGGTGAATGCCGAGTATGAAATGCTGGGGCACCCCGCGGTGACCCTCGACGATATCCGCCGCTTCCGCCAGCTCGACAGCAAAGCCGCTGGTCACCCCGAGTACCGCTGGGTCTCGGGTGTCGAGACCACGAGCGGCCCGCTCGGCCAAGGCGTCGCGACCAGCGTAGGCATGGCCATCGCTGAGAGGTGGCTCGCCGCCCGGTACAACCGGCCTGGCTTTCCGATCTTCGACTACAGGATCTATGCGGTGTGCGGGGATGGCTGCATGATGGAGGGCATTGCATCGGAGGCGGCGTCGTTGGCCGCCCACCTGGGCCTCGACAACCTCTGCTGGGTTTACGACAACAACCACATCACCATCGAGGGCAACACCCGCATCGCCTTCACGGAGGACGTGGCGACCCGGTTCCTGGGGTACGGCTGGAACGTTCTGCGAGTCGGCGATGCCAACGATACCGGGCGCATCCAGCACGCCTTCGAGGTCTTCCGGGAGACGAAAGGCCGGCCGACGATCATCATTCTGGATAGCCACATCGGGTACGGCTCACCCCACCGGCAGGACACGGCCGAAGCCCATGGCGAGCCGCTCGGCGACGAGGAGATCCGCCTCACCAAGCGCAGCTATGGATGGCCCGAGGATGCAAAGTTCCTGGTGCCTGACGGCGTCTATGAACACTTCGCTGCCGGGATGGGCGAACGCGGTAAAAGGGCCCGGCAGGAATGGGCGGGGCGTTTCGAAGCGTACAGCGTGGCGTATCCCGAACTCGCGGTGGAGATCGAGCAGATGCAGCGACGTGAACTTCCGGCCGGGTGGGACCGCAACTTGCCCGTCTTTCCCGCAGACCCCGAGGGGCTGGCGGGGCGAGAGGCCTCGGGCAAAGTGCTGAACGTGCTCGCGCAGAATATTCCCTGGTTCCTGGGGGGCTCGGCCGATCTGGGGCCGTCGAACAAGACCCTCCTGACCTACGAGGGTGCCGGAGACTTCCAGGTCGGCACCCCGGGAGGGAAAAAGCTCCATTTCGGCATCCGTGAGCATGCCATGGGAGCGATTGTGAACGGGCTCTCCCTCTCCAAGCTCCGGGCGTTCGGCGCGACCTTCTTCATCTTCAGCGACTACCTCCGGCCCGCGCTCCGACTCTCGGCGCTGATGGAACTGCCCACGATTTTCATCTTCACGCATGACGCCATGGGCGACGGCGAGGACGGCCCCACCCATCAGCCGGTCGAACAGCTGGCCTCGATGCGCGCCATCCCGGGGCTCGTCACGCTGCGGCCCGCTGACGCCAACGAAGTCGTCGAGGCCTATCGTTACATTCTGCAACTGCGCCACCGGCCTGCCGTGCTGGCACTCTCACGCCAGCCCCTGCCGACCCTGGATCGGGGCAGGTACGCACCGGCATCCGGCGTCGCGCACGGTGCCTACGTCCTCGCCGATGCTCCCGGCGGGAATCTCGAACTGATCCTGATTGCCTCAGGCAGTGAAGTCAGTCTCGCCGTGGACGCGCACGAGGCACTACGTGCCGAGGGCATCCGCTCGCGCGTGGTCTCGATGCCGTCCTGGGATATCTTCGAACACCAGAGCCAGGAGTACCGAGACAGCGTGCTGCCGCCCTCTGTCAGGGCCCGCATTGCGGTGGAACAGGCCTCGACCCTCGGCTGGGAGCGATACGTCGGCGATTCAGGCCGCGTTATCGGGATGCGGACGTTCGGCGCGTCGGCCCCGCTCAAGGAGCTGCAACGGAAGTTCGGGTTCCAGCCGGATCGCGTGGCGGCGGTGGCCAGAGAGCTCTTGGGAAGGAAGTAGCCGGTGCATCGTCCCCCGCCGCGCATTCGGTGGGGGCCGTTTCCTGAGGGCGCGCGTGGGGGGAACGGTCCGAGGCGTACAAGTTATGAACGAGGCGAGACCATGAATCCGGCTGTGATTACGGGACACCATGGGAGGCACCCATGACCATGCGGGTGCACGGGATTCACCATGTGACGGCCATCGCCGGCGATCCCCAGGCGAATGTGGATTTCTATTCGGGCGTACTGGGGTTGCGGCTGATGAAGGTGACCGTGAACTACGATGACCCTCATACCTATGATCTGTACTTCGGCGATGAGCGGGGACAGCCGGGCACCATTCTCACGTTCTTCCCCTGGCCGGGAGCCCCCCGGGGGCACACGGGAACCGGGCGAGTGACCGTGACGGCCTTCGCGATCCCCGGCGGGTCCTTCGGATTCTGGGTGGACCGCTTGAAAGGCCACAAGATCGACTACACCGGGCCCAGCCGTCGCTTCGATGAGGAGGTCATTGGGCTGCAGGACCCCGATGGACTCCCCCTGGAGCTGGTGACCGGCGCGAGCGAGTCGGAAAAGATTCCCCGGCCCGACGGCACCATTCCCGGGAAGCACGCCATCCAGCGATTCCGGGGAGTGAAGCTGGCAGTGGAGGGGTACGAGCGCACGGCTGGACTCCTCACCGCGACCATGGGCCTGCGGGAGATGGGCGCGATGGGAAATCGCTTCCGGTACGCGGTCGGGGAGGGCGACGCGCAGGGCTTCGTAGATCTCCTGTGCCTGCCCAGCGGCCCCCGTGGTCGGGGGGCCGGGGGGACGGTGCACCACATCGCCTGGCGCACGCCCGACGCCGAGGCGCAGCGGGCCTGGCGCAGGGAGATTGCTCGGCTGGGATACAAGGTGACCCCCAACATCGACCGCACGTACTTTCACTCCATGCGGGCCGACAGCTCGCCCCTGGCGCAGGCCTCCTCAGCCCCCGCGGGAAGGTGTTGGAGAACGGCCTGCCCCGGTACATCCGGCGACTCGCCGAGGGAGTCGTCGACCTGGCGGACCTGGAGATGCGGACGCATGAGCTGGCCGACTTCGTCGAGGTCGCTGGCCGGCAGTACTGCCTGGCCTCTGATCGCATCGTCGCCGTCGGCGTCCCCAACGGGGCGAACATAGCGGCCAGCGTCCTGCTCTTGCGGCCCCATGTGCTGGCGGGGGCAGTCCTCCTCCGCGCCATGGTGCCCCTGGTGCCAGCCGCCAAGCCGAATCTCTGCGGGGGATCCGTCTTGCTGGCGGCCGGTCGAAGGGACCCGACCGCCCGCCCCGACGAGACAGAGCGACTGCAGGAACTCCTGGTTCAGGCCGGCGCGGATGTCATGCTCCACTGGGAGCCGGCAGGACACGGGCTCACCCCAGCGGACATTGCCGTGGCTCGCTCGTGGCTGGAGGATCGGGCGCCCGCTCGAGGCGATGGGCCGCGGGGATGGGCCGCGAAGGAGAACAGAGCGAATTGAGGGATGTGCCGGGCCGATCATCCTGCTGCGCGGAAGGCATGCCTATGGAGACCCAAACCCTTCAGGTCATCACCTCGGCTGTGGCCCCCATCGTCATGGTGTCGGCCGCTGGGTTGCTGTCGATGGGGGTTCAGGCGAAGAACTTGCACCTGGCGGATCGCGTCCGGGCTCTGATGGCGGAGTACCGGACCCTGACGCAAGAGTCCGCGCATCACACCCGTCGCGACCAGATCGTCGAGCAGCTCGCGCTGTTCAGGAGGCGCATCGCCCTGAGCCAACGCGCGCTGGAGTTCGTCTACCTTGCGATGGTCATCTTCGTGATGACCTCACTTCTGCTCGCCGCGACGCCGTGGATCGGCGGAAACGCGCCACCGGCCCTTACCGGGGGTGTTTTTTTCGTCGGGGTCTTGCTCGTGCTCATTGCATTGGTGCTGGAGTTCTGGGAGATGCACCTGGGCTTGCGGACGGTGGATATAGAAATTGGCGGGGCCATGAAAGGCCAATGAGATGGAGAACGCAATTCAGTTCCTCGTCCGCCATGGCTACCTTGTGCTCTTCGTGTGGGTGGTTCTGGAGCAGGGGGGCTTGCCCATCCCCGCAGTGCCGGTCCTGCTGGCGGCCGGCGCCTTGGCCGGGGCCGGCCAGATGCATCTCGCTCTGATTCTCGGGATCGCCGTCCTTGCGGCCCTCTTGAGCGACGTCATCTGGTACGAGGTCGGGCGCCGCCGGGGCATGCGGGTGCTGCATCTGCTCTGTCGGATCTCCCTGGAGCCGGATTCGTGCGTCCGGCAGACGGAAGATCTGTTCTCGCGCCGGGGAATCGCGTCCCTGCTCGTGGCCAAATTCGTTCCCGGTCTGAGCACGGTCGCGCCGCCGCTGGCGGGGATTACCCGGATGGGCCTGTGGCGCTTCCTGCTCTTCGACGGTCTGGGCGCGCTCCTCTGGGTCGGGGTGTTCGCTGTCCTGGGACTGCTGTTCACCGAGCAACTGGAGGGGTTGGCGGTGCTCCTGGCGACGATGGGCTCCTGGCTGCTCGCGATTCTCTTGGGCGGCCTTGCCGCCTACCTCGTGTGGAAGTTCCTGGCCCGCCAGCTCTTCCTGCGGCGCTTGCGCCTGGCGCGGATCACCCCCGAGGAGCTCAACCAAAAGCTGGAGACGGGGGAGGTGATCACGATCGTGGACCTTCGCCACCCGCTGGAGGTCGACTCAGACCCAGTTGCGATCCCCGGGGCGATTCGAGTGAGCGCCGGAGACCTCGAGCAGGGTGGCCTCACGATCCCTCGGGACCGGGAAATCATTCTCTACTGCAGTTGACCCAACGAGGCGAGCAGCGCCCGGGCGGCGCTCACCTTGCTCCGTCGAGGCATCACGCGTGTCCGCCCCCTTCTGGGGGGCCTCCAGGGCTGGCGCGAGCGAGGCTTCGCGCTTCAAGCGGTGCAGGCGAGCGGCACCCCGTCGGCTTCACGGCGTCTGTCGCCCGGAGTGTCGTGACCCTGTGAGCCGCCGTGTGGCTGTACTCGCACGGCTCAGAGCCATTCGTTTGACGACACTGGCCGAGTTCTCCGGAACGGGGTGGTTCGACAGAACCCTGTCCGCCGCCCGTTCTATAGCGCAGACTCCGTCACCTAGCGTCAATCCATCAAGCGCACTTGCATTCGGTTGGTGGGGATACCTGATGTGTGTGGATCGGAGCGACCGAATACTCCCGTGAGGCTCCGGTCGACCATGTGATGCAGGTCAGGGTCTTCGTGTGGCTGCGTCTGATTCTGCACGGCAATTCTCCAGTACGTCGTCCGATCAGTGTCTTAGACTATTAGCGATGCTTTTCTTCTTCCGCCGTCGCTTCCTTTTGGGTGGATGGGCCGCCTGGTAGGCCTGGGTGGCCTCGATGATGCGGCGGAGCTTCTCGGGTCCCTTGGTCCAGGTGAACGGCACGCTGGTCTCGTTGTACGTGGCGAGGTACCGGAGGAGGAAGTCCTTCAGCTCGCGTTTAGACCCCTGCACGCTGTGCGACAGGCCTTGCTTGCGCAGGATGCTGGAGAAGCACGCGATGAGGTTCACCCAGGAGGCGTGGGTCGGCGTGTGGTGAAAGTGCACGGCTGCATGCCGCGCCAGCCACCGCTGCGCCGCGGCGTTCGTGTGGATGTTCAGGTTGTCCAGGATCACGTGGAGGTCCCGCTGCGGGAACGCGGCGACCACGGCATCCATGAACCGCAGGAAGTTGACCGAGGTGCGCCGTGGCTTCCCGTGGCCAAGACCTGCCCGGTCGCGACCTCGAGGGCGGCCGGCAACGACTGCGTCCCGTGGCGCACGTACTCATTCGTCCAGCGGCGGGGCTGCCGGGCGCGCAGCGGCAGCAAGGGCTGCGTCCGGTCCAGCGCCTGGATCCCCGTCTTCTCATCGACGCAGAGCACCAAGGCATTCTCCGGCGGGTGCAAGTACAAGCCGACGATGTCGAGGAGCTTGGCCTCGAAGTCGGGATCGGGATGGATCGGTGAAGCATGTCCACGTGAAGGCCCGTGCCGTGCGGGATGATTCGGGCGGGCTGGAATGTGTGGGAGCCGTGTCCGATGTCACCGCGGCCAAGCTGGCGGAAGAGCGGATCCGCCAAGACGAGCGCGAGCTGCGCCAGATCGTCGAGGCCATCCCCGCGCTGATCCTCGTCCTGGCCCCGGACGGGAGCCCTCTGTATGCGAATGAGCGACTGCTCGCCTTCACCGGGCTCACGCTGGAGGACGTACAGGCGGAGGAGTGCCGCGCACGGGTGTTTCATCCAGCCGACGTGGAACGACTCCGCGACGAGCGCCGGCAGGCACTCGGGCGCGGCCTGCCCTTCGAGCTGGAACAACGGGCCCGGGCGAAGGATGGACGCTACCGCTGGTTTCTCATTCATTA
>DATIFO010000048.1:0-2284 GCA_035455275.1 Methylomirabilis sp. (SeqCode) | reverse complement strand
GGGCTTGCCCCCCACCTTCACCCCGCCCGCCTTGTTGATAGCGTCCACGGTGATCTGGTAGCCGTCCACGTAGAACTTTCCCTCCCGGGCGTATTTCCCGGTCTGGGACATCGCGGTGCCCAGGACGATCGTGTCGGCGGCCCACGCAGTCGTCGGCACCGACGCAAGCCCCACCACTGCCAGAACCATCCAGGTGTTGCGGAAGCGACGCCACTTCATATTCTTACTCCTTCGGGCCCACCGCCCGTACGCCCCGTCTCCTGGCGAGGCTGTCCTTCCCTGCGCCCCAGCCGCAACGACAATCGTGGCACCGGGGCGCCATGGAACCGGCGAAAAACCTTCCGCACCCGTGAATCCGGCCTGAACTCCCTGCCGGCCGTCCCCGACCCGTCCCCCCTCCAGGACTCACTGTCGCTCCGCTCCTCACAGGCGTCGGAGGCCGCTGCCCGCAATGCTGCCCGTGGAGCCTCATGACCGTCAAGGCCATTCCCGAGATTGTCAGGTAAGTCGGTTGTATTGACCGTGATAAGGGGTGCCGTCTCCAATCTCGGATCGCTCGCGGATCTATCCGTTGCTCCGGAGCGATTCATTCAGAGGGGGAACGCCTTCGCGGAGGGAGACGCGGGGTGAGAACCCCGGAAGCTCCCGGGCGCAGGTGGTATCCGCCCAGGATGGCGGACATCGCCGGGCGCCGGCCGACGCGCCTTGCGGCGGAAGTTCCTTCCGAGCGAAGCTCACATGTACAGCCCCCCGTTGATCCCGTAGATCTGCCCGGTGATGTAGGCCGACTCCTCCTGCGCCAGGAAGACCACGACCCGGGAGATCTCGTGGGGGTCGGCGAAGCGGCGCATGGGGATGTGGTCGAGAATCTTGTCGAGGATCTCGGCCGGGATCTTGTCCGTCATCTCCGTCTTCACGAAGCCGGGGGCCACGGCGTTGACCGTGATGCCCTTGCGGGCCGTCTCCAGGGCGAGCGTCTTGGTGAAGCCGAAGAGACCGGCCTTGGCCGAGGCGTAGTTCGCCTGGCCGATGTTGCCGGAGAGACCGATGACCGAGCTGATGTTGATGATCCGGCCGTAGTTGTACTTCAGCATGTGGGGCAGGACCGCATGGCACAGGTAGAAGCAGCTGGACAGGTTGGTCCGGAGCACCCTGTGCCAGTCGGCGACCTCCATCTTGAGCACGGTCTTGTCGTGGGTGATGCCGGCGTTGTTCACCAGGATGTCGATCTTTCCGAAGTCCTGCACCACCCGCGCCACCATGGCGCCGATCTGGTCGGGCTCCGTCACGTCGCACTGGTACACCGCTCCCGGGTACCCCTTCTCCGCGCATTCCCGTTTGTAGCCGTCGGCCGCCTGCTGGTCGTGGCCGAAGCCACAGGCGACCTGGGCCCCGTGTTCCGCCAGGTGCAGGCAGATCGCCCGGCCGATGCCCTTGGTCCCCCCGGTGACCAGGGCGACTCGATCTTTGAAGAGTATCCTGGTCATGGTCACTCCCCCTGCTGGGCCCGACGGCCCGACCCTTCACCGTAGCGGTGCAGGGACGTGCGACGGCGGCATTTTCAGGTTGGAAGATTTCCTCCGATGGCTTTCTGTAGCAGGCAGCGCGGCAAGCCGTTCTAACCGCCTGGCCAGCATAATCTGGTTACGATCCCCGGTGTCAAGACCTTTTCTGTGCGATGACGGACAGTTCGAGTGTGCTCGCTGGCCCGGTCGAGGGACGCGCCTGCGCACTGACTCCGGGGTGTCTGCTTCCCGTGGCAGAGCATTCCGGTCGTGGTGCCTCTATGGTAACGAGAAGGGACGCACCACTGGAGGAAGAAAAGGGCGGTCAGTCCGCGTGGGAGTGGACCGACTCCAAGCCCGCCAACCTACCCGAGGAAGGCTTTGAGGCGCCGGGACGACTCCAAGTTCGAATGGTGGAATCGGATCAGATGGTCGAAGCTGGCGGTGTTCCGGCCGGCCGTGACTCTGGACGGTTGCGCCCGCACCACGCTTCCGTGGACCGAGAATTCCTCGCGGCCGCGGATAAGCCGGACGATCAGTACCCGTCCGGCCGCCAGGGACGTGCCGAAGGTCACCAGCACCCCCACTTCATTGATCCGGGACGGCTGGCCCCGGAGGAGGTCGGATGTTTCCTCGCTGGCCCCTTCGATCCTACATTCGACCCAGAACCCGGCCGAGGGGGCCTCGGGCACTTTCAATTCTGGGGAGGCGGGCGGCAGAGGCCCCCCGCGGATTGTCGGGGCCGTGTCCGGCCAGGGAGCCGACGGTAGTTCTGTTTG
>DATIFO010000047.1:0-19358 GCA_035455275.1 Methylomirabilis sp. (SeqCode) | reverse complement strand
TCATTCTCGCCGCCAACCTGATGAACTCGTCGGGGATCACCCGGCGCCTGGTGGACCTGTCCCGCGCCATGGTCGGGCATTTTCCGGGGGGTCTGGGTCACATCAACGTGGTCGTGAGCATGATTTTTGCGGGCATCTCGGGCTCATCCACCGCCGACGCGGCAGGAATCGGCTCGGTGCTGATCCCCGCCATGAAGAAGCAGGGGTACGACGCCAGCTTCACCGTGGCCATCACCGCCTGCTCGTCGGTGATGGGGGTGATCATCCCGCCCAGCATCCTGATGATCGTCTGGGGGGGAATCATGTCCGTGTCCATCGGCGGGCTCTTCCTGGCAGGCTTCCTGCCCGGGATCATGATTGGCCTGTCCCAGATGGTGGGCGTGTACATTTACGCCAAGATCCGCAGTTACCCTACCTATGCGCGCACCTCGGTCCGGGAGTTCTTTGTCATCCTGGGTCGGGCCTCCTTCGCTCTCCTGTCCCCGGGGATCGTGGTAGGAGGGGTGGTCTTCGGGTTCTTCACGCCCACGGAGGCGTCGGTCATTGCCGTGCTGTACACCTTCGTGGTCGGCCTGTTCATCTACCGGTCGATCACCCTCCCGAAGCTGCCGGCCGTCCTGTACGAGACGGCGCGCCTCGCCTCCATCTCCTTGTTCTGCATCGGCACGGCTTCCGCCTTCGGGTGGGTGCTAGCCTACTATCAATTGCCGAAGATGGTCGTGGCGGTGATCAGCCCCTGGGCCTCCAGCGTCACCTCGGCAGGTCTGATCATCGCGGGGATATTCCTCATCGTAGGGTGCTTCATCGATGCGGTCCCAGCCATGATCATCTTCGGGGCCATCCTGCAGCCGCTGGCGCTGCACGTGGGGATGCATCCCGTGCACTTCGCCATCATCGGCGTCATCTCCCTGGCCTTCGGCCTGGTCACCCCTCCGTACGGCCTCTGCCTCTTGATCGCGTGCACCATCGGGAAGATCAAGGTCGTGGAATCGTTGAAGGACGTCGCGACCATCCTGATCCCGATGCTGCTCATGCTGCTTTTCGTTATCATGTTCCCGAAGGTGATTCTGTTCCTCCCGCGGCTGATCATGCCCAAGTTCGTGTAGGATCGCCTGGCGGCTGGTGTGTTGGACAGGGGACCGGGGGGTGCGCGGCTGTACCCTCCGGTTTCATGCATCTGGGCCGCTGCCCTGCATGCCGGGGTCTCCGGGACGCCGGCCCATGCCCGTGTTTTTGGTGGACCGCTCAGGTTTCCTGTGCTAGGTTCCCGGACCACAAACGCCGTTTTGGAATCGCAGGTTGACGGGGCATGGATCTCGTGGAGAGGGTTCTCCGGGGGGATGTGCGGGCCGCGGCCCGCCTCATGACCTGGATCGAGAACGGGGCGGCCGGGGCCGAGGCGGCGCTCAAGGCCCTCTATCCTTACACGGGGAGGGCGCACATCGTCGGCGTGACCGGGCCTCCGGGGTCGGGCAAGAGCACCCTCACGGATCGGATCACGGAGGAGTTGCGGCGGCTCGGCAAGACGGTGGGGATCGTCGCCGTGGACCCCACGAGCCCGTTCACGGGCGGGGCCATCCTGGCGGACCGAATCCGGATGCAGCGCCATTGCCTGGACGAGGGGGTCTTCATCCGCAGCATGGCCACCCGGGGCCATCTGGGGGGACTGGCGCGCGCGACCAACGATGTGGTGGACGTCCTGGACGCCTCGGGCAAGGACTACGTCGTGATCGAGACCATCGGGGTGGGTCAGGACGAGGTCGAGGTGGTGAAGGCGGCCCACACGAGCATCGTGGTGGCGGTCCCGGGGCTGGGGGACGACATCCAGGCGATCAAGGCGGGCATCATGGAGATCGGGGATCTCTTCGTGGTCAACAAGGCCGACCTGGGACCGGCCGACAAGACGGCCATGGAGATCCAGATGATGCTCCACCTCGGGGGGTCCGAGCAGGGGTGGGCGCCGAAGATCTACAAGACCGTCGCGTCCAAGAACGAGGGGATCGCGGGGTTGACCCAGGGCATCCTGGAGCACCAGGCGTTTCTGGAGCAGGAAGGGGTCCGCCGTGAGAAGAGCCGCGAGCGAAGCCAGTGGGTCTTCTGGCAGCTTCTCCAGGAGCGGATGACGGCGCGCGTCATCGATCGGGTGGCGAGCAACGGAACCCTGGAGCGGTTGATCGCGGACATCGCCCTGCGAGAGACAGACCCGTACACGGCTGTGGAGGACGTCCTGCGCCGGGTGGGGCTCTAGTGCTTCCCCGTGTCCTCCGGGTCGGAGGCTTTCCCGGGCTGACGGCTGAGCGCTTCTCCGAGAAGGACCTGATCACCTGATCGGCTGCATGCTTGCTGCTGCTATCGGTTCTCCTGGACGTGCGAGGGGGGCATGGAGATCATCGAGCAGGGCAGGGCAGAGATCCGCTTCACCCATCCCGATGACTTCCGCGAGTGGGTCCGCCTGCACAAGCGTCGGGAGATGGTGGAGAAGCTGATGACGGAGCGGGAGGCGGTCTCCCGTTACGTCGCCGACGGTGATTACCTCGCCTACGATTTCTCTTCCCTGACACGCGGCCCGCAAGCCCTGGTGCGAGAGATCATCCGCCAGCGGCGGACGAACCTCTGGGTCTGCGCGGAATTCACCCTGCACGAGAGCGCGCTCCTGGTCGGCAGCGGCTGCGCCGACCGGATCGACGTGGGGTTCCTGGGGTACGGCAACTACATCGGCCGGGCCGTCAGCGAGGGCCGCGTTCGGGTCTTCGACTGGACCAACGGGGCCCTGGCCGCCCGGATGCTGGCGGGCGCGCGCGGGGTGCCCTTCCTGCCCATCCGGAACATGCTGGGGACGGACACCCTGAGCCGCTCCGGCGCCAGAGCGGTCCGCGACCCGTTCACCGGGGATCCGATCTGCCTCGTGCCCGCCCTGAACCCGGACGTGAGCCTCATCCACGTCCACCAGGCCGACGTGTACGGGAACGCGCGCATCTTCGGCACGAATCTCTTCGCCTTGGAGGCGGCCATGGCCGGGAAGAAGGTCGTCCTCTCGGCCGAGGAGATCGTGGACCCCCTGGAGTTCCGCAAGGACCCGGCCCGGACCACGATCCCCTACTTCCTGGTGGACGCCGTGGTCCACCTGCCCTTCGGGGCATATCCGGCGGGGGTGCAGGCGCGGTACGAGCTGGACCTGGAGCACATCGACCGCCTCAACGCCATCCAGACCGAGGAGCAGATGCAGGCGTATCTGGCGGAGTACGTCTTCGGGGTGCAGGACCATGCCGAGTTTCTGGACAGGAAGGTGGGCTGGCGGCGCCTCCGGGAATTGATGGCGCGCGCCACGATCCGGGAAGGCTATCACTAAGCATTGCGAATTTCGGATTGCGAAATTCGAATTTTCCCGATCAATCCGAAATTCGAAATCCGAAATTCGAAATGGACCAAGTGGTTGAGTTCACCGATACCGAGTTCATGATCTGCACCGCCGCCAGGCTCCTGGAGGACCGGAAGACCGTCTTCGTCGGCTGGGGAATGCCCCAGCTCGTCGCCATGCTGGCAGAACGGCTGTACACGCCCCAGCTCGTCCAGGTCTTCGAGTTCGGGGCGGTCGGCCCCCAGAGCCTCACCCCGTTCGTCCGGGGCACCATGGGGGGTCCGAGCAATGTCTATCGGTCGCTGCAGTGGAGCAGCATGAACTGGGCCTTCGCCTATGCCGCCACCGGCTACATCGACTACGGCATGATCGGGGCGGCGCAGGTGGACGAGCACGGCAACGCGAACTCCACCATGCTCGGCGGGAGCTACGAGCGCCCCGGGCGTCGCTTCCCGGGCAGCGGCGGGGGCAACGAGGTGGCCTCCCTCTGCTGGAAGACGATCCTCGTCATGAAGCACGAGCAGCGCCGGTTCGTGAAGCGGGTGGACTTCATCACGTCCCCCGGTTATCTGGACGGTCCGGGCGCGCGGGAGAAGGCGGGGCTGCCGCGGGGGAGCGGACCGTGGCGGCTCGTGACCTCGCGGGCGATCTTCGGCTTCGACGCGGGCACGAGGAGCCTCGTCCTCCTCGGGGTGCTGAAGGGACTCTCCGCGGCGGAGGTGCTGGACGGGATGGAGTTCCGCCCCCCCGTGGCGGAGCCGCTCGAAGAAGTGACCCCGCCCAGCCAGGAGGAACTGTCGATCCTGCGCCGGGAGATCGACCCCTCGGGCGTCATCATCCGTGGGGAGAAGCTGCGCGCCTCCCGGTAGGATGGCGGGCGCAGCTCGCGGCAAGACTCTGGAGGGGAGCATGACGACCACGAGCCCGCCGCCACAGGAGCAGGCGTGCCTCACGGTGGAGAGCCTCTCCATCGCCTTCGGCGGCGTCCAGGCCCTGACCGAGGTGAGCCTAGAGGTCAAGCGCGGGGAGATCTTCTCCGTGATCGGGCCCAACGGGGCGGGAAAGACCGTTCTCCTCAATTGCGTCAACGGGCTGTACCGGCCGGACCAGGGTCGGATCCGCTTCGAGGGTGAGGATATCACGCCGCTGCCGCCGCACCGGCGCGCGGCCCTGGGCATCGCCCGCAGCTTCCAGAAGATCGAGCTGTTCTCCGGGATGACGGTCCTGGACAATATCCGGTTGGGGCGCCACCTGCACCTGCGCTCCGGGATCCTGGCAGGGGCCTGCTATGTGGGGAAGGCGGCGCGAGAGGAGGTGGCCCACCGGGAGTTCATCGAGCGGGAGATCATCGACCTCCTGGAGATCGCCCACATCCGCGACCGGATCGTGGGCATGCTCCCCTACGGCCTGCAGAAACGGGTGGAGCTGGCGCGGGCGCTGGCGCTCCAGCCTCGGCTCCTCCTCCTGGACGAGCCCATGGCCGGGCTGAATCTGGAGGAGGTCGAGGACATGGCCCGCTTCATCCTGGACGTGAACGAGGAGGAGCGCTGGCGGGTGACCTGCATCCTGGTGGAGCACGACATGGGAGTGGTCATGGACATCTCGCACCGGGTGGCGGTGCTGAACTTCGGCGAGAAGATCGCCGAGGGACCGCCGGGCGCGGTCCAGGGCAACCCGGAGGTGGTCCGGGCCTACCTCGGGGACGTCGAGGGGCTGTATGTCTCGCGGCGGTGAGGGCAGAGAGGTGGTGGTCACGCCCGACCTCACGATCCCGAAGCTCTTCCTGCGGAAGGCCCAGGAGCACGGCCAGCGGGTGGCCATGCGCGAGAAGGAGTTCGGCATCTGGCGGCCCATCACCTGGGCGGAGTACCTGGAGAACGTCCGGCTGTTCGCCCTGGGTCTTTCGGCCCTCGGCCTCCAGCCGGAAGACAAGGTCGCCATGATCGGGGACAACCGCCCCGAGGGCCTCTGGGCGGAGATGGCCGCCCTCTGCTGCGGGGGCGTGGCGGTCTGGCTGTTCCAGGACGCCATGCTGGAAGAGGTCCAGTACATCGTGAACCACTGCGACGCGCGCTTCCTGGTGGCGGAAGGGCAGGAGGAAGTGGACAAGGCCCTGAGCATCAAGGCGCGCTGCCCGAAGCTGGAGAGGATCATCTGGGACGATCCGCGGGGGATGCGGGGGTACGACGATCCGGCCCTCATCCGGTTCGCCGAGGTCCAGGCGCTGGGCCGCAAGCTCCTCACGGGGGAGCCCGGACGCTTCGAGGCCCTGGTCGAGCGGGGACGGGGGGAGGACGTCTGCCTCCTCTTCTACACCTCCGGGACCACGGCCAAGCCCAAGGGCGCCCTCCTCACCCACACCAACATGCTGAAGATGGGCCAGAGCCTCCTGCGGGTCGATCCGTGCCTGCCCACCGATGACTTCGTTTCCTTCCTCCCCATGGCCTGGATCGGTGAGCAGATGATGTCCATCTCGTGCGGCCTCCTGGCGGGCTTCACCTTGAACTTCCCGGAGGAGCCCGAGACCGTCCTCGCCAACTTGCGCGAGATCGGACCCCACGCCGTCTTCTCGTCGGCCCGCTTCTACGAGCAGATGGTGCGCACGGTGCAGGTGAAGTACCTGGATGCGAGCTGGCTCAAGCGGAAGGCCCACGAGGCGGCGCTCGCCATCGGCCAGCGGCTGGCGGATCGGAAGCTGCACAAGCGGCCCATCCCCTGGACCTGGCGTGCCCTGGGGACCCTGGCCGAACTGGCGGTCCACCGGAAGCTACGGGACCACCTGGGGCTCACGCGCATCCGCAACGCGTACAGCGGGGGCTCCGCCCTGGGGCCGGATTACTTCCGGTTCTTCCATGGCATCGGCGTGAACCTGAAGCAGATCTACGGGCAGACGGAGATCGCCGGCATCTCCGTGGTGCACCGGAGCGACGACATCAAGTTCGACACCGTCGGTACCCCCCTCCCGGAGACCGAGGTGCGCATCACGCCCGAGGGCGAGATCATCTCGCGGAGCCCGTCGGTGTTCAAGGGCTACTACAAGGACCCGGAGGGGACGGCGAAGGCCCTGCGGGACGGCTGGCTCCACTCCGGCGACACGGGACTCCTCGACGCGGACGGGCACCTGGTGTTCTTCGACCGGACCAAGGACGTCTTCCGGCTGTCGGACGGGAGCCGCTTCTCGCCCATGTACCTGGAGAGCCGGCTGAAGTTCAGCCCTTTCGTCAAGGACGCCTGGGTCCTCGGCCACGAGCGCCCCTACGCCGCGGCCGTGATCTGCATCGACGGTTCCGTGGTGGGCAAGTGGGCCGAGGACCACCGCATCGCCTACACCAGCTACTCGGAGCTGTCCCAGCAACGGGACGTGTACGCGCTGATCCAGGGCGCCATCCAGCAGGTGAACGCCCAACTCCCGACGGCGGCGCGGGTACGGCGCTTTCTCAACTTGCACAAGGAATTCGATGCGGACGACGAGGAGTTGACGCGGACCCGGAAGATCCGGCGCGCCTTCCTGGAAGAACGCTACCAGGATCTGGTGCGCGCCCTGTATGAGGGGGCCGGTCGGGTGGGTGTCGGGACCACCATCACCTATGAGGACGGGCGGGTGGCGGAGGTGAAGGCGGAGCTACAGATCCTGGACGTGCCGGACGGCGGGGGGCGGTGACCATGGACCTGTTCCTGCAGCTTCTCATCACGGGCGTCATGGTGGGGAGCATCTACGCCCTGGTGGCGCTGGGCTGGACCCTCATCTACAAGTGCTCGGGGGTCCTGAACCTGGCCATGGGAGAGCTGACCCTCCTGGGGGCCTACGTCTGCCTCACCTTCTACACGTGGGGGATCGCGTTCCCCGTGGCGGTGGTGGGGATGCTCTGCATCGGCTTCCTCCTGGGGCTGCTCACGGAGCGGCTGTTCCTCCGCCGCATGGTGGGGGAGTCCATCCTAGCGATCATCATGGTGACGGTGGGGCTCTCCTTCTTCTTTCGAGGGATCGTGGCCGTCATCTGGGGGACGGATACCCGGGTCTTCGAGCCGCCGGTCTTCACCCAGCAGCCGATCCACCTGGGTCGCGTCGTGGTGGGGCAGGTCTATGTCTGGAGCTTCCTCGCCGCCCTCGGCATGCTGGTGGTGTTCGTGGCCTTTTTCAAGTACACCCGCTGGGGGCTGTCCATGCAGGCCACCGCGGATGACGAGATGGCGTCCCTCTCGCTCGGCGTGAGCGCCCATCGCGTCTACGCCCTGGCCTGGGCCATCGCCTTCATGGCAGCCGGCGTGGGGGGGACCCTCCTCGGGAACATCAACGGTCTGAATATCTCCGTGGGCTCCCTGGGGCTCCTGGTTCTCCCGGCCGTCGTCCTCGGGGGGCTGAACTCCGTCCCCGGGGCCATCGTGGGCGGGATCGCCATCGGGATCTTGCAGAATCTCTCGGATGGATACCTGAGCCGGTTCACTCCCGGAGGCATCAAGGAGATCGCCCCCTTCGTCTTCATGGTGTTGATCCTCCTGATCCGCCCCTACGGGCTCTGGGGCTGGACCCGCATCGAGCGAGTGTAATCCATGTACCTGCCGTCCGGCGTCTATCACGAATCGTATGTGCAGGACCAGGCCTGGTGGCAGACGCCCTTCATCCGGGCCAAGATGGCGGGCCTGTTCCTGCTCCTGCTGTTGCTCCTCCCCCTCGGTGCGAATCTTTACCTCGTCTCCGTGGCCAATGTCATCGGATACACGATCCTCTCCGCCATGGGGGTGCAGCTCCTCATCGGCTACTGCGGACAGGTCACGCTGGGGCACTCGGCCTTCATCGCGGTGGGGGCCTATACCACCGCCATTGCCATGCTGCAGTATCATCTCCCGTATCCGGTGGGCGTGGCCCTGGGGGCCGTCACGGCGGGGCTCTGGAGCGTCCTGTTCGGCCTGCCCTCGGCGCGGGTGAAGGGTTTCTACCTGATCATGACCACCATGGCCGCGCAGTTCATCACCGTGGACTTCATCATCACGCAGTACGTCAGCCAGATCGGGGGGCGGGGAACCTTCTTTTCCATCCCGCCGGGGACCATCCGGGTCGGGCCGTGGGCCGTCGATTCGGAGGTGAAGGTCTATTACCTGATGATCGCCATGGTCATCCTGTGCACGGCGGGCATGGCCAACCTGCTCCGCACCCGGGTCGGTCGGGCCTGGATCGCCATCCGGGACAACGACATCGCCGCCGAGACCATGGGGGTGAATGTCGTCGCCTACAAGCTCCTGGCCTTTTTCGTGGCGGGCGTCCTGGGCGGGATCGCCGGGGGGTTCTGGATCTCCTCGCTGCTCTTCGTGAGCCCGGAGCATTTCCAGTGGAGCTGGTCGCTCTGGATCGTAGGGGTCATCCTCATCGGTGGGACGGGGAGCCTGCACGGGACCATCTTCGGCGCCATGTTCCTCACCCTGGTCCTGGAGGGCCTGAAATTCGCGATCATCCCGTTGAGCGATGTGTTCCCCACGCTTCAGGACCGTTTCCTCTACGTCAAGGAATCCGCCTTCGGCCTCGCCATTGTCCTGTTCCTGCTGTACGAGCCGAAGGGGCTGGCCTATCGCTGGCAGCAGATCAAGCACTACTTCAACCTCTGGCCGTTTTCGTATTGACCGGGCCGGTCGAATGGGAGGTCCGGCACCGGGGCGAGATGATGCACGCGGGGTGTGGGGCGAAGTCATCGGAAGGAGGGGGGACGATGCGGAGAAGCGTGGGCGTGGCGGTCTGGCTCCTGCTGGTGGTGCTGGGTGGCGGGGAGGCAGGGGCCCAGAGTGTGGTGAAGATGGGAACCCTGGCGGATATGACCGGACCGACCTCCGACGTGGGCAAAGACGTTGCCCTGGGCATGCGCGAGGCGGTCCAGTACGTCAACGACACCGGGGGGATCAACGGCAAGCCCATCAAGATGTTTCTGTTCGACTACGGCTACCGGGTGGCCGAGGCGATCACGACCTACAAACGGTTCCGGGACTTCGACAAGGTGGTGGCGGTCTGGGGCTGGGGGACGGGAGACACCGAGGCTCTCTCTCCGACGGTGAACGCCGACAAGATGCCGTTCCTGTCCGACTCCTTCTCCTCCAACCTCACCGATCCCCGGAAGACCCCATACAACTTCATCTACGGGACCGACTATTCCACCAATGCCCGGGCCGCCCTCACCGCCTGGTACGACGAGGTCTGGCTGAAGGATTCCAGGTTCAAGGCGGACCGCGACAAGGGGGGGAAGCCGCGGTTCGTGTGCTTCTACTCCTGGCCGACCCCGTACTCCAGCGCGCCCATCAAGGCCGTCAAGGACCAGGCGACCCTGCTGGGCTTCGAGGTCGGCCCCGACCAGGACGTCTCCTTGACCGCACTGGACACCAAGAGCCAGGTCCTGGCCGCGAAGAGCTTCGGACCCCACGTCGTGTGGCACGGCAATACCACGATGTCGGTGTCCACGGCGCTGAAGGATGCCACGGCCCTGGGGCTCGGCGCCGACCATCTCGTGAACATCTGGGGCTACGACGAGAACCTGATCAAGCTGGCCGGCGCATCCTCGGAGCGGGTCATCGGGACACCCGCCAACGCCTTCTATGGGGAGAAAGTTCCGCTGATGGACAAGGTGGTCGAGTACACCAAGAAGATCAATCCGAACCTTCCCCAGGAGAACCGCCTGGTTCGCACGGTGCAAGCCTGGGTGGACGTCCTCCTGATGCGCGAGGCCCTGGTCCGGGCGGACAAGGCGGGGAAGCTGTTCGATTCGAACGGAAAGGATCTGCCCCAGGCGGTGCGCGGGCCTGCGATGAAGGAGGCCTTCGAATCCATCCGCGAGTGGACGCCGGGACTGGGGCGGGCGCCCATCTCCATCACGCCGACGGATCACCGGCCGGGGTCCCTGGTTCGCGTGTACATCATCCGGGATCGCAAGTTCACGCAGCTGGCGGCGGTGGACCTGAAGAAGCGCTGGCCCGAGAAGTGGGACAAGGAGTGGCTGGGCTGGTAGGGGGCGGAGCGTGGGGACGCCGGACAGCGCCCTGAAGATCAACAACATCGAGGTGATGTACCAGGAGGTCATCCTGGCCCTCAAGGGGGTCTCGCTGGAGGTGCCGCCCGGGGGAATCGTGGGCCTCTTGGGGGCCAACGGGGCGGGCAAGAGCACGACGCTCAAGGCCATCTCCGGCCTCCTCAGGCACGAGGACGGCCAGGTGTCGGACGGCAGCATCGAGTTCCTGGGCCAGCGGATCGACCGGAGGTCCGCGGAAGAGATCGCCGGCATGGGGATCATCCAGGTCATCGAGGGCCGCCGCGTCTTCGAGCACCTCACGGTGGAGGAGAACCTGCGGGTGGGCGCCCACCTGCGGGGGAACGGCGCCGCCATGCGCCGCGGCCTGGACGCGGTCTATCACTACTTCCCGCGCCTGAAAGAGCGGCGCGACATCCAGGCGGGCTACGTGAGCGGCGGCGAGCAGCAGATGACGGTCATCGGGCGCGCGCTGATGGCCCAGCCCCAGGTCATGCTGCTGGACGAGCCCTCCATGGGGCTGGCCCCGATGCTCATCAAGGAGATCTTCGAGATCATCACCCGACTCAACCAGGACCAGGGGATCTCCATCCTCCTGGTCGAGCAGAACGTGAAGCTCGCGCTGGCCACCGCCGTCTACGCCTACGTGCTGGAGAACGGACGCGTGGTGATGGACGGGAAGGCCGAGACGCTTCGCGAGAATCCCGACATCCGGGATTTCTACCTCGGACTCACCGACCTCGGGGCCCGCAAGAGCTTCCGGGCGGTGAAGCACTACAAGCGGCGGAAACGCTGGCTCACCTAGCGCGAGCCGTTCGGGGAGGGGAAGACAATGTGGAGGGATGTGCCGAAGCGTATGGCGATTCTGTTGATCCTGGCCGCGCTTGCCGCGGCCGGGTGCGCCTCTACTCACTCGTTTGCGCCCATCCCGTCGGATCAGGTCGAGAGGCAGGGAGGCGGCGGAGGGTATTAGTTCCAAGCGCAATGACATACGATCTCCGGAATGGGCGTGGCGTTCGGGCAGATCCCCCCATCCCCCCTTTGCCAGAGGGGCTGAGGGGGGATTTTGGGGGAAGGGGGGCGGATATGCGGACACGTGGGATGCAGTTCGGGGCAGTCAGCTGTCTCATCGCACTGCTCGCGGTCGGGTGTGCGACCAAGCCTGGCGCGGGCGGGTCGGCGCAATCGCCTCAGGTGAAACTGGAACGGGTGGAGGTTGCCAGCTACTTCCCTTACGCGGCTCCCCCCGCGCGGGTGCCTCTGGTCCTCGGCTTCATCTTCGACCTGACGAATCCCAACGACTTCCCGGTCACGCTGGAAGAGTTCAAGTTCACCATCGCCTTCGAGGCGAAGCCGGGGGAGTATTTCCCGCTGAACACGCCCATGGTGTACGAGACCCAGCACATTCCGGGAAAAGCCGCGAACCAGCTTCGGGTGACCGTGGTCCTGGACTCGCTGATCGTCCCCGGCAACCTGGCCGTCACCTCGGGGACGCGGGTCGTCTCCCTGGGGCTGAAGCCCGGCGACGTGGTGAAGGAGTGGTGGGAGAAGATCGGGGACTTCAGTTTTGGGATCCAGGTCATCGAGGGGGTGGCGATGTTCTCGACGCCCGGGGGGAGCGCGGTGGTGCCCTTCCAGGATCGCTTCCCGAAGAAGTGAGGCGCGAGGCGGGCGGGCGATGGCGCGCGGGAGTGTAGACCGGAGCCCCGGCTACTACGATCCTGCCGTGGAGACCATGGCGCCGGAGGTCCGCCGAGAGTTCCTGAAAGGGAGGCTCGGGGAAACCCTCCGGCGTGCGGCCGCGCAGACGACCCACCTCGCCAGGCGCTTGGAGGCGGCGGGCCTCAAGCTGGATGACCTCCGCGAGCCCGAGAATCTCTTCCGCCTCCCCCCGCTTCCCAAACGCGAGCTTCCGGAGCTGCAGCGGCAGGCACCGCCGTTCGGCGGCCTGGCGGCCGTGCGCCCGAGCGAGTTGCAGCGAATCTTCATGTCCCCGGGCCCCATCTTCGACCCTGAGGGAAGTGGGCCGGAGTACTGGCGGATGGCCCGCGCGCTGCACGCCGCGGGATTCCGTCGCGGGGACATCGTGCTCAACACCTTCGCCTATCACCTCACCCCGGCGGGAAGCATGCTGGATGAAGGGCTGGTGGCGCTCGGGTGCGTCGTCGTCCCCATGGGTGGGGGCAACACCGATGTGCAGGTGCAGGTCCTTCGCGATCTCCAAGCGACAGGATACGTCGGGACGCCCAGCTTCCTGCACACGATTCTCCAGCGGGCCGAGGAGGGAGGGATCACACCGCTCCAGGACCTGTCGTTGGAGGTTGCCCTGGTCTCGGGCGGGATGCTGCCGGAGTCGCTGCGGACAACCATGCGCGAGCGGTACGGGGTGGGTGTGACCCAGGCCTACGCCAGCGCCGATCTGGGCCTGATCGCCTATGAGTGCGCCGAGCAGGCAGGCATGCACGTCGCGGAGGACCTGATCCTCCAGATCGGCAACCCGGAGACCGGCCGACCCGTGGCCGACGGCACGGCCGGAGAGGTGGTGGTGACCACCTTCAACCCGGTGTACCCCTTGGTTCGGTTCGGCACGGGTGACCTGTCCATTCTCGATCGACTCGATTGCGCCTGCGGGCGAACGACTCCCCGGTTGACCCGCATCCTGGGTCGCACCGACGACGCGGCCAAGATCCGGGGGATGTTCGTGCATCCGAGTCAGCTGGACGCAGTGATGGCCGAGATGCCCGACGTGGTCCGGTATCAGCTCGTGGTGAGGCGGCGGGGGTTCGAGGACGACCTTGCGCTTCGAGTCGAGACCGCCGGCGGACTCCCCGCAGCGCTCGCCGCCACGCTGGAGGCACGAGTGCGCGAGGCGATCAAGCTGCGCGCCCGGGTGGAGATTGCTCCTGCGGGAACGCTCTGCTCCGATGCCAAGAAGATCCTGGATGAACGGACGTGGGAGTGATCTGCCCCCTTCCGCCAGCGGGTCGGGATCCTGGTCGCGGAGGCTGGAGATGAGGACGGGAACAGCATTGTCTCTGGGCGCCGCCGCCATCGCCGTGGCTCTGGCGACTTCGCCGGTCCGGCCGAGCGCCCAGCCGAGCACCGCTTTGCAGGTGAGCGTCGCCGGCAATGATCTCGGGGGTGTGGTCACCGGGCCGGACGGGCCGGAGGCCGGCGTCTGGGCAATCGCGGAAACGACCGACCTCCCCACCAAGTTCACCAAGATCGTGGTGACCGACGATCGCGGTCGTTACCTGATTCCTGACCTACCGAAGGCCAGATACAAGGTGTGGGTGCGCGGGTATGGGCTCGTCGACTCGCCGAAGGTGGATGGCGAGCGCGGCAAGATCCTCAACCTGACCGCGGTCAAGGCGCCGAACGAAGCCGCGGCGGCGCAATACTATCCGGCGATCTACTGGTACTCGATGCTCAAGATCCCGCCCAAGAGCGAGTTCCCCGCGGGGCCGGTGAAGAGTCAGACCGAGTGGCTGGCCAACATCAAGACCCATGGCTGCCTCTCCTGTCACGCGCTCGGCACCCTCGGGACCCGCACGATCCCGAAGGCGCTCGGCGAGTTCAAGGACTCGGCCGAGGCATGGATGCGGCGCCTTACCGTCGGGCAGGCTCAGACCCAGATGATGAACGTCCTCGGCAGGCTCGATATGCAGCGCGCGCTGAGACTGTGGGGCGACTGGACGGACCGGGTGGCGGCCGGCGAGCTGCCCTTCGACAAGCCGTCACGGCCGCAAGGCATCGAGCGGAATGTGGTCCTCACGTTGTGGGACTGGAGCACACCGACCGGGTACATGCATGACCTGATCTCGACGGACCGGCGCAATCCCACCATCAACGCCAACGGCAAGCTCTACGGCGCGCCCGAGGAGAGCACGGATTTCTTTCCGGTGCTGGATCCGAACACGCACACGGCGACGCAGGTGAGGCATCCGGTGCGCGATCCGAAGACGCCGTCGTCCAGGGAGGCGCCGATGGCCCCCTCTCCCTACTGGGGACCCGAGCCCATCTGGGACAGCCAGGCCAGCATTCACAACCAGATGATGGACGAGAAAGGTCGGGTGTGGATGGCTGCGCGCGTGCGCCCGCCCGCCAACCCCGACTTCTGCACGGCCGGCTCGGACCATCCGTCGGCGAAGCTCTTCCCGCTCCAGCAGGCCAATCGCCACCTCTCCCTGTACGACCCGGCGAGCGGCACATTCAGGTTGATCTCCACCTGCTTTTCGACGCACCACGTGGTGTTTGCCGAGGACGCCAACCAGACGCTGTGGGTCTCGAGCGGTGTGACCGGCCCGGGCGCCTTCGGCTGGCTGAACCGCAAGAGGTACGAGGAGACCGGCGACGAGGTGAAGTCGCAAGGCTGGTCGCCGTTCATCCTCGACACCAACGGCAACGGCAAGCGCGACGCATGGGTGGAGCCGAACCAGCCGGTCGACCCGACCAAGGACAAGCGGGTCGCGGTGGGCTTCTACTCCGTCGCCGTGAGCCCGATCGATGGGTCCGTCTGGGGAACTTCGCTTGGCATCCCCGGGTACGTCGTGCGGGTCGCGCCGGGTTCGGATCCGACGCACACGGCATTGGCCGAGATCTATGAGCCGCCCTTCCCGGGCTATTCACCGCGCGGCGGCGATCTGGATCGCAATGGTGTGTTCTGGGCATCGCTGTCGAGCGGCCATCTCGCGAGCTTCGACCGCAGGAGGTGCCAGGTCCTCAACGGGCCGACCGCAACCGGGGCGCACTGCCCCGAGGGGTGGACGCTCCATCGGTTGCCCGGGCCGCAGTTCAGGGACGTGCCGGACGACGGCAGCGCCGAGGCGAGCTATTTCACCTGGGTCGACTGGTTCAACACATCCGGCCTCGGCAGCAACGTCCCGATCGCCACAGGCAACCTGAGCGACTCGTACTTCGCGCTGGTCGGCGGCAAGTTCGTCACCCTTCGCGTTCCCTACCCCATGGGCTTCTTCGCCAAATGGGCGGAAGGGCGCATCGACGATCCCGACGGGGGCTGGAAGGGCCGGTCCCTGTGGGCGACCTCCGCCAACAGAACCGTGTTCCACGTCGAAGGCGGCACGGAGAACCGGCCGAAGGTCGTGAGATTCCAGCTCCGCCCCGATCCGCTCGCACGCTGAGCCGTTCGCCAAGAACAGCCCAACGACTCGGTGGAGGGAATGACATGTGGCGGCCCCTGTCCGGGGCCGCCATCTTTTCAAGTCGAATCCGGGAGGTCGGGCAAGGCGGTGGGGCAGACCGGGTTTCACTGGTGGACAATATCAGCCCGAAGGACCCCTCCTGCAGCCCGCGTGTCACTCCCGTGGCTGGGGGCTCACCATCCGCTCCGGACGGACGTGGCGGTCGAACTCCTCGGCCGTGAGGTACCCCAACGCGATCGCCGCCTCCCTCAGCGTGAGGCCCTCGTGGTGCGCCTTCTTGGCGATCTCGGCGGCCCGGTCGTAGCCGAGGAGGGGGGTGAGGGCCGTCACCAGCATCAGGGAGCGCTCCAGGTGCTGGCGGATTCGCTCGCGATCCGGCTCGATGCCGCGGGCACAATGCTCCTCGAAGGATTCGCAGGCGTCCGCCAGGAGCCGCACGGAGTGCAGCACGTTCCTGATGATCAGCGGCTTGAAGACGTTCAGCTCGAAATTCCCCGAGGCCCCGCCCACGTTCACCGCCACGTCGTTGCCGAAGACCTGGGCACAGACCATGGTGAGCGCCTCGCACTGCGTCGGGTTCACCTTGCCGGGCATGATGGAGCTGCCCGGCTCGTTCTCCGGGATCGTGATCTCGCCGATCCCGCAGCGCGGCCCCGAGGCCAGCCACCGGACATCGTTGGCGATCTTCATGAGGCTCGCCGCCAAGGTCTTGAGCGCACCGTGGGTCGCCACCAAGGCGTCGTGGGCAGCCAGCGCTTGGAACTTGTTCGGGGCCGACACGAACGGGTGCCCGGTCAGCTCGGCGATCTTCCCGGCCACCCGCTCGGCGAACTCCGGATGGGCGTTCAACCCGGTTCCTACCGCCGTCCCTCCGATGGCCAACTCGTACAGATGCGGCAGGCTGGCATCGGTGTGCCGGAGGGCGTGATCGAGCTGGCTCGCCCAGCCGGAGATCTCCTGTCCGAGGGTGAGCGGCACCGCATCCTGGAGGTGCGTCCGTCCGATCTTGACGATGTCAGCAAACGCCTGAGCCTTCCGGTGCAGCGTGCCCCGGAGCCCGCCTACGGCCGGCAGGAGCCGCTTCCGGATCTGCTCCACCGCGGCGATGTGCATGGCCGTGGGGAAGGTGTCGTTGGAGGACTGGCTCTTGTTGACGTCGTCGTTGGGGTGGATCGGTTTTTTCGAGCCGCGCTCCCCGTCCAGCAACTCGATGGCCCGGTTGGCGATGACCTCGTTGGCGTTCATGTTGGTCTGGGTGCCGCTCCCGGTCTGCCAGACCACCAGCGGGAAGTGGTCGTCGAGCCACCCGTCGATCACCTCGTCCGCAGCACGGGCAATGGCCCCGGCCTTCTCGGCCGGAAGGAGCCCCAGGTCATGGTTGACCAAGGCGCAGGCCTTCTTGAGGATGCCGAAGGCCCGGATCATTTCCTGCGGGAGGTGATCGCCCCCGATCCGGAAGTGCTGGAGTGATCGCTGGGTCTGCGCCCCCCAGTAGCGGTCCGCAGGTATCTCGATGGCCCCCATGCTATCGGTCTCGATGCGTGTCGCCATGCGCCCAGCCTCCTCGCGGGAAACCACGGACCACCTGCCGATCGACCCATCCCTGCGCTCGTGTGCACACTGAGCGTAATTCGATATCTTGGGATGGTCAAGTCGCAGCGAACGGTGGGGGAGAGCCTGGACCTGTCCATCCGGGTGTCTGCAGCAAGGCGCCCACGGATGATTGTTGGCCCGGAGGTGGATGCAAATGTGTGTGCATGGCTTCAATGAAGACGGACTGTCAATATCCGGTTTCTGCTTGACAGTCGCCGGCACTCCCCATAAATTCACATTTGAAGTTTCAAGCGTAACTACCAGGACTATTGGGAAGACGTCATGCGCCTGGATCGTGCTTCCCGGCCACTGCGGCTGTACCTCTTGGCGCTCATCGCGCTCCCCCTGTTCCACTGGGGCCACCGCTTCCGGTACACGCTCTATGACGGCCTGCAGTTGAAGCGCCTCTTCGGAATCATCGCCGGGCTCTGCGATGGCGCCGCGCTGATCGGCAGCGTCCTCGCCGCCTACCACCTGTGACCCGCCCCCTAGCACTCCCGCGCGTGCGTGGAGAGAGGAGGGAATCATGTTGGAGCTCAAGTCCATATCCCAGGAATCCATCCCGAGAGCCCTGGAGAAGGTGGAGCGGTACCGGTTGCTGAACGAGCCCTGGCAGGCCGAGAGCATCTGCCTCGACATCCTGCAGATCGAGCCGGAGAACCAGCAGGCACTCGTCATGCTGCTGCTGGCGCTGACCGACCAGTTCGGGCTGGGCTCCGCGGGCCTCTTCAAGCGAGCGCAGGAGGTCATTCCGAGACTTCACTCCGAGTACGAGCGGGCGTATTACAGGGGGATCATCTGCGAACGACGGGCCGAGGCCCAGCTCAGCCACGGCGCAACGGGCTCGGGGGTCATCGCCCACCACTGGCTGCGGGAGGCCATGGGGCTTTACGAGAAGGCCGGGGCCATCCGCCCCCAGGGGAATGATGACGCGGTCCTTCGGTGGAACACCTGCGCACGGATGATCATGCGGAATCCTTATCCTGTTCCGGCGGAAGAGCGGGCCGAGGTGTTCGTCACGATGGAGTAGGCGAGCGACGGCCTTCACGCCCGGGGCGCTTCTTGAACCTCCGGGCGCGCCCCCGTTCCGTGCGGGGCGATGCCGGGGTCTCGCCAGAATGTCTTCCAGCCGAAAAAGAGCAGGTCATGCGTACGCTCCCAATCGGCAGACTGACTGTGTTGGCAGCCCTGCTGATCAGCCGTCCAGCACTGTCGGCCATCCAGCTCGAGCCGGTGCTGACCGGGCTCACCAGACCGCTGTTTGTCACCAACGCCCGTGACGGCAGCAACCGGATCTTTGTCGTCGAACAGGGAGGCATGATCAAGGTACTCCAGCCGGGGGCGGCGACGCCGACGGTCTTCCTGGATATCACGGCGCGGGTGCTGTCCGGCGGTGAGCGAGGCCTCCTCGGCTTGGCGTTCCATCCGGACTACACGGCCAACGGGCGGTTCTTCGTCGACTACACACGCCAGACCGATGGGGCGACCGTGATAGCGGAATACCACGTTTCCGCCGCCAACCCCAATGTCGCCGACCTGGCGGAAGCCGTGCTGCTGGTGATCCTGCAGCCGTTTGACAATCACAATGGAGGGATGGTCGAGTTCGGCCCGGACGGCCTCCTCTACATCGGCATGGGCGACGGCGGCAACGCCAATGATCCCGACAACCACGCGCAGAACATCGACGACCTCCTGGGCAAGATCCTGCGGATAGACGTCGATGCGCCGAGCGTTGGGCTGCCTTACTCATCACCGCCGGACAATCCATTCTTGGGAGGCATTCCCGGCCGGGATGAGATCTTCGCGGTGGGCATGCGAAACCCGTTTCGATTCTCGTTCGATCGGACGACGGGTCAGCTCTTCGTCGGAGACGTGGGACAGGACGCTCGGGAGGAGATCGACATCGTCACGCGCGGGGGCAATTACGGCTGGCGCGTCTTCGAAGGCACCCTCTGCACAATTAACGATCCCGCGCTGTGCGGCGTCGGCAGCTTTACCCCTCCCATCGCCGAGTACGACCACGCGGCTGGACGCTGCTCCGTCACCGGTGGGTACGTGTACCGTGGGACACGATCGAGCTTGCCGGATGGAGCCTACGTCTACGCGGACTTCTGCACGGGGGAGATCTTTCAACTGCTCCCGGCGGCGGCCGGGGGGACGCAGACGCTCCTCCTGGACACCCCCATGAGCATCTCGTCATTCGGCGAGGATGAGGCCGGGGAGATCTTTGTCGTCGACCTC
>DATIFO010000046.1:0-8116 GCA_035455275.1 Methylomirabilis sp. (SeqCode) | reverse complement strand
CACCCTGGGGCGTGGCGCCATGCGCGATCCGTGGGGGAACACTTACCGATACCTGGTCATCGCTACGGCCATCCCCGGGCATGTCCGGAAGGACCGGTTCCTGGTGCCCCTGAATTCCGATTACGATCTGTACAGCATGGGCAAGGATGGGGGAAGCCAGGCGCCCCTCACCGCCGCGACGAGCCGGGACGACATCGTTCGCGCCAGCAACGGCGCCTTCATCGGTCTGGCTTCAGATTTCTGATCGCCCCGTGGCTCGTGAAATTCGCCGCCGTGTCACCTCAAGGCAGCCCGCCCGCCAGATCCCCGCCCAGCTCCCGGCCCGGCCCTTAACTTAACATTCGCTGAACCCGCAGGCGTGGCACTTCTGGCAGCCTTCCTCGAAGACCAGGGTGAAGTTCTGGCAATCGGGGCACATGTCGGTGGCCTTCATCCGTCCCTCGCGCGCCTCGCGGACGTGCTCTTCCCCGGGCTCGCGCAGGCCCACGTGCTCTGCCAGGACCTGCGCCACGGCATCCGGGATCGAGCGCACCCGGGCGGCACCCAGCCCCGCATCCCGCCGGCCGCCGATGCGGTCGAGCTGCTTGACGATCTGATGCACGCGGTCGCGTGGCGACAGCGGCGAGGGCATGCGCAGGATGAGCGAGATCAGGCGACCCAGCGCCTCGGCGTCCGCCTGGACATCGCTTCCGGCCTTGCCCACGTTGAGGAAGATCTCGAAGGGCTCTCCCGAGCTGCCCTGGTTGACGTGCACGTAGCCCGTGCCGAGCGGGGTATCGATCCGGTAGGTCACCCCCTTGAGCGTCCGGGGGCGCGGCTTCACCGTGGTCGCGACCTTTACCTGTGCGGTCCCTTCCGCTGCCATTTTCCCCTTCCCCTCCGAGCCCGCTTCGGCGGCGGTGCCCACGTGCAGCACCTGCCCGCCGTGAGCGGACTTGCACCCGTCCCGGAACACCGTGATGCCCAGGCAGTCGAGATCGTAGGCCAGCCGGTAGGCCTGGGCGACGTCCTCGACCGTGGCCGTATTCGGCAGGTTGATCGTCTTGGAGACCCCGTTGTCCGTGTGCTTCTGGAAGGCGGCCTGCATCCGGACGTGCCATTCCGGCACGATCTCGTGGGCGGTGACGAAGACCTTCCGCACGTCTTCCGGGATCTCGCCGATGCCGTGGAGGGTTCCGTGCTTGGCAACCTTCTCCATCAGCTCCGGGCTGTAGAAGCCCCGCTGCTTCGCCACGGTCTCGAAGTGGGGATTGACGAAGGTCAGGTGCCGGTCACCCACGATGTGGCTGAAGGCGATGGCGAAGAGCGGCTCGATCCCCGACGAGCAGCCGGCGATGATGCTGATGGTCCCCGTGGGAGCGATGGTGGTCACGGTGGAGTTTCGCACCGGCCGGCCATCACGATAGATGCTCCTCGACCAGTTCGGGAACGGCCCCCGCTCCTCCGCCAGCCTGGCCGATTCGTCCCGGCCAATCATGGTGATGAACTCCATCACCTTGTCGGCCAGGTCCAGGGCCTCCTGGCTGTCATAGGGGATTCCGAGCTGGATCAGCATGTCGGCCCAGCCCATGATTCCCAGACCGATCCGGCGGTTCCTGTGCACCTCGTCCAGAATCTCCGGCAGCGGGTACGGGTTCACCTGGATCACGTCATCCAGGAAACGCACGGAGAGGCGGATCGCCCGCTCCAGCTCATCCCAGGCGATGGGGGCCGTGGGGTCATCCGCCCGGGCGAACTTGTCCAGGTTGATGGAGCCCAGGTTGCAGGCGTCGTTGGGGGCCAGCGGCTGCTCGCCGCAGGGGTTGGTGGCCTCGATCGTCTCCATCTCCGGCACCGGATTGGCGGGGCTATTGTTCACCCGGTCGATGAACACCAGGCCAGGGTCGCCCGTGCGCCAGGCCGCCTGCACGATGGCGTCAAACACCTCCCGCGCGCGAAGCCGTCCCGTCGGCTGATGGGTGTGGGGGTCGACGAGGTCGTATTCACCATCCAGCGCAAGGGCCTGCATGAAGGCGTCCGTGGCGGCCACCGAGATGTTGAAGTTGGCGATGCTCCCGTCCAGTTTGCAGTTGATGAATTCCAGGACATCCGGGTGGTCCACCCTCAGGATGCCCATGTTGGCACCGCGTCGGGTTCCGCCCTGCTTCACGGCCTCGGTGGCGCCATTGAACACGCGCAGGAAGCTCACCGGACCGCTGGCCTTGCCACCGGTCGATTTCACCTCGGTGTCCTTGGGGCGCAGCCGCGAGAAGGCGAAGCCCGTGCCGCCGCCGCTCTTGTGGATGATGGCGGCACGCTTCACCGCCTCGAAGATATCATCCATGGAATCCCCGACGGGCAGGACGAAACAGGCCGAGTACTGGAGGCCGTTGTCCTTCCCGGCGTTCATCAGGGTCGGGGAGTTCGGCATGAAGAGCCCATCCACGATCAGTTCGTAGAACTGACTGGCGACCTCGTGGATCTGCTCGGCTGTCTTGCCCCAGGTCGCCTCGGCGGCCGCGATCGCGCTGGCCACGCGCCAGCACATGTCCTCGGGGCTCTCGCCAACCCACTCACCCGCCTGCCCGCCGCCCGTTGGCTCGTCGTAGAGGAATCTCCTGGAGCGGTCCAGGTAGCGCTCTCGCAGCACCCGCATCGCGGATTCTGACCACTGGCCACGCGTCAACGGTCGGGCGAGCTCTTTCATCGAAGAAACCTCCCTGGAGATTGCCCGAGGATTCCGCCTCGGCAAAGACAGCCCCGACGTCCCATGTCCCACGCCGTGGCGTGGGATCCGCCCCCTCTCAACAGCACCAGGAAATGGACCGCGGCAAATTGCTCATGAGTTCGGCGGCCTGGAACCGCCGGAACTTGTCCCTGCGACTCCTTAAGATGGGAAGCGTTTCCGGGCTAACGTGATTAGAGCCAAACATCTGATTGGTCCATACCCTAGCGTGGGATTGTTTTATATGCCCAACATATTGGAGTGTCAAGGGAAAAATTGGGGGGGCGAAGACTCAGGAATGACGTGTCTGAAGGTCCGATGACACGGAGTGGAAGGGCCAAGAATACGCGGGTCCGGTTCGGTGCGGGAGATGGCCAGCCAACCCGAAGACGGTCATGCCATGCGAAGGCCCATTCCCAGGAGGACTGCGACGGCACCGAGGAGGAGTTGAATGCCAAGGCCGACGCGGGCCTTGCGAGAGGCGGCGAGGATATCCACATCCTGACGCTTCCAGACGAGACCCATCCAGATTTGCAGGCCAGCCATCCCGAGCAGCAGCGCCATCTTGACGGTCAGCATGGCGTAGAACCCTCGGCTGAACACCATCTGACCGGCCAGTCCCCTGAGCAGGACGTTGAGGACACCGGTGATGACCAGGACCTCCATGGCCCGCGAGGTGAGGAAGTGTGCCCGCCGGGCCACCGCCGCGGACGCCTCCTTCCCCGCCCCTGGAAGGACCGCCCCGAGCAACACCGCGTCCCCTCCAAGCCAGAGCGCGACGGCCAGGAGGTGCACCCACAGGATCCAAGTCGCTCCGCTGATCATGTCATCACCATCACGTGCTGCGTTTGACGTTGAACGTTGAACGTGTCTCGGTCACGCCGCCCTGCCCCGCGTCGCGATGACGGCCGCGACGAAGGATGCGATGCAGAAGGCGACGGTCACGCCCACCGCCAACGCCAGGCCAGGCACCTCACCGGCGGCGGCAGGGTTTCCCAGGTAGAGACAGCGTCGGAGGGCCGCCATGCCGTATGTCAACGGATTCAGCCGCATCGTCCACTCGACCCAGATCGGCAGCCCTGCCGCGGGGAAGAACGCGCCGGAGAGCACCCACATGGGGAGCAGGATCAGGTTCATGATGGCATGGAAGCCTTGCGTTGAGTCCAGGCGCCACGCGATGAGCAGCCCCAGACTGCTCAACCCGAATGCCACCAGCGCCATCACGACCGTCACCCAGACGACGGAGGCCAGGCTGAGCGAGATCCCGGCCAGGGGGGCGAGCAGCAGGAAGATCACGCCCTGCATCACCGCCAGCGCGGTGCAGCCGACCGCCTGCCCCAGGACGATGCTGGACCGGGGAACGGGCGCCACCAGCACCCCCTGCAAGAAGCCCTGCTGGCGGTCCTCCACCACGGAGATGGTGGCGAAGATGGCGGTGAACAGCAGCACCATGGCGATGATCCCGGGATAGATGTACTCCACGTAGCTCGTGCCGGGAAGGGTCCCGGGCGGCTGGAACGAGGCGCGGAGCCCCCCGCCGAGGAGGAGCCAGAAGACCAGGGGCTGCAGGAACGCGCCGGTCAGTCGGCTCCGCTGGCGGCAGAACCGCACGATCTCGCGCCACCAGAGTGTCATCACCGGCAGGATGAGGGCCTGCATCACTCCTCCCCTCTGGCCTCATCTTCACCCCATAGGCGATGGCCGGTGAGGTGGATGAAGACATCTTCCAGGGTCGGCTTCCCGAAGGTGACGGACTCGACATCACGCGGAAATGCCTCCACCACCTCCCGCACGAACTCGTGCCCGCGGGGAAGCTCCAGACGCAGGTTCCCGTCCACCAGGGCCAGCTCGTGGCCGAACCGCTCGCGTAGCTTCGTCTGCAGCTCCTCGGTGTTGTGGGAGTGGATCACGACGACGTCGCCTCCCACCTGGCTCTTCAGCTCATCCGGCGTCCCCAGAGCCACCAGCTTGCCATGGTGCAGGATTCCCACCCGGTCGCAGCGCTCGGCCTCGTCCAGGATGTGGGTCGTCAGGAGCACCGTGACGCCGTCCTGTTCTCGAAGCTGGCCGAGGTAGCGGGTGAAAACCCGGCGGGCGCCTGGGTCGAGACCTGTGCTCGGCTCGTCCAGGAGAAGCAGCTCCGGCTGGTGCATCAGCGCCTTGGCCAGCTCGGTCCGTCGCTGCAGACCCCCGGAGAGGGTCTCCACCCGGTCGCGCGCCCGATCGGGGAGTCCCAGCCGATCCAGCATGGCTTGCGCCCGAGTCCGGAGCGCCTCGCCCCGCAAGCCGTAAAGGTGTCCGTGGTGCCGGAGGTTCTCCAGGACCGTGAGCTTCGGATCCAGGCTGGGGCGCTGGAAGACCACACCCAGCCGCCTTCTCACGGCGTTCGACTCTTGGCCGAGGTCGTGACCGAGCAGACGCACCCTCCCTTGGGTGACCGGCATGAGGGTGCAGAGGATCTTGAAGAGGGTGGTCTTGCCCCCGCCGTTCGGCCCCAGCAGGCCGAAGATCTCTCCCCGGAACACGGTCAGGGTGACGCCGGCCAGCGCCTCCCGGATCCCGTACACGTGGCGGAGGTCCTCCACCTCGACGGCCGGGACACGCATCCCGCGGGGGGCCGCGCCCAAGCGTGCCGCATCGGCGACCAGCCTGCTCCGGTCAGTCTCTCGCATCGTCCCCACCGCCACCTTGGTCTTCCACTTGCGGGATCACCCTCGCCACCTAAAATCGCGCCTTGTCCAGCGCCATCAAGACGAGGAGCACCGGGAGATATACGAGGGATGCATACAGGAGGCGCCGGGCGTCCGCGACCGATCGGCAGACCGCAAGGATCACGCCGCAGGTGAGGAGGCCAGTACCCAGGATCAGGGCGCCGGAGAAGTACAGCGGTCCGGTGAGCCCGACGAGCGTGGGCATGAGACCGACCGTCAGGAGCGCCAGCGCGTAGCTCACCACCTGCCGGCCGGTGCTCGACCCGTCGGGCTCAATCACGGGCAACAGCCGGATGCCTGCCCGGGCGTAATCCGTCCGATAGATCCAGGCGATGGCCAGCGAATGGGGGATCTGCCAGAGGAACAGGATGGCGAACAGGACCCAGGCGCCATACCCGAACTCCCCGCAGGCCGCGACCCACCCGGCCATCGGCGGCAGGGCGCCGGAGACCGCCCCCGGGAGGCTGCACAGCGCGGTCTTCCGCTTGAGCGGTGTGTACAGGAGCAGGTAACTCCCCGCGGTGACCGCCGTCAAGAGCGCCGTGAGTGAATCCACGACGAGGAGCAGGTACAGGATCCCACCGAGTGTGATGCCCGTCCCGAACGTCAGCGCCTGGGCCGGATCCATCCGCCCGTCGGGCAGCGGCCGACGCCGTGTACGCTCCATCAGGGCGTCCCCATCCCGCTCGAGGAATTGATTCAGCGCGATGGTCCCCGCAGCCGCCAGCGCCGTCCCCACCAGGGCGTGCAGGAGGCGAAGGGCGTTCACCGGTCCCGAAGACCCGAGGTAGAACCCCACCGCCGTGGTGACCAGGACCATCAGAACCACCCGCGGCTTGGTCAGAACGAGATAATCCGCCGTCACTCGCCGCGCCCTCGCCTGCCAGGGGTGGGCCGTCGCCACCTGGAGGGTCATGCCGGCACCCGCCCCGAGACCGACCCGCGGTCTGGCACCGGCGCCTGCGCTCCCAGCGCCCGTTCCAGGCGCAGGGTCAGCACGAGGCTGGTCACGAGCATCAATCCCCCCGTGAGCCGGTGGCTGATGGGAAGGGCCAGCATGGACAACGGCGCCAGGGGGAGCAGGACCCCGGTGAACTCGGCCAGGTACGTTCCCAGGCCCAGGAGGAGCTGCAGGACCAACAGCCCGCAGAGGGTGCCGGCCGGCCGGGTCAATCGCCGATCCGCCGGATGCTCCCTCCATACCCGGACGGCGGCCAGGGGCACCAGGACGGCGATCAGCGCGGCACAGGTGAGGTGCGCGTCGAGCCTCATCCCAAGGTGCGTGAGCAGCGCACCGAACACGATCTGGAGGAAGATGGCCAGGGTGGTCAGGCGGCTCAGCCAGCGCAGGACAACGGCGTCCCGGCCCTGCACCGGGACGGCAGGCTGGCCCCATTCCCGGGAAGTGAACAGGACCAGGCTGGCCACAAACCCGAAGAAGGCCTGCGCGACGATCCCGTGGAGGATGGCGAGGGTCTCCTCCAGCAGGACGACGCGCAACCCGCCCAGGACGCCCTGAAGGACCACGGCGCCGAGCGCGGCGCCGGCCAACCCGCGAAGCCACCGCCGAGGCTCCACGGCCCAGGTGACCACGACCAGGCTCACGGTCAGGAGTCCGACAACCGACCCGATGAGCCGGTGGCTGTGCTCATACAGGATCCCCCCGACCATCCGCGACCAGGGGTACAGGAACATGTTGTAGCCGAAGGTGGTCGGCCAGTCCGGCACCGCCAGACCCGAGTCCGTGTTGGTGACCAGTCCACCCACCAGGATCAGGATGAACGTCGCGCCGGCCGTCACCCAGGCTAACCGGTGCGGCCAAGGGCTTCCGTCAGGCTTCCCGGGGGATAGGGAGAACGCGGGCTCTGCCATTCGCCGTCTCCTTCGCGGTGTACGCCGACGCCGCGGGAGCCACGGCCATCGGGTTTGGAGGTGACACGCCTCGGATTCATCGGGCCGATCGGGTCCGGGGGGCCGCTGGAAGATCGCCGGCTGGTACCTGGCACGGGGCGCCGTCTTGACCGCGGCGCGCTCATCACCGGGACCTGCCGTCGGCATTTCCCTCCCCAAGCGCGGCCGCCCGTCGTCGTTTTATAAGCCCCTAAGCCGGATCGTTCAAGCGAGAACCTCAGAACTGGCCTCGCGCCGGCCGTCCGCAGGAGATCGCCGACCGGAACCTCCCCGCTAATTCTTCTGGAGATCAACAGTCAGCCTGGCTCCATGCCCGGCCGGTGCGATCTTCTCATTTTGAGTCATTTGCCGCCGTCGCCGTCGGTCCCCCGTCTCAAAATGAGAGGGATGGCTCCGATGCACCTGTCCGGCTTTCTCAGTTCACTGCCCAGGCGGCGGTCGCCGCGCATATCTCGCTCCGGCCACGGAAGGCTCTCCTGACAAATCGCTGAGTTAGCGAGCGAGGGACCCGCCCGCGGGCCACTCGCGAGGTGGAATGCCCTTTGCACCACATCCTGGAAATCCATCAAATCCGCTGGAAGTCACGCGACCTAGCGAGGCTCGAGGGGAAGATGAAGCAGTGGGCCCGGTGCATCATTTGCTTGTTCTGCCTGTTCCTCGGGGTGCAGTGGGCGCTCCACGACCCCCCCGACATCCTCACCCTCGGTACCCCTGACACGGACGAGGAGGTCTCCAGCGACGGCGACTTCGTCCGCGCCCGACTGTCTCTGCCGGGCAATACCCACTGGCC